>JAPLNQ010000051.1 GCA_026401075.1 Planctomycetia bacterium
GCGACCGACCTCGCCAGCGAGGGGGTCCGGCGGATGCTCGTGAACGCCTGCTACTGGGCGGTCGGCCTGGAGAAACAGATCGCATCAGTGTCGGACGTCAGCATCGTGGGCACCTTCGAGCCGCTGCCGTTTGGAAACAACCGCTACAAGAAGGGCGTCAAGCCGGAGGATCTGCGGTAGACGCGAATGCCCATCGTGGCGACCTGGCGAGACCGTGCTCTTCGTGGCGACAAGATTTTATCTTGTTGAATCGAGGGCTTGGATTCCGCAAGTTAAAAACTCGCGGCCACGGGGAGGGCTTGGATTCCGCAAGTTAAAAACTCGCGGCCACGGGGAGGGTCTGGATTCCGCAAGTTAAAAACTCGCGGCCACGGCAAACCGCCGCGTGGCGGCGAATGAAAACAGGCCGGGGTGCAGGATCTCCGCGAGCACTTCGAGTGAATCGATGAGCCGTGGGCCGGGGCGGTTGAAGAGATGGTGGCCGTCGATGGCGAAGACCTTCCCATCGCGGCAGGCCCGCAGCTTCTCGAGGTGTGGCCGCACGGCCGCCGAGTGAGCCTCGGCGACCACGCGGTCGAGTGTGAATCCGCACGGCACGAGGATCACAACGTCGGGATCGGCGGCGGCGACGTCGTCCCATGTGATCCAGTGGGAGTGATCGTCGGCCTTGCCGAGCACGTCGACGCCGCCGGCCAGACGAACCATCTCCGGCACCCAGTTGCCCGCGGCCATCGGCGGGTCGAGCCACTCGATCACGGCGACGCGGGGCCGATCGGGGAGCGTTCCCACGCGGCATGCCAGCGAGTCGATCCGCGCGCGGAGCCGGGCCACGAGTTCACGGGCCTGTGCCAGCCGCCCGGTCGCCTTACCGACGGCGAGGATGTCGGAGAAGAGATCGGCGAGCGTGGCCGGCGAGAGAGCCAGCACCCGCGTGTCCACTCCCGCCTTCCGCACCGCGGCCTCCACGTCGGCGGCGGAGATCGCACAGACGTCGCACGCGGCCTGCGTGAGGATGAGATCAGGCTTGAGCGCAGCGAGCGTGTCTCCATCGAGCGTGAAGAGGGCGGCTGAGGCGCCGGTGTGGCAGGCTGTGCCGGCCGGGGCCTGCGACGACAGCACGCCCAGTGCCCGGCCCACCTCCGTCACCTGTTCATGGATCGCGCGGCTCGGGGCTGCGGCATCGATGCGGGCGGCCGTCAGGGCGGGCAGGCTGGCCACATCGGCCGGCTCGTCGCATTCGTGCGACCGACCGACGAGATTTTCACGGAGGCCCAGGCGGGCCACGATCTCCGTGGCGGCCGGCAGGAGTGACACGATGCGAGGAGAGAACTGGGGAGGATATTCCATGGCCACAACCGTAGAATTCGAAGAAGTTCATTCTACCGATTCCGTGGTTTCACTGGTTTCAATGGAAAAATCCCCGGAGGCTCGTCTCATGCTCCAGTCATCCACGGCCCGCGATGCCACCGATCGGCTGACGGAGGCGGCCCGGTTTCACGACTACCGCTACGCCTCCAACCCGATCGCCGACGGCACGCTCGGGGCGATTCCCGGGGCCCGCTTCGGGGCTGAGCTTCATGAGCAGGGGATGACGCGGATGCTTCCGCTCGACACGAGTTCCATCCTTGGCTGTCCCGGTCCGGCGACGTCGCCCGGGCTCTGTGCCAACTTCATCCATATTTGTCCGGGCGACGCGATCATCACCGATGCCAACGCCACGAGCCAGCTGTTTTTCGTGATGCGGGGCACGGGGACGACCCGGGTGGAGACTGATGCCGCGGCGACGACCGGCGGCGGGGAGATCGCGTGGCAGTCGGGCGACCTCTTCATCCTGCCGGCAGGGAGCCGTGCGATGCACGTGGCGGGCGACGACGCCGCTGTCTACTGGGTGCACGACGAACCGCTCCTGCGCTACCTGGGCGTGGAGGCAACCCGTCGGCAGTTTTTGCCGACGCTCTACAAGCGGGAATCGATTCACGAGGCGCTTGAGGCCGTGATCCGTGATCCCGCCAGTGCGCATGCCAACCGGCTGAGTGTGTTGCTTGGCAACCAGCTGTTCCCCCAGACGATGACGATCACGCACGTGATCTGGGCGATGTTTGGCCGTCTGCCGGTCGGCGCGGTGCAGGCACCGCACCGGCACCAGTCGGTGGCGGTCGATCTGGTCGTCGATGCGAAGCCGGGCTGTTACACGCTCGTGGGAAAGACGCTGGGGCCGGATGGCCGGATCAAGGACGGCGAGCGGTTCGATTGGCAGCCGCATGCGGTGTTTGTGACGCCGCCGGGCCTGTGGCATTCCCACCACAACGAGTCGGGCTTCCCGGCCCACATCTTGCCGATCCAAGACGCGGGCCTGCACGCCTATTTAAGGACGCTCGACATCCGCTTCGCTCGGGCGACGGCCGGTGGGGGCAGCGAGGTCGTGGAGAACGCGGGGTAGGGAGTGAAAGGGGGCCGCCGGGGCCGGGCGCCGGAGGCGGTCGGGGCGGCGCTGTCGGCACGACCGGCACGACCGGCACGACGGGGCGTCATGGCCGCGCAATTCCTTTGCTACCCGAAAAATCCTGTGATACGCTCGAACCAGATGGTTTTCAGCCGCGTATTCTGGGGAGTCAAGCATTCGGCACCCCGCAAAAACGTCCTGGGGCGGCCAATGCTCGACAAAATCGCGGCCCCGAAACATGGGCAAGAATTGACGCGCAGCAAAACTTTGCCGTCTGCATGCCGTTTCTTACCCATGGTCGTTGCCTTCGTCCCACCTCTTCCTCTTCCTAAACGCTGGCGGTCCCCATGTTCGAGTCGTCCTGGTTGGCCTCGGTAAACAAAGTGTTCGCGTCGCAGCATTCCAAGCGGATCGCACGGCGGCCGATGACGTCGCGGAGGCGGCGGAGCGAAAGGGCAGGGACTGCCGGCAATCAACACGTGGAGAAACTCGAGGAACGCCGCGTGATGGCGTTCGACGTCGTGTCGGCCTACGCCAACAGTGCGACGCCGTTCTTCGTCTCGGGGCAGACCGCGGATGCGCTGCACGAGGCACCGCAGACGCTGACGCTCCGCTTCAGTCCGGGCGTGCAGATCGATCCGGCCACCATCGCGAGCAACATCAAGGTCTACCGTAGCGGCGGCGCTGGGGATCTCTTTGGTGCCGGTGGCACGAAGCTGGATTTCACCATCGATCCGGGCAGCCTGCTCGTTGACGACGCGCCGAACCAGAATCAGGTGGTGATCCGCTTCAAGGACACGCTGCCAGACGACAGCTATCGGATCGAGATTGGCGGCAGCCTCAAGACGACGGCCCTGGGCGCCGCGCCCGGCGAACTGTTCCGCAACGGCAACTCGGCGACGATCGACTTCCGGCTCGACCTCGGGGCGTTCGTCGTGTCGGCCGTGCCGCAGCCCATAACCCGCAGCGGGAGCAGCCTGTCGCAAGACCGCAACTCGATCGTCGTCTACTTCAACAAGGAAGATCCGCTCAGCCAGGCCTCGGCGACGGCGGTAAATTCCTACCAGTTGTTCGAGGTGGATCCCGCCACCGGCAACGACAAGCCCATCGCCGCCCTCAATCCCGCCTCCGTCACCTATGACGCGGCCACCGGCAAGGCCGTGCTGTCATTTGCCGCCATTGCCGACGACAAGCTCTACCGGCTGCAGATCGGCGACGCGCAGGCACCGGTCGTGGCCCCGGCCGTGAAGCGGGAGGGCGTGGACTTTACCGATGACAACTCGAGTTTCGCCAGCGCTGCCAGCCTGGGAGCGCTCACGCTTGGCGGCGCCACCGTCACGGCTGTGATCAGCGGCGCTGGTCGCACGGTCTTCACGCCGGCGGGCAGTCTCAATTACCCGGTTCAGCCCGGCTCGGTCGATGAGCCCGGCCATCGCCAGATCCCGGTGCAGTTCACGCAGCACGGCAACTTTTCGCTCGCGACGTCGCCAGGGGACGCCATCCCGGTCGTGCAATACAACTTCCGCGACGTCTACGGCAGAGATCCCTCGGGCAACACCCTCCACAACGCGATTACGCCCGAGCAGAAGCAGCGGGCTCGCGAGGTTTTCGAGATCTATAGCCGCTACACCGGCGTCCGCTTCGAAGAAACGGAATCCTCGGGAATGACGGTCGCCACGGGCGACGTGCGGGCCGCGTCGCCAACCGTCCCTCCGACGGCCGTTGCCGGCATCGCCGGCAGCGCCGCGATCATGAATTCGAATCTCGACTGGGGCTCGAGCGAATATGGCGGCAGCTGGTTCACGGTGGCGATGCACGAGATCGGCCACATGCTGGGGCTCGCCCACTCCTACGACCTGCCATCGATCATGGGCGGCGGCCTGACGGGCGAGGCCGTCTTCCCCGGCGACTACGACACCGAGCAGCTCATCCAGTATTTTCCGACCAACGGCTCCGACGTGGACCTCTACACGTTCACGCTCAGCAATCCGGGGAAGCTGACGGCCGAGACAATCATCGCCCGTCCGGGACAGCTCGTCGCGAGCGCACTCGACAGTGTTATCACGCTCTACCGCGAGGACATCGTCAACGGCCAGCCGGTTCGCACGATGATCGCCCGCAACGACGACTCCTTTGGCCGCGATTCGTTCGTCGGCCTCGACGTCACGGCTGGCACCTATTTCCTGGCCGTTTCGAGCACCGGCAACACGGCATTCGACCCCAGCGTGAGCGACAGCGGCTACGGCGGCCGCACCGACGGCGCCTACCAGCTGAAGCTGGGCTTCGACCCAACGAGCACGGCGGCCACCACGATCGTGGACACCTCGGGTACGACGCTCGACGGCGATCGCGATGGCGTGGCGGGCGGCGGCTTCAACTTTTGGTTCACCACGGCGTCGGCGGCCAACACGGTCTACGTCGACAAGGCTGCGGCGAACGGCGGCAACGGCTCGCTGGCCACGCCCTACAACACGATCCAGTCTGCGATCACCAACATCGGTTCCAGGACGGTCATCCGCATTGTCGGCAACGGCACCAATCTGCCGTACCTCATCGGTACCAACCTGCAGGGTGCGGCACTCGCCGACGGCAAGACGTTCAACGTGCCAAAGGGCGTGACGGTGATGATCGACGAGGGCGCGATTCTGAAGTTCCGCGCCGCCATCCTCGACGTTGGCACCTCATCCTCGTCGATCTCGTCGCGTGCCTCGGCCGCACTGCAGGTGCTTGGCACGCCCACCAACAACGTGACGTTCACCTCCTACCACGACGACAGTGTGGGCGGAAATTCCGATGGTGTGGGCCCGGCGGTGGTGGGTGGCCAGTGGGGCGGCCTCGTCATGCGTGCCGACTCCGACTCTCCCACCAAGAAGGTGTTTTTGAACAGCGTGAGTGAGGCCACGATCACCTACGGCGGTGGCCAGGTGCTCGTGGATTCCCAACTCGGCTCCTACGCGCCGATCCAACTGGAGAGCACGCGGCCGACGCTCGCGTTCAACACGATCACCAACAGCGCCGGTGCCGGCATCGCCGCCGACCCCAACAGCTTCGAGGAAAGCGACGGCCGCACCGGACCGGAAATCCGCGGTAACACGCTGCTCAATAACTCGATCAACGGCCTGTTCGTGAACATCCGCACGAATTTCGGCAGTGCTGTAGACAAGCTCGACGTCCCGGCCCGGTTCAAGAGCACTGACATTGTCTACGTGCTGCAGGAAAACCTGCTCATCGACGGCGGCGTTGGCGGCTACATCGACCGGCTGGACCGCAGCGGCTCCACGAGCGCCGCCTCGTTCCAGGTGACGAATCTGGCCAAGACCTCCGACCTTCGGGCTGGCATGCCGGTTCAAGGAGCCGGCATCCTCGGGGGCACAACGATCGCGAGCATCGACGGGCCCACATCCATCACGCTCTCCGCCCGGCCCACGGCCACGGCGGTGGGTGTGGGGCTCTCGTTCTTCGATCCCAATGGTGTCGGATTCGCCCGCCGTAGCGGTCGGCTGGCAGTCGATCCGGGCGTGATCGTGAAAATGCAGGGTTCGCGTATCGAGTTGGAGCGGGGCACGGCACAGCTGATCGCTGAGGGAACCGCCGGCAAGCCCGTGATCTTCACGAGCGTCGGCGACAACCGGTTTGGTGCCGGTGGCACGTTCCTCACCCACGCCAACCTGCCCGATGCGCGGGCGGCGGGCGACTGGGGTGGCATCGTGATCAATGCCGGAGCGAAGGCAAGTATTGACCATGCTTATATTGGGTTCGGCGGCGGCCAGACGCCGATCGAGGGCGGCTTCGACCAGTTCAACGCCATTGAGGTGCATCAGGGCGACCTGCGGTTGGCCCACAGCCGGCTTGAAAACAATGCCGCCGGCACGTCCAGCTCGAACCGCGTCGGCCGGGGCGCGAATGTGGCCTCCACGATCTTCGTCCGCGGCGCGCAGCCCGTGATCGAGGGGAATGACTTCCGCGACAACCTCGGCGCGATTGTGAGCATCAACGCGAATGCGCTGACGGACGTTGCGCGGCCCGATCCGGGCCGTAGCACGGGCGCCATCGACCGCGACGCGCGGTACGACGGCAACCTCGGCCCGCTCGTACGCGACATCCGCATCTCCTACACGGTCAATGCGGCTGCCGGTCGGCCCGCCGGCGGCGCCATCGGCGGCATGCAGGTCCGGGGTGAGGAGATCACGGTGGAGAGCGCCTGGGACGACACCGACATCGTCTACGTGCTGCAAAACGAGATCATCGTTCAGAACTTCCACACGGCCACCGGCGTGCGGCTCGTTAGCGCCCCCGATGCCAGCCTCG
Organism: Planctomycetia bacterium; assembly: GCA_026401075.1. Classification (GTDB taxonomy): domain Bacteria; phylum Planctomycetota; class Planctomycetia; order Pirellulales; family UBA1268; genus CAMCQY01. Next base: position 6,752 of record JAPLNQ010000051.1, read on the forward strand.
TGGTGAAGATGGCCGGCGCAAACGCCGGGTTCACAGCGGCCGGTTACGGCCTTGACATCAACGACCGGATCGGGGGCACCGTGCAGGTGATCGGCCAGCCCGGGTATCCGGTGATCATCACGTCGCTGAAGGACGATTCGGTCGGCGCCAGCCTCGATGCGCTCGGCCTGCCGACGAAGGACACGAATTCCGATGGTTCCGCGTCGACGCCGTCGGCCGGCGACTGGCGGAGCCTGAAGTTCCTGCCCCTTTCCAACGACCGCAACGTCTCGATCGTCCAGGAATTCGAAAAGGCCCAGACGGGCGGCCTCGACACAAATGCCACTCCCTCGGACGCGCAGGTGCTCGGCGTGCTCGCGCCGAATTTTGCCACCGGCACCAATACATGGGACTCAGCGCAGGAAAAGAGCGGCGATGACAACCGCAGACTCGGCTTCGAGGTGCACGGCCACGTGGCGGTCGATTCCTCGTCCGACGTCGACGTCTACAGCTTCGTGGGCTATGCCGGCAGCGAGGTCTGGATCGACCTCGACAAGACAAGCACGTCGCTCGACTCGATGGTGGAACTGCTCGATGCCAATGGCAACGTGCTGGCCCGGTCGGCCGACAGCCAGTCCGACGCCGCTCTTTCTCCTGCGACGGTCGGCGTCGCTCTCGACATGCAAAAGGATGCCTGGCGGGGCGGCGACTTCTACACGACCAACCCGCGGGATGCGGGGATGCGGGTCGTGCTGCCGTTGGCCGGCCAGCCCTCCGGCACGCAGGCGCAGTATTACGTTCGCGTTCGCAGCCAGCCGCGGTACGACTCGACGACCACAAAGACTCAGTATGAGACCGATCTCGCCGACCCGACCAAAGTTGCCAGCGGCGCGACGAGCGGTGCCTACGAGCTGCGGATCCGCCTCCGCCAGCAGGACGAGAAGCCCGGCTCCACCGTGCGGTATGCCGACATCCGCTATCCCACGATCGGCATCGACGTGCAGGGTCTGCCGCACAACTCGCTACTCACCGGCGAGAATGGTGAAAACGCTACCGACGCAAACAGCGCCTTCGGCACTGCCCAGTACGTGGGCAACCTGCTCCAGACCGACCACAACACGATCAGCATCGCCGGCAACATCAGCGGCCAGAACGACGTCGACTGGTACACGTTCGCCCTCAACTACGAGCAGATCCAGGTCATCGGCGGCTTGAGCAGCGGCCTGAAGAGCTGGGCCACGATGATCGACCTCGACTACGGAGACGGCTTCCGCGGCGACCTGAGCCTCTGGGTGTTTGACTCGACCGGCAAGCTGATTTTTGGGGGTCGCGACTCGAATGTGGCCTCCGACCAGCCGGGTGCCGGCCAGGGCAGCGATGCCGACAATCTGGCTGCCGGCTCGTTCGGCAAGCTCGATCCGTTCATCGGTTCGGCACAGCTGCCGGCTGGCAATCCGACCGGCACCGCCGGCGGCGAATCGGGCGGCACGGGCACGCCGCCAGACCCGACAAAGCAGCTGCGATACTACGTCGCCGTGTCGAGCAACGAGCAACTCCCCTCGCAGCTCAACGCCACGTTCAAGAGCGCTGCGAGCAACACGCTGATCCGGATGGAGCCGATCAATTCAGTCGACCGAGTCGTCGAGGACCACATCGGCTTCACGGGCTACACGACCGGCACCAAGGCCATCAGTGCGACCGTCGCTCCCACGACCGCCGGGCCGCTGATCGACATCGCCAGCTCGCTGAGCCTCTCGGCGCATGTCACGCCGTTCACGCTCAGTGACGTCACGCTCTTCGTGGCCACGAGCGACAGCCTGCAGACCGTCGATGCCATGCGTGGCGGCGTCGAGACGACGATCAAGGAGACGTATGGCGGGACGACAAACCTCAGCGACCTCGCCATGCGTTCGGACGGAAAGCTCTACAGCTACCGTGGGCTCTCCGGCGCGGCCAACACCGCCGGCCAGGTCAGCCAGGTCGATGCCGGCACCGGTGCGCTGACGACGTTTGGCAACGACTCGATTCCCGATGTGCCGACGAGCACCAGCAACACGGAAACGAACCTTTCTCCTCAGCAGGGTGGAGCCGTCGTCAACACCACGTTCGCGCTGGCGAAGACCGGCATCACGGCGATTACGGCCGGAACGATCAATTACACGGACGGCGTTCTCGGGTCGGCCACGTGGACGTTCACGGCCGGCGTGAACGGTGTGATCACGTTCAATGCCATCGGTGGCAACCCGGCCGGCCTGCCGCAGCCACAGAGTGGCATCAGCAATGTCAACGCCGGGTCGGGTCAGCTTTCCATCGTCTGGAGCCGCACCGCCAAGACGGCCAGCGTCAGTCTGGCGACGATCACCTACAGCTTCACAGGTTCCCCCGACGCCCTCACCACCGACGCTGTCGATGCTATCGCCTGGGGGCGGACCGGAACTACCACGTATGACAACCTCTTCTACTCGGTCAACACCGGCACCGGCTCACGGCTCTACCAGGCGAATCCGGCCAATGGCTCCGCCGCCGCCGTCGCGGGGCAGCCGTGGGGCCGCAAGGGAAATACCATTCAGGTTCCGGGCACCAACCTCCTCGGCGTTGTCACCGGCATGCAGTTCATGAATGGCCAGCTTTATGGCGTCGACACCCATGGCTATCTGTTCACGATCAACACTTTCAACGGCGTTGCCACGCTGGTTGACCTCGATCCCTCGACGCCTGGGTTCGCTGACCCGCTGCTGGTTGATGGAAACGGCGACCAAGACGCCACGGGCAGCGCCGTGCGGTTCGGCGGACTCGCGCTCGGCCCCCAGAATCTCTACAACGGGGCGCTGAAAGACTCGCTGTTTGCGATCGACAGTGCCGGCAGGCTGCGGGCCTTCTCGGTCACGGCCGGTGCTCCCGCTACCGCCACCCTCCTGCAGGTGTTCGACAGCACCGGGAGCGGTGTCGCCGATGCGTACCACATTTCCACCGGCGTCTTCGGTGCCACGGGCCTCGCCTTCTCGCCACTCGACATCAACCTCTGGCATACCACGGCCACACGGGGAGGCGACGCCGGCCACGGCATCAATGTCGCTCCCGACAACACACGGGACGGTGCCGCCCTGCAGACGGTCACCGATGGACAGGGCAACGCTATTGAGAACGCCGAGTCCGCGGGCGGCATCAGCATGCACTTCGGTCTCGAGGGGTATGGGGCAGGGTACCTCAATTACCAGTCCGAGGACGGCCAGTACGGTGTTCAGGATGGCGCCTGGCAGCAGGATCTCTCCTCAAACGCGACGATTGCAAACAGCTACAACCTGCCGGGCGGCGCCTATGGCAGCCTGACAACCAATTCCTTCAGCCTCGCGGGCTACCAAAACGCCGACAGGCCGACGCTCTATTTCAACTACTGGTTGCAGACCGAAGCCAACACCGCAGGCACCGACAAAGGTGGCATGGTGGACAGCGCGCGGGCCTTCATCTCGAAGGACGGCGGCGTGACATGGACCGTCGTAGCGACCAACGACACGACTCGCTCCGCCGTGGACAAATCGGATGCCGAACTGCCAACGTTCACCTCCGTGTCGGCCAACATGTCGACCAACTCGAACCAGAACGTCCAGCAGCTGTTCAACAGCGGTTCGTGGCGGCAGGCCCGGATCGACCTGGGCGGCTATGCCAACCAGGCCGACCTCCGCCTGCGATTCGACTTCAGCACCGCCGGCGAGATGGACGCGACGCAGCGTGATGCCAGCGGCAACCTGATCAATAGGATCAACGGCGTCGCAGGCATTGCCGGCGACTTCGACGAGCCCACCCGCGGCCAGAACAACGGCTACGAGGGCTTCTACGTCGACGACCTCATGGTCGGTTTCGCCGAGCGAGGCGAGATGATCACCGGCGCCGTCGCCGGCCAGACCGACTTCTTCGCGGCAGGCACGCCAGGCCCGTCGCCGACCGTCCCCACGCAGAGTCTGCAGGGCAGCTACCAACTTGAAATCCGCCGCGGCACCGAATTCGCGTCGCAGA
>JAPLNQ010000221.1 GCA_026401075.1 Planctomycetia bacterium
CTCCGGTGGAGGGCCCTACAACCCCGCAGTGGAAACCACCGCGGTTTGGGCTGTTTCCCTTTCGCTCGCCGCTACTGAGGAAATCGATTTTTCTTTCTTTTCCTGCGGATACTGAGATGTTTCAGTTCTCCGCGTTCGCTACTGCAACCTATGTATTCAGTTGCAGTCTGTTCAGGAATCCCGGGATCATCACCTGTTTGACGGTTACCCCGGGCTTATCGCAGTCTTCCGCGCCCTTCAAAGCCTCCTAACGCCTAGACATCCCCCATGCGCCCTTAATAGCTTGACCACCCGAATCGAGTGCTCGCGAAACCAGGAAGCCATTGCTGACCTACTGACTCCGGAGACATTTTGATTCGAGTCGTTTCGCTAAGCCCTGAGCTGCAGCTGGCAAGCGCGCCAGCCACTCAGGGCATTACGATTACCCTCAACTCTGCGTTGTCTCATTGCGAAGACAACGAGAAGGTGAGGTACTTCCTCGCTCTTTTCACGAACAACGCCCTGCAAATTGCTTTACAAAACGCTTTCGTGAGCCTTGGGAGAACGCCTCCGAAAGCCGCTTGAGACGGCGTCCATCAGCATTCTTTCAAGATGCCAATTACCACGACCAAATTGTCAAAGAACAAAACGAGCCGGCAGTGCATCAAGCACCGTCGGCTCGTGACCCTGTCGCTTCAAGGAAAACACCCATCACTGGGCACATCCTTGGGCATCGCCATGGACAGAGGTTCGTTCCGAATACTCGGAGCGGGCCTCAACCCACGGCAAGATCACGTCCTAAACGGCGAAACTGACCACCGACGACATCAAACGCACGGTTCAATGGCATCGGCTGGCACTTCAAGGAAAATTAGCCGAACCTCGCGGCAGCGTCAAGCACCGAGAAAAATACCGCAAAAATAAGCAAAAAACCCACAGGCCGGTATCACTTCAGGCATAGCAATACGGCGAATCCTCCGATTCTGCAGTCCGCGAGGGGGTTTCGGAATGCTCCCAAAAATCGGTCAGAACAGCTCTTTTTGGCCTGTTTTTGCTGCTATTGGCGGCGGCTCGACGGCTGCTGGCGGCGGATCCCGTGTGATGGCAGTGCCAGTGAGGGCCGCCCGCGTCGAGCGGGGGGCAATCCCGCGAAGGTCACCGTGGGTGCGATCCTGGCGACGCTGTTTGGCGTGCTGGTCCTGCTCTCGCTGCCAGCGACAGCAGCCTGAGCGTCGTCATCATCGACGGATCATGGCACCGCTGCCAGCAGCGGCAGCCGCTTGCGGCTGGAGACGACCACGCCGCCGGGCTTCTCGACAGTGATCGCGAATGCCGTGGCCCGGCTCACCCGGAGCCGCGGGTCGATCCTGACGACCACATCGCCGCCGGCCGCCGGCACGTCGAACACACCGCCATCCACGGGATAGGCCTCGTCGCGCTCCGCATCGAAGATCCAGAGTTGATACTGAGCCATGGTCGGATCGTTGGCTGCCAGGCCCCGAAACCGCATGTAGCCCTGCTGGCGTGCGGAACTCCAGACGACGTCGCCCAAGGCTCCCACCGCTTCCAGGTCGGCCTCGCCGGCGACGATCGCCGCATCGTCGCCCGCCTTTTTCCAAGCGACCGTCACCGCCTCGGGATCCTCGTCCAGCAGCTTGCCGCGCAGTTCCGCCAGCACCGGCGGCTTCCCGTCGCCGCTCGGCGGTGCCGCGATCCGCGACGCCCCACTCCACTGCCAGGCAAGCACACCGGCGAGACAGGCCGCCGTCCACCAACCGGCCGCCGCGAGCCAAGACCGACCGGCAGACTGGCCGCCCACAGACTTCGGTGTCGGCCTGGTCTCGACGGCGGTGACCCGCGGCAGGTGCGCCGGTGCCCTGCCGGCGCGGCGGACCAGCGCCAGTTCGACCGCCGCGGCGGCGAACTCCCAGTCGCTCGGGCCGCTTCCGGGGGCCGATGCCCAGGAGGCATTGTCGTGTTCGTTGTCGAAGCCGCTCATCGCGTGCTCCTTTCAGTGGTCGCCCGCCCGTGGCCGGCTGCTTCGAAGGCATCCCGTCGGCGACCAGCCAGCGTGCGACGCAGGCTGTCGAGTCCGCGTCGAATGTGCGACTTGACCGTGCCCAGAGGGAAGCCTGTCTGTTCGGCGATCGCCGCATGCGAGAGGTTGTCGTAGATCGAAAGCCGAAGCATCTTCTGCTCTTCGGGCTTGAGCCGCTGGAGATGCTCGTCGGCGATCCGAGCCTCTTCGCCAAGCTCGAGCCGCTGGCCCACCGTCTCACAGCCCGCTCCATCGACCGCATCGGACACGCCCACGTCGTTGATCGAGACTGCCTGCGGCAGCACCGACCGCTGGCGGAGCCTGTCGATGACGCGTCGTCTAGCGATCATCGCCACGAAAGTGATCTCCTCGGCAACGAGCGGGTCGAACCGGTCCGCAGACCTCCACAAATCGACGAATATCTCCTGCACGACATCCTCAGCATCCTCCCGGTTCGCCAGCCGACGCCGCGCGAGCGTCCAGATCAGTCCGCCATACCGGGAGATGCACTCCGGCACGGCCGACTGGTCTCCGTCGGCGATCCTTGTGAGGAGCGAGTCTTCCAAGACGAGCCTCTGCGTGTCCGATGTCGTGCTGCCGCCGTTCGCCATGCCGGCCCACCGCCAGCGGCACACCGGCTTCATCGTAGTCTAGCAGGCCGTGGACCAAGTCATTTTTCGTGCCCGTGAGTGCTTGATCGTCACTCGCCGACGGGTCGGGATCGATGCGGCCCATATCCGACCGGCGCCGTCAGCAGAGATTCCAACGCCGATATGAGCTGCTCAAAGTG
>JAPLNQ010000002.1 GCA_026401075.1 Planctomycetia bacterium
GTGCGTTCGGCTACGTTCGAATCGTCGCAATCATGTATGGAGTTACGACTTCGTGGCCGATCGTACCTCCGATGGAAGTCCTATTCGAATGATGACTTTTCGTGGACGAATTTACTCGGGAGTGCTTGGCGATCGATGTCGCCAAGCGGCTCACCAGCGAGGATGTGCTCGAGCGGCTCTATTGACCTGTTCGTCCACAGAGGTGTGCCGGAGCACATCCGCAGTGACTCTCGCGAGAGTTCACGGCCAAGAGCGTCCGTGAATGGCTGGGTCGTGTTGGTGTGAAAACTTTGTTTATCGAGCCATTGCTCACCATAGGGAGAATGGCTACATCGAGAGCTTCTTTTGTATTGCTTCGAGACGAGCTGCTCCAACGGTGAGCCAGGCTCGATGAACAGAGTCTTCACACCTACTCGCCGCACCCTGAGCCGGTTTCGAGCAACTGCAACCGTCGGCTTTCGTCGGGGTGCGATCCCAGGAGGCTCTCTATGGCCGAACTCGAGGAAGGTCGCCCCTTCATTCGCTGCACGCGCGTAAAGAATTCCCTGCCGCCATCGAGTGTCCAGCCGTTGTCTAAATGCATCCGCCGTGCGAAACAATCTGCCTCCCGTTCCGCAGCCTGACTGATCGGCGTCTGCTTCACGATGCTTTCGATGATTGCGGGAGCCACACCCGCGCCCGGCACGATCTGATCGGCAGCCACCATGCGTCGAAATAGTCTGTCTGTGTGCCCGCAGATTATGTGTCCTAACTCGTGGGCCAGAACGAAGCGGATCACGTCCTTCGTCCGCGAGCATTCCACGGCGAAATCGATGAAGCCCCGGTTCACGACAACGTTGCGACCCACAAAGGCAAACGCATTGACGTCCGGGTTGTCGACGAGGGTGATCGTCAGGCTGCCCGGCCTCTCCCGCGAGGCGAGCACCACCTCATCCCACACCGGCATCACAAGTCCGATCAATCGCCGGTCGACGATGCGCGTGTGATCAGAGAGCACTGAAGAACGGAAGGCGTTGCCAAACTCCTTCGCGACGTCTGGATCGAGCCTGGGCAGCAAGTCGTCGGCCGCATTGAGCCCTTCCCGCATGCCGTCGGCGGTGGCTTCGATCAATTCCATCACCGATGCGTCGTCCGCGTTGCCAATCGCCACCTGGCCAGCCTTATCCGCGACCCGCAGAGCGGCACCGAACAGCGTACTTAGCGGGTCGTCTCGTTGCGGCGTGTCACGGGGTGGGCCGCCCTCCTCCGCCGACTTGCGACCTTGGGGGGGCGATGGCTTTGCGGCCACATCGGTCGGCTCGGGAACGATCACCGGGGGGCTGCGGTCCACGTGGGTATCGCCGCGGCGATGCGAGGCCAGCCAACCGAAGAATACGAGGGCGAGAATGAGCCCGGCCCCCGCCAGGACGATTCTCGGGCGTTGGAGTACTGGCTTTGTCGACATCACTCGCTCCTATGTAAAAGTATGGAGAGGTCGGAAATTACGACGCGGCGGGCGTCGTCGAGGCCGTTTCACGGTTTCCGTGTTTGCGGACGTGGGCGATCCACCGATCGATCGCTCGGCCGTAGACGTTGTTGCGCCTATCGCGGCCGAGCAGGGCCGCCACACCAATTGCCACGAACAGTATGGCGTGGCAGGCAACGACGATCCATGCCCAAATGCCTGACCAGTCGTCCGATTGCAGTATGAGGTTGGCGACGTCTTTGTCTAGGCTGCGGACGAGGCCGCCGTAACCCCAGTAGGTAGTCACGAAATTGGCAGCGATGAACTTGGAAAACCTCTCGACGGGCACGATGGCACCCGCGAGCACTATCTGCGGAATGAGCACCATCGGCACGATGGTGGCGGCCACGTCTGTGTTCTTGGCAAGGGCCGAGACCAAAAGCCCGACCGCCACTCCAGCCGTGCTGAGTGTCGAGAGCATGACCAGTTGTCCGAGTCCGGTTCCGGGAAGGCCGGTACCGAATTTTGCGATTGTGAACAGCAGCAGGATTTGCAGGAGTGTCGCACCCCCCAAAAGAATTCCCTTGGAGGCGTAGTAGCTTCCGACTATGAGATTCACGTCGCGTTCACGGGTGAAGATTGTCCATTCCTTGACAATCTCCTTGGCAGAGTTATTGCAACCGAACCAGAAGGACGTCACCCCGAGCAGGAAAAGCAGCGATGCCGACTTCGGGCCGATGTCGTCGCTGATGTCGCCAAAGAGCATCACGAGCGACAGAGCCACTATCAGGCACTGTCCGAGCATCATGATCAACGCAGGCCTGTCGGCCAGAGTGACGCGCAGGTAACGCGACGTCAGCAGCATGGTCTGCCGCCGGAAGGCGGCGAGCCGCTCGCCAAACGCGGGCGGCTTCCGTCCCGCAGGGCCCTTTGAGGACGCAGGAGACGCCGGGGTAGCGACGTTCTCGCTGTAGAGCGGGTGCTTGCGAAATGCTAGCTGCCACTCCTCCGCCGGCTTTTCTTTGAGCTTCGTGTAAATGTCGCCCAGCCGGGGGATGCCGAAGTATGAGAGTGCCTCCGCCGTCGGTCCGGCGAAGGCCAACTTGCCCCCTTCGGTGAGAATCACAACTCGATGGCAGGAGGCCTCGACATTGGCGAGGCTGTGGGTGATGCAGACCACCGTCTTACCATCCTCGGCGATGGTCCGGAACAGCTTCATCATGTCAGCGTCGGTCTGTTCGTCGAGGCCGGATGTCACCTCGTCAAGGAACAGTAGGCCGGGCCGGTTGACGATTTCGTTGGCGAGGCTCGCACGCTTCACTTGGCCGCCACTGAGGTGCCGGATGACCGTGTCGCGCCGGGACGTAAGGCCCACTGTGGCGAGCAGATCGTCGACGAGCGTCTCGACCTCGGCCGTCGCGGTGTCCGGCGGCAGTCGAAGACGGGCCGTGTAGGTGAGCGCGGTGCGAACGGGAAGCAACTCGTGGAGAACATCCTTTTGTGGGACGACCGCGATATTTTGCTTGAGGGCGTCGAAGTTCTCGTAGAGATCGTCACCGTCGATGGAGACGCTCCCCGCATCAGCCGGCACCCTTGCGCTGAGCGCTGACAGGAGTGTCGACTTTCCCGAGCCGCTCGGCCCGAGCAGGCAGACGAACTCCCGTGGTCGGATCACGAGGCTCACGTCATCGAGAATCTTCATCGGCTCTCGCGTGGCGTGGTTGCGAACGGTACGACTAAGACCCCGGCAAACGAGCTGAATGTTGCCTGTACGGGAGTGAGATGCGAGGCTCGTGCCGTCGAAATAGATGACGTAGGGGCCGATCATGATCCGGTCGCCCCGATCCAACTTGCGAGGCACGTTGATACGCTCGCCGTTGACGAACGTGCCGTTCGCACTATTCAGATCGGTGATGATGTAGCCACCGCCGCTCCCCTTCGTCACCTGCGCGTGAAGCCGTGACACCAGCGAGTGTGGCAGGCACACGCTCGCCCGATCCTTGTCGCGGCCGATGATGGCCGAGTCGCCAAGCGAGAAGGCGGTGTCCGGGGCGATTGCTTTTGCTGGCACTGCGCCCGCCGGCTGGAAGACGGTCTCATCGTGCCTGGGCGGCGGAGAATGAAGGATCGTCTGGCCGGAATCAAGGAGCTGTCCACCGCTCCCCTTGGATGCTTTGACGTCCAATTCAGCCGTCAGGTAAATGAACTCCACTGTACCGGCTCGAAGCCTCGTGCCGTGGACAAGGGGAAACTCCCCCGAGACCCGGCGGCCGTCGCAGAGTAGCGGGTTCGTCTCCGTGAGTGGCTCGACAACGAACGCCTCGCCCCGGCGCCGAATGCGGAAGTGGCGGCGCGACACCGAGGTGTCGAGTACGGGCAGGTCGACGTCCTGGCTGCGGCCAACGACGAACTCCGTTGCCGAGCCGAGAGGATGCAGTTCCTTGCTCGGAACCTCCAAGAGCGCGGGATAACGCTGCGACGATTCAACGCTTGTCATGGGTGCGGCTCCTGGCGGCCTTGTTGAGAGGAAGTAGATGCCGGCCCAACGGCCCAAGCACGGGTGGCAAACCGGTCGGCGAGGTGTGGGCGTCGGTCGAGTTCCTTCCGACTCGTCCATCGACACCCAAGCACGCCGGCGGCGAGAATCCAAGCGACGAGGATGGCCTCGGGGGTGAGTGTGATTGTGTCCGCAACCCGCAGGAGCGGCCGCTGAAGGAACGGCGATGCCAGAACCGTGGCAAATACCAGCATGGCGTCCGTGAACCAGGCGGCGACGGACCGCGGCCGTGTGAAGCCCGCCTGGACTACGAACAATGCAGGAATGGCCAGTACCGGTGCCAGCCATTTCATTTCATATTCGAGCAGACCCGCAAGCCCGTCCGCGAGCAGTCCGGTGCCGATGGCCGCCATGATGTAAGCCCTGCGTTCGGCGCGGCCGGTGAGCATAGTGACGGAGGCGATCAAGATTGCGGAACCGACGTAGGAACGGGTGACGGATGACTCCATGGGCGTGCCGAGGGCCGACACAGTCGCCGCGATGCCGGCAACGAGCGCCGGACGCCATACGGGCGCGCCCAGTATGTCTGGCACACGTGAAAGGCATCGCGCGATTGCGAACGCATATCCAATCCAGACAGCCGCGTTGGCGGCAACTGTCCGCAACGCGTTGAAGGTGGGGATCGGTATCGGGCTTGAGCGGCCAAGCCGCTCAACGAGATCCTGGAGGGGCCAGTCCCACCGGTGACCGGTCGCGAAGAACAGAGCGGCGAGGCAAAAGAACGCTGATCCGACCCCTGCGACTGTGAGCGTCGAGCGGCCGATCGGTCGTCGCAGAACCCATGCCGTTCCCGCGGCCGAGACGATGCCAATCGAGGCTGTCGCGACGAGCAACCCGAGCATCGCGGGCCAGCTGTATCCAAACAGTCCCGTACCCATTTCGATCGGTCGCAACGCACGCCCCAAGCCGTCGCGCACGCCTCCGGCCACGAAACCAGCCGCTGTCGTGGTCACCGCGCCAACGAGCGTGACAACCACGAGGGCCGCGTAGCGATTCGCCAACTCGATGCCGGCATTGGTCCGGCGCATGAGGTCCACGACCGTGGCACGGGCCCGCACGCCGGCTGACAGATCGCGCGAGGCGTGATGGGCCACGAAGTACCGGCCATCCCCCAGCGAGTTCTTCAGGCGCGTGACCACGTCACGCAGACCGTCCAGTGCTTCTGTCGCGAGGTTGCGCAACTCGATTGCCCGCGGGTGATCTGCCACCTTCTCGAGAATGGCTTCCGTGCAGCGAACTACCTGAGGATAGTTCTCAGTGGCGATACCACTTTCCGCCTGAAAAAGCGCACTGCTGATGCTGCCGTGGATAGACTCCATACGCGCCGCCAACTCGTCGAGGCCGGCTACCTGCGCGCCCTCCGCGCGTAGCTGCCGAACGATCACTTCTACGGCGCACCACTTTTTTTCAGCCATCAACGCGGGCACCGTCTCGCTCACGACGGCTTTGAGCCCGATCGCCTTCTGCTCGTATTCGCGCAGGAGTTCAGTGATGGAAGCGTCGTCGGCGTAGTGTTTGGCCAATTCGCCCAGGATGCGGACTGCCTCCCGCGGCTGGCCCAGGTCCCGGAGGCGTTTGGCTTCGGTGATCGCCCGCTCCCGCTCGGCGGTCAACTTCGCGCGGAGTTGCTCTGCGTCAGCCCGATGTGGCGCCACATCGAGCACGGCGTCGAGCAGTGTAAACGCGTCCCCAAACCGCTTCGCGCGGATGGCCTCTCGAGCGGACTTCGTGGCGAGTGTCTCGACAAGCCGGTTCGCTTCGGCAAGCAGAGACGCCACCGCGTCGTCGTCGCCAGCCACCTTCCGTGCCCGTGCGAGTGCCACACCCGCCTCCTGCGCGGCCTGAATGCGATTCGGCACCGACGCCGCTTCCCGTGCACGGGTGAGTGCGGCGGTGCCGAGCCTGAGAAACCGCTCGTAGCTGCGTTGGCTCTGCAGGTTGGCGCCGCACTGTTCACAGCCGTTCATCGCGGCTCGCATGCGTGCTCCGCATGCCGCGCAACAGAGGAACTGAGGAGTACGGCACGACGCGCAGAACAGGGCGTCGTCGCGCACCGGTTGCTCGCACTCGTGGCAACGGAGCAGCGATGGCTTGGCGACGGCAGTGTGCCTCACGGGGGGCTCAGCCTCGGCATCGAATGCCAACGGCTCGACTGCAGCCAAGAAAGTGGTCATCGTCGGATATCGCTCGTCGCGGAGGGGGTGCATGCCGCAGGCGATCACGGCATCCCATGAGGGATGCACGCCGGAGCGAGCTACCGACGGGGGCTGGAAGGCTCCGGCAGGCACTCGGCCCGTGAGCATCTCGTAGAGCATTGTGGCGGTTGAGTAGACGTCGGCCCGGCCATCGGCCGTGGCCGCATCGGAACGCTGCTCCGGCGCCATGTAGTCATACGTGCCCATTGCCGCCGCCGGTTGTGTGAATCGCTCCCGGTCGGGCGTATCACTGAAGCAGGCGATGCCGAAGTCGGCCACCTTCGCGTTGCCATGGCGGTCGAGGAGGATGTTTCCTGGCTTTATGTCGCGGTGCACGATGCCCTCGGCGTGGGCAACAGCAAGGGCGCGAATGACCTGTACGATTAAACGTTTGGCATCGTCGTCACCGAGCGGTTCCCGGGCGATGACGCTCTTGAGGTCGACGGGCCTGCCTTGGCCGTCGCCGACCACGAACTCCATCACGAAGTAGAGGCGGTTGCCGCACCGCCCACGCTCGTAGATGGAGACGATATTTGGGTGGGCAAGGCGGGCGAGGGCCACCGCCTCGGCCTCAAACCGAGCCGCGAACTGCGGATCATTGCCGAGGTGCGGGGCCAGCACCTTGATGGCGACGGCCCTGTCAAGAGATTTCTGGCGGGCCTCGAAGACGAAGCCCATTCCCCCCCGGCCGATTTGCCTCTTCATCTCGTAACCGGGAATCTGCAGATCGGCTAGGCCGTCGTCGGAAGCATCCGCCGCGACCTGCCCGGGGGCGACCGTGTCCTCGGAAAACACCGTCAACGCGGCGCCGCACTGGTTGCAAGTCACGGTGCCACTCGCACTCGCGGTCTTGTTATCGACCGGGGTGCTGCAGGCCTTACAGCGAATGGCAGTCTTCAAATCCATTCAGGATGGTTCCCATTGTGGGCAACCATCCCGAGGTCGCCGCGCATGGTGAGTAGTACACCCTCGGAGGGGGTCTGTCAACGAACTGCACCGCTGTGCGAGGCAGTCCGTTTCCAGTGCGGAAAACACGCTTATTCTCGGGTCCCGAGGCCCCCGCTTTTTCCCGGCTTTTCGCGGGGCAATGCATCGACTGGCGCGGCCGGGGGCCACGAGCATCTTTTGTTGTTGCTCTTCGCCGGGCAGTTGATATTTGAGCCACACTCCCGGTTCGGCACCGGGCTCGTCACTCCAACCGTAACAAATCGAAAGCCCGGATGCGACATCAGTGTAGGGACTGTCAGTTTCTAGTAGCTCATCTTCTCCGCCCAGTCCCATTTCCTTAGCGACGAGTTGACGAACAAAGAACCACCGACTATTGCCACCTATCAGGATCACCCGCTTGATGTCCTTGGACTGTAAACCACATTTCTGAAGAGCCTTGCCAACCGCGCCGCTGATTTTCTCCAGATAACCAACTTCTTTACAACGATTGAAGAACTCGTTTTTAGTGGCCTCGAAAACATGTGCACCGGTCGTGAGATGAATGGTGGCTTGGAAAAGGTTCTCTCCACCCTGCTTGCGGAACACATCCGACATGTTTTCCTTAACATCCTGAATTTTTTCCCGCAACAAAGCCTTATCATGGGGACTCAGGGAATCAAGATCGAGATTACTCTGCCGGAGGAACCATTTTTCGAGGAGTTCATCAAAATCCATACCTCCGAGCGTGACATCACCATCACTTGAGAGTACCTGTGGTTCACGGCCTAGCTCCTGTGTTTTGACAACACAAATATCCAGCGTGGCGCCACCAAAGTCGATGACCATGAATGTTTCAGGAAGAGCGCCAAACCTGAACCTAGAGGTGGCATTGCATTTAAGGTTGTGCATTGCCGCTACGGGTTCGGAAACGATTCGTACTTCGGGGAAGCCCGCTTCTATGGCAAGGCATTTAAGCAGGTCATTCTGCGCCTCTGTCCAATTTACCGGGGCTCCGATTGAAGTAATAAAATCTGCCGCATCAAGTCTGGGGAGTCGGCCTTGTTTGTCTCGGATTTTTTCCTCTAGGGCTTTGAGGTAATGAAGGGTAAACTTTTTGCTCTTTTCGCATTTACCCAGATCGCGCTTGAAATTTCTTTTCACCACCACTCCGTTGCCACGACGTAGGGCACCTTGTGCGTTCCAGCCCCAATCTTTAAGGGAGTCATCGTTGGGATCAAGACGCAGCAGAGTGGGCACGTGGTACCTTGCGCCAGAGAACTGCAAGAGGTTGGGTTTGTCTGGCGAACCCAGTGGCAGAAACGACACCGAAGAAAATGTGGTGCCGAAATCAATTCCAAAAACTTGTCTGGCCATGTTTATTTAGTGGTGAAAATTTAGGCGGCGTGGGACATATTGTGGAGCTTGGCGATCATTCCTGGGATCGCAGCCTGCGAATCGACGCGTTCTTCCGTGTTGTTGCGGTTGGTGACGAGCCACGACAAGGCCCGGCTCACATCGTAGAGGGTTTGGCAGCACCCGGCACTTCATCAGCAATTCCCTTAAAAACCATAGCCCGGTCACCGCACTTCCGCAAGCGTTGGACCGGTGACGAGCTGCCGATTAGGTGAAGCTTGAGGCCATTCACGGCAAGTAGGTCTGTGCCGTGACTTCAAAGCTCCCACCAAACCACCGTTGGGTGAGCAGTTTTTCACCGTCGACGCAGCCCTTCCCCGAGTCCCGCTTGCGGGCGGTGGATCACGGCGGCCCTCAAAATGGACCTGTCCCCTTTCTTTGCTCACATACGAATTCGGGCGATTGCTGGTGTTGTTATGTTGCCTCTTGCGTGATCAGCCCGCCAAATCGCGTTCCGACGTAGCTCGCCCACGTGGTGGCCCCAGAACCTTTTGGATATTTAGCGATCGCTGTGCTGTCATATGATGGCCATTCGAGATTACCACCTAACTCTGGAGGAGCACCGAGGAAATTCAGTTCGATTAGGCCGCTGCAGAAAGCGAACGCATAGCTCTCAATACTGGTGACGCTGCTTGGGATCGTCACGCTGGTTAGGCCGCTGCAGTAAGCGAACGCATTGCCCCCAATACTGGTGACGCTGCTTGGGATCGTCACGCTGGTTAGGCCGGTGCAGTTGTAGAATGCACCGCTCCCAATAGCTACGACGGGCAGGCCGCCAATA
>JAPLNQ010000236.1 GCA_026401075.1 Planctomycetia bacterium
CATCTCGGCCGTTGTCGGACGGCGGGACAGCGTGCGGATATAGAGCTCGTCGATGATGTCCTCGGGCGTCGACTTCGTCTCGATCAGCTTCTTGATCACGTTGCCCTGCGACAGACGGTCGCGGACGCTGTCGCCTACGATCATGTGGAGCGCCTGCGAGAGCGTCGGCTCCCGCTTCGTCTCGGCGGCGGCCACCGTGGCGCGGGTGGCCGCACCGAACGTTTGGAAGAACGGATCGGCGTGTTGCGGACCGGCGGTGTCTCCTTGATGCCGTGGATAGACGTCGATCGCCCGCGTGCCAGCCGCGACATTGCCGAAGTTCCTGGGGACGTCCGTGACCATGACGATGGAGTCGATGAGCGCGTCGGCCCGCAGCCGCCGCAGGTGGCTGTGGGAAAACTGCCGCGTGTCGCCTGCGTTGGAGGGCGTCGGCTTGCTCGAGAGCTGGTAGACACGCGAGTTGCAGATGTCGCGAACCAGACTCCGCAGGTCGAACTTCACCTCGACGAGCCGCTTCGCCAGCGCGTCGAGCAGCGGGCCGTTGACGGGCGGGTTGCTTACGCGGACGTCGTCGACCGGCTCGACCACGCCACGCCCCATCAACTGCGCCCAGATACGGTTGGCGAGGTTCCTGCTGAAGAGGTCGTTGTCGGGGGAAGTGAGCCACCTGGCCAACTCGGCCCGGGGATCGCCGTCACCCGACACAGGCTCGACGCTGCCGAGCACTTTCGCGGGCATCGGCCGGCCGTCGACGAGATGCTTGGCCGGCTCCACCGCCGTGTCGAAGTAGATCCGCCTCTCCCGCGGCTCCGCGCCGTTGCCCCGCTTCATGCCAGTGAAGAAACTCACGAAGCCGTAGTAGTCGTCCATCGTCCAGCGGTCGAACGGATGGTTGTGGCACTCCGCGCACTGGATCTGCACGCCGAGGAAGAGCTGCGAAAAGTCGGCTGCCAACGGCTTCGGCTCGACGGCCGGCTTGTGCACCATCATCGTGTAGAGGTTGACCGGCGGATTGGAGATGTTGCTGCCCGACGCGGCCACCATGTCGGACACGAATTCATTGAGCGGCCGTCCGGACCGCAGTTGCCGGCGAATCCACTCGCGGTAAACGTCGGCCGACTTCACGAGGGTCGCCTGGGGGGCGTAGCTGCCGCCGATGATCCGCAGGTGCTCCGACCAGATCGAGGTCCAGAGATCGGCGAAGGCATCGGCGGCCAGCAGTTCGTCGATCTTCTTCGCCCGCTTGTCGGCGGCGGTGTCGGACATGAAGGCATGGTATTCCTCGACCGTCGGCGGCCGCGCGGCGAGATCGAGCGTCACCCGCCGGAGAAAGGTCTCGTCGTTGCAGAGTTCGGAGGGGATGATCCGTAGTTTCTGCAGCCGGTCGTAGACGAGCGTGTCGATGAAGTTGTTGGCCGGCGGGTTGGGCCAGGCGAAGCCCTCCTCGGCGGGCAGTACGATCACCTCGGAGCCGACCGTGAAGCGGCTGTAGCGGGCGAAGACGTTGGTGTCGCCGGGGGCGACCGCCGTGACCTTGCCGTCCGCGTCGATCGTGGCCACGCTCGGATTATTGGAGAAGAAGCGGGCAAGACTGGTGACATCACGACTCGTGCCGTCGCTGAACCGGGCAGTCACGCGGGCGACCCCGTGGCCCCCGGCCTTCTTGAACACCACACTCTCCTTGGGGAGCGTGATGCCGACGACCTGCGGAATCGTGTCCATATCGTCCGGGGCGCCCGCCTTGATCCAGTTGAGGAGCGTCTTGTAGAGGTCGCTCTCCTTGTCGAAAAGCTTGCCACCGGTGTGCGACACGCCACCGATCGCCTTGAGCAGCAGAAGGCTCTGCTCGGGCACGGCGGTGTTGACGCGGCGGCCCGGCATCTCGGTGACGATGCGTTCGTAGTCGCCCTTGGCGTCGTAGCCGAAGAGCGAGAGCATGAAGCCGTCCTTGCCGCGGGCCGAACCGTGGCAGGTGCCGGCGTTGCAGCCGGCCCGAAAAAACACGGGCATCACGTCCTGACGGAAGCTGGGCACAGCGGTCGTGCCCGGGGCTACGGCCGGAGACGAACCGGGCTCCTCGGCCACGACGGCACTCATGTCGGCACTCAAGACGGCACCGCAGGCGAATAGGATCGCGATGGCCGATAAACGCAGCAGGTATGTGTGCACAGTAAAACTCCTCACAGTCTCGGATCGATCCGCAAAACGCCCTTGCCCGACCGCTGGTGGATCTCCTGCCCGCCAGCCTTCACGACCACCTCGCACGAGAGCCCGCTGACCGCCCCGAGCAGGGCATCGTCGTTGGCCTCGACCTGGAAGGCGACTTCCTTCGAATCCTTGGTGATCACCGGCAGAGGCTCGCTGACGGTCACCCCCTTGGGAATGCCGAGCAGCTTCACGCTCGCCTCGCCCTCGAAGGGGCTCTTGTGCTGGAGCGTCCAGACGAACTTCTTTTTCTCGCCGCGACGCACGCTCTCAGGCTCGGCAGCCAGTTCCACGAATGGCTCCGCCACCGTCAGATTGACGATGGCCGTCGAGACGCGGATCTGTCCATGGCCGCACCAGCTCTGGTCGCCCTGGCTCTTCGTCAGCGCGGTGAGCACCAACAGCTTCGTGCCCAGCGCCGCACCGGCCTCGGCAGTGAGCTCCAGCACGGCCGACGACTCACCCGAGGGCAGAATAACCTGCGGCGGCCGCCCGATGCCCTTCGGACCATAGTCGAACTGCAGGCCGATCGGCTCGTCGTAGCCGTTGCGCCGGGTGATCTTCACCGGGATGCCGAGACTGCCGCCGCGGACGATCGGCACCTTCGGCTCCTCGATCTCGACCGAGAACGGCGAGGGATCGACCACGGCCAGCACGAACTTGTCGAGCCGCACGGTCCGCCAGGCATCGCCGCCGGGCGAATTCAGAAAGGGCAGGTTCATCCGCGAGCCGCTCACGATCTTCTGCGCCGGATCGACCGGCCGGGCCTCGAGCGTGATGAGCGCTGCTGCTGGCGCGGCCGTCGCATCGGCCACGAACTGGATCGGCCACGGCGACTCGCCCGCCGGCACGCGGTTGGGCAACAGTTTCACCCCAGCAGGCAGGCCGTGCGCCACGATCTCCAGGTCGCCCTTGAACTTGCTGCCCTGCCCCTGCGGCAGGTTCACGTTGACCGTCCAGCGATCCCCTTGCGGAATCGCCAGGCTCGCCCACTTCGGCGCCTCCCACCAGTAGAGCGTCGCCGGCAAGAGCGTGTAGACGGCGTCGGGCGGCGTCTCAACCTCGATCCGATAGACGGCCGACGGCTTTCCTGCCCCCGCCAGATCGGCGAACTCGATAAGGTAGTCGCCATCGGCCTTCGGCTCCCAGATCACCGAGGGATCGAGCGAGTCGCGAACCACCGAGCCGCCGTAGGCCGAGATGCCAAAGAGTTCGCGGTCGTCGCGTGTCGACTCGTGGGCCTTGACCTCCTCCTTGCCGGGCTTGCCATCCGCCTCCACGGGCATGATGCGGATCTTCGGCTGCAGGGGCAGGCCGAGCGCCGCGGCGTAGACGCGAACACGGTACCGCTCCCCCTTCTTCACCGCCACCCGCCAGAGGTCGACATCGCCCGGCTTTTCAACAATGCCGTTGAGCGCCGCTGGCAGCGCGGCCACGCGTGTCTCGGCGGCAGCCGCATCCTCGAGCACGTTGGGAAAGCTACTCGAACGCAGCAACAGCGGCGACGGGGCATCACCATAATATTCGAACGTGCCGGTGGCCTCTGGCACCGCGATCGTCTGGTCGACGTCGCCGAGCGGATCGCCGATCAGTTTCACCTGCAGCGGCTTGCCGGCGGGCCCACCGGCCGGATAGGCGGCGAGCGGACGGCTGAAGCTGCCGATGTGCACGGAGTAGGGCGCCGGCCACGACCCAAAGATCGTCCGGCGGACCTCGACGTAGGCGACCGTGCCGTCGGCTCCCGACGACGGATAGTCGGCGGGCAGTTTCAGCGATACCAGCGGATCCTGCGTGTGCAGCGGGTTGTCGTCGTTGATCGCCAACTCGCGGCCGTTCGCGTCGAGCACCCGCACGGCGAGGTCAGAGGAGTTGGGCTCGACGCCGTGTGTGTGTGGCACGTCGCTGATCCGGATCGCGTCGACCTCGACGGAGAGCCGGCCGCCGGCGGTCACCGGCACACGATAGAGGTCCACGTCACCCTTCGGCTTTTCGCTGACCGTACCGCGGACGGTGACGTTCGACGGCACCGGCATCGCTGTCGCGAGCGAATCGTTGTCGGGCGTCTTCCGTTCCTTGTCGCCCTCAATCTCGTCGATGACGGGAAACGGACTCACGTGAAAGGTTGCGGCGTTCGTGAGCTGGGTCTTCGTCCGGATCCGGAAGACGTGCTCTCCCGGCGGACAGTCCGGCGCGATCTCGAACGTGCACTTCACCGTCCCGTGCTCGAACTTGCCTTCATACGAGATATCGACAGCCTTGATGCCCGGCCGATAGAAGATGAACTCCTGCGGGTCGGCGATGTAGTTGCCGGAGATCGTGACTTCGACCGTGGAGCCCACTTGGCCGCACCGCGGCCGCACCGAGTTGAAGTTGTTCCAGTGGGCCTCCGCCGGCCGGGCGGCCACCGCGACGCAGACGACCGCGGCAGCGATCGCCACCCAGACACGCGTAACCCAGACCCGCGTGAACCAACGCTCCACGAACGAGCCGCGAATCGCGGCAGCAAATCCAGTGACCATGGCATGTCTCCTGATTCAAAACGCTGGCGAACGCACCACTGGCTCAGCTGAGGATGGCCTTCACGAGGTTGCCGTCCTTGATGATCTCGATCGGCCGCGTGCCGAACGCCACCAGTTCCTTGTTGGCATCGATGCCGAGCTGGTTGTAGATCGTGAACTGCAGGTCTTCCAGCGGCACCGCATCCCGCGCCGGCTCGCCACCGGTGGAATCGCTGGCGCCGTGGATCAGGCCCTTGGCGATGCCGCCGCCCGCGAGCAGCATTGAATAGACCCGCGCCCAGTGGTCGCGGCCGCTCTCGCGGTTGATCTTCGGTGTGCGGCCGAATTCGCTCGTCACCCAGAAGAGCGTCGTGTCGAGCATGCCGCGACGGTCGAGGTCGGTGATGAGCCCCGCGATCGCGTGATCGAGCGGCGCAATCTGGTCGAGGCAGCTGTTCCTCCGCACGTCGACGTGCGAGTCCCAGCCACCATATTCCACGGTGACGAACCGGGTGCCGGCCTCCACCAGCCGGCGGGCGATGATCAGCCGCTCAGCCAGGCCCTTGGCATGGTACTTGCCGTCGGGGCCCTTGACGGCACCGGTCACCTCGCTGCCGTAGAGCTTGAACGTCTCCTCGGGCTCGCCCTCGAACGTGAACGCCTGCTGGGCGTTGGACGATGTGAGCAGCGTGTAGGCGCTCTTGTAGAACTTGTCCATCGTGTCGAGCGTGTCGGGATCGGCTTCCAACTCCCGCATCTGCTGCTGAACCAGCTCCCGCGCCTTCTTGCGGCGGTCGAACCGGTCGAGCGAGACGCCCTCGGGAATCGAGAAGTCGCGAACTTTGAACCCCTTCACGCCCGGATCGGCGTTGAGTTCGAATGGGCCGAAGGCGCTGCTCATGAAGCCGGTGCCGCCGACGAACCCCGGCATGCTCGGGATCGCGATGAACGGCGGCAGGTCGCCCCGCTGGCCGAGCTCGTGCGAGACGATCGAGCCCATCGCTGGGTAGTCGATCACGGTGGAAGGCGTGTAACCCTTGAAGAGGTGGTAGGTCGCCAGGCCGTGATCGGGGATCTTGCCCACGACACTCCGCACGACCGTCACCTTGTCGATGATCTCGGCGGTCTTCGGCAGGTTTTCACTCAGGATGTCGCCACCCTTCGTCTTCAAGACACCGAACGAACCGCGGTACTCAGACGGCGCCTCCGGCTTCGGGTCGAACGACTCGTGGTGGGGAAAGCCGCCGGGGAGATGAAGCTGGATCACGCTGAGAGCCTTCGGGGCCCCCTTCACACCGGTGCCAGCCTCGGCGGAAAATGCTGACGTGCCAGCCGCTTCACCACGGGCTTCGAGCCGCAACAGGTCGCCGAGCGACAGTCCCAGTGCGCCGAACACGCCGGCCCGCACGGCCTGCCGTCGGGAGGTCATGGTGCGAAATCCCTCACAGCCGCTGGCATCGACACCGGCACGACGCGAATGCCTGCGAACACGGTCTGACTGGGACATGGCAAAGCTCCAAAAACGAGGGCCGACGATGGCAACCGCCGGAAAAACGAACCTCCACCAACTGTCATGATAGCACCCGCGGCCCACCGGTGCGAAGCCCAGGCCCGGGCGGTGCGTGAATCAAGAAGCCCCCGGCGGAAGCCGGGGGACTCCGGGTATGAACATCGTCCCGCGTGCCCGGCGTGAATCATTCAATCAGCATCGCGTCGCCGTAGCTCAGGAACCGATACCGCTGCCGGATCGCCTCCTCGTAGGCCGTCGCGATCAGTCCGCGGGATGCAAACGTGCTCACCAGCACCATCAGCGTCGTCCGCGGCATATGGAAATTCGTCAGCAGGCAGTCGACGGCGCGAAACTCGAACCCGGGCCTGATGAACAGATCGGTCGGCCCGCTCCAGGCAGCGAGCCCGCCACCCCGGGCGGCCGTTTCGAGTGTGCGGGCGGCGGTCGTGCCGATCGCCACGACGCGGCCTCCTGTGGCCCGTGCCGCTTCGATGGCGGCGACCGTCTCTGGCGGACATTCGCACCACTACGTGTGCATCGGGTGGTCTTCGAGCCGCTCCACCGAGATCGGCCGAAAGGTGTCGAGGCCCACGTGCAGCGTCACGCGTGCGCGGCCGATGCCGCGGGCGGCCAGTTCCGCGAGTAGCGACTCCGTGAAGTGGAGGCCGGCCGTGGGAGCCGCCGCCGCACCAGCCTCACGGGCGAAGACGGTCTGGTAGCGTTCGAGGTCGCCCTCCTGCTCCGCGCCGCCGCGGATGTAGCCGGGCAGCGGCACGCGGCCCACGCGGGCGAGCAGCGTGGTGAACGGTTCGGCGACTTCGGGCAGGGCGAGCCACGTTCCCCCATCGCCGCGGCCCACAAGCCTGATCGCCACCGCATCGGCCCCGTCACGATCGGTGAGCATCACGCATTCGCCGAGCGCCGGCCGCCCGCGGGTGCTGGCGAGCAGCTGCCAGGCGCCGCTTGCCGCATCGACCCGCAGGAAGAGCCCTTCCCAACGGCCACCGGTCTTCTCGCGGCGGCCGACCAGCCTGGCGGGCACGACCCGGGTGTCGTTGACGACGACGAGATCGCCCGGCCGCAGGATCTGGGGCAGATCGTGAACGCGCCGATGGTGCAAGCCGCCGGTCGCACGATCGACCACGAGCAACCGCGCCGCCGAGCGGTCGGCCAGCGGCTCCTGCGCAATCAGCTCCCGCGGCAGTTCGTAGTCGTAGAGATCGGCAGCAGCCATCCGCATATCGTAATTGGCTTCACGAAAAAACGACATCCTGCGAAGCCTGTTCGGCACGACATGTGCTGCCCCCCGTGGCGGCAAGTTTTCAACTTGTCCGTGTCCCGTCGCGGATTCCACAAGTTAAAAACTCGTGGCCACGGGCCGAACTCCTTCGGCCTCGTCCGTCGTGCCGAACAATACTGGCATCCTGCCAGGCCGATCGACGAAGCCGGTTCGCCCGGCACCACGCCCATACCACTGGTAGACTTCCAGCCATGTCGTCCAGCATCCATACCAGCGTTCTCCCCGCCGAGGTGATGTCGTTCCTGGCCGTGAAGCCCGGCATGCGGGTGGTCGACGGCACACTCGGC
>JAPLNQ010000271.1:0-762 GCA_026401075.1 Planctomycetia bacterium
CCACTCGGGCGAGTGCGGCCGCTTAAGCGGCCGGCCTTTGATGCTACCAATGCCCGTCCCGGACGCAAGTAGCCAGGCCCCCCGCCGGACTATTCCACGGTCACGCTTTTGGCCAGATTCCGCGGCTTGTCCACGTCGCAGCCCCGCAGCACGGCAATGTGGTAGGCCAGCAATTGCAGCGGCACCGCCGCCACGATCGGCTGGAGAAACTCCGGCACGGCCGGGATCTCGATGACGTCGTCCGCCAGTTCCCGCACCCTTTCGTCACCCGGGCTCGCGATCGCGATCACCGGCCCCTTCCGGGCCTTGATCTCCTCCACGTTGAGCAGCACCTTTTCGTAGACGGCGCCCTGGGGAATCAGGAACACGCTCGGGGTCGAGCGGTCCACCAGCGCGATCGGACCGTGCTTCATCTCCGCGGCGGGATAGCCCTCCGCGTGGATGTAGGAGATCTCCTTGAGCTTGAGCGCACCTTCGAGCGCGACCGGGAAGTTGTACTGCCGGCCGAGGTAGAGAAACGTGTTCGCATCCTGATACCGCTCCGCGATCCGCTTGATTGCCTCGTCGGCACGCAGCGCCTCGGCCACGAGATCGGGCAGCCGTTCCAAGGCGTCGATGAACTCGAGCCCCCGCTCATAGCTCATGTGCCGCAGGCGGCCGAAGTAAAGGGCCAGAAGTGACAGCACCACGCACTGGCTCGTGAAGGCCTTCGTGCTCGCCACGCCGATCTCGGGGCCGGCGTGCAGGTAGATGCCGACGTCT
>JAPLNQ010000271.1:767-13316 GCA_026401075.1 Planctomycetia bacterium
TGCCCACGACATTGCAGATGGCGAGCGTAGGATGGCCTTTTCGTTTGATTTCACGGAGGGCGGCGAGCGTGTCGGCCGTCTCGCCCGACTGCGTGATCGCAAACAGCAGCGTGCCCTCGTCGAGTGGCGGGTTGCGGTAGCGAAGCTCGCTGGCATATTCCACCTCGACCGGCAGCCGTGCAAACTCCTCGATCAGGTATTCGCCGATCAGCGCCGAGTGCCAGCTCGTGCCGCAGCCTGTCAGCACGATGCGATTGATCCGCTGCAGTTGCCGCGGCGTGAGATTGAGTCCGCCAAAGACGGCCGTGGCATCGTCCCGCGAGAGTCTGCCCCGCATGGCGGCCCGGATCGTCTCGGGCTGTTCATGAATCTCCTTGAGCATGAAGTGGGCGTAGTCTCCCATGCCGACATCCTCCGCCGAGAGCGCCAGCGGACGGACGGCGTGCTCGATCCTGCCGGTGTCGCGATGGACCACACGCAGGGTGCCGGCCGTGATCACCGCCACCTCGTGATCGGCGAGGTAGACGATCCGGTCGGTGTGGCCGGCGAGTGGGCTCGCGTCGCTGGCGATGAAGTGCTCGCCGTCGCCGACGCCCACCACCAGCGGGCTGCCCAGGCGGGCGGCCACCAGCATGTCGGGCCGGTCACGAAACAGGACGAGCAGACCGTAGGTGCCGCGGAGCTGCGCGATCGCCTCCCGCACCGCCACCACCCACGGCGTGTCGGCCGGGTCGTCGGCCACGGCACGGCCCGCGGACATCGCCCGGGTGAGACAGCTGTCGATGAGGTGGGCGATCACCTCGGTGTCGGTTTCCGAACGGAAGACGTAGCCCTCCGATTCGAGGCGATCCTTGATGGTACGGTAGTTTTCGATGACACCGTTGTGGACGACAGCGACGGCAGCCTCGCCGTGCCGACCGTCCTGCAGCAGCGTGGCGTGCCCTTCGTCGCCACCAAGGTGCGGATGGGCGTTGGCGTCGGTTGGGGCGCCGTGTGTGGCCCAACGGGTGTGGCCGATGCCGATGGAGCTAGCGGGAACGCCGGCCCGCACGGGGGCCTCTAGCCGCGCGGGCCGGCCGGCCGCCTTGAGCACGTGGATCGCGCCCGAATCGGGCAGCAATGCGATCCCGGCGGAATCGTAGCCGCGGTACTCCAGCCGTCGCAGCCCCTCGAGGATGAGGTCGGTGGCGCGACGAAACCCGATGTATCCAACGATGCCGCACATGGTGAATCCTCAGGTCAGGGGGCAGGGGCGGCCATGGTCAGGGGACGGCCGGACCGGTCCCCTGGGAATGTACTGGCATGGCCACACGCCGGACCACACGAGTATTCTCCCGCGAAAGGGTGCTTTCCGCCATGAATCGTTCTACCGCCATCATTGCGATCCCGGCCCGGCTCTCCAGTCAGCGTCTGCCCCGCAAGATGCTGTTGGCCGACACGGGCCGGCCGCTCATCGAACACACCTGGCGAGCCGCCGGGGGCTCCGTACGGGCAAAGCGTGTCATTGTGGTTACCGATAGCGAGGAGATCGCGGCCGCGGTGCGGGCCTTTGGTGGGGAGCCTGTGATGACCTCTCCCGAAGCTTCCAGCGGCACGGCCCGAATCGTCGAAGCGCTCCCGGGGCTGCCCGAGGCGGACGTGATCGTCAATGTGCAGGGGGACGAGCCGGAACTGGCCGCGACGGCGATCGACGCGGCGATCGATCTGCTCGACCGCTGCCCCGAGGCGGGCGTTGCCACGCTCGTGACACCACTCAAGCGTGTCGAGGATCTCCACGATCCGGCCGCCGTCAAGGCCGTACTCACGCCCTGGCGACAGGAAGCGGAGCCCGACGAAGCGGTCGGCATGCCGATCGCCGGGGCCTGGCGGGCGATCTATTTCAGCCGAGCTCCCGTGCCCGCGGCG
The DNA here is from genome assembly GCA_026401075.1 of Planctomycetia bacterium. Taxonomy (GTDB): domain Bacteria; phylum Planctomycetota; class Planctomycetia; order Pirellulales; family UBA1268; genus CAMCQY01. Next base: position 2,673 of record JAPLNQ010000271.1, read on the forward strand.
CGGGATTGGTCGGAGTCGCTTCTGACGGCGACACCGCCCGTCTACTGGCAACATGTCGGCATCTACGCCTACAGGAGGCGGGTGCTGGAGATGTGGAACGATCTGCCGGAATCGCGGCTGGCCGCGATCGAGAGCCTCGAGCAGCTACGGGTGATCGAGGCCGGCATCCCGATCGTGGCGGGCGTCATCGACCACGCGGCCCGTGGCATCGACACGCCGAAGGACTACGCCGCCTTCGTGGCGCGGTGTCTCAGGCCTTCTTCTCGACCGGAATGATGAGCACGCTCGCAACGGCGTTCGTCAGCACGGCCTCGGACGTGCTGCCCAGCAGCCAGCGGGTAAGCGTATCGGAGGGGGTGCGGCCAATGACGATCAGGTCGCTGCCATCCTGCCTGGAACGGGTGAGAATCTGCTCGCCCGGATTTCCCATGACGATGATCGGGGCCTGCGAGCGGAAGGCGGCAGGAAGCGTCGCCTGAAACGCCGAGAGGCTGCCGGCGATCGCCGCTACGTCCTTGTCGTGCTCCTGTTGCCAGGCATCGGCGATTGCCGCGGTATCGGGATCCCGCACGGTCTTCTCCAGCCACGAGGGGAGCGGGCCGGCCAGCATCGACTCGGCGACGCCGATGACAGAACCAGCCGTGGTGTCGGGCCAGCGCAACCGCCCGAGCAGGGCGGCGATCGTCGCGCCGCTTGCCGGATGATGGCAGACGAGCGTCTTCGGCCCGCGATCGACCGACGGGGTGCCGCGAACGACGAGCACCGGAAGGTTGGCACCATGCACCACCGCCCGCGACACGCTGCCAAGTAGAAAATGCTCGACTGATCCGTGGCCGCGGGCGCCCACGACGAGCAGGTTGGCGTGCCAGCCGGCCGCCGCTTCGAGCAGGCCGACCGCGGCTGACTTCGAGCTGGCGATCATTTCGACAGGCTTCGCGAATCCACCGGGCAGGAGCGAGCAGGCCTCCTCGAAGAGCGCGGCGGCGGCGCCGTCGATGATCCGGCGGGAGCGGCCAAGCAGCCGCTTCTCCAACTCCATCGGGGAAAAGTAGATGGCCACCTCATCGCGTGATGGATCGACGAGCCGACCCACCATCCGCACTGCATCGAGCGACGACGCCGAACCATCCACACCGATCAGGATCTTCATGGGTTCCTCAACGTTTTCAAACCGACAAGTCTACGCTTTGCGGTGTGAAAAGCGAAGCCAGCCATCCCTCTTGTGCCTCACCCGATCCAGACCTTCGCCGGTTCGCCGGGCACCTCCCGCGCCAGCCGCGGCACCGCGTAGCCCGGAAGCGTTGTCCGCAGCTGTTCGTGGAGGGCCAGGGCCGACCGTTCATCTACCTCGAACGCCGCCGTGCCCTGCACGCGGTCGAGCAGGTGGAGATAGTAGGGCACGATGCCAAGGTCAATGAGCCGTTCGGAAAGCTGCGTGAGCACGTCCGCCGAGTCGTTCACCCCCGTCAATAACACTGCCTGGTTGAGCAGGATCGGGCGGGCGTCCGCCAGTCGGGCGATGGCGGCAGCCACCGTGGAGTCGAGTTCGGCCGGATGGTTGGCATGCACCACCACGACGCAGGTCAGCCTGGTGCGGGACAGGATCGCCGTCAGTTCGTCGGTCACCCGTGACGGCAGCACGATCGGCAGGCGGGAATGAATCCGGAGCCGGCGGACATGCGGCATCGCCTCCAATCGCGCCACGAGTTTCGCGAGCCGGTCGTCGTCGAGCAGAAGCGGGTCGCCACCGGAGAGAATCACCTCATGGATCGTCGGATCTGCCGCGACCGTTTCGAGCGCCGCCTCGACCCCGGCCTGCGTGGCGCCACTTTCCGCGTAGGGAAACTCGCGGCGGAAGCAGTAGCGGCAGTTGATCGCACAGCCACCCGTCGCCAGCAAAAGCACGCGGCCAGCATACTTTTGTACGAGCCCCGGCGACGCCAGCGCATGCTTCTCCTCCAAGGGATCGGCGGAGAAGCCTGCCACGTGCGTCCGTTCAGCAGGCCTTGGCAGCACCTGCAGCAGCAGAGGATCGTGTGGGTCACCCGGCCGCATCCTCGCGACGAACCCCCGCGGCACGAGCAGCGAAAAATCACCGGCCGCACGGCGTGCATCCGTGGCGAGCGCAGGGTCGAGCGACAGCATCTGGCAGAGCTCTTCCGGATCACGGACGGCGTCAGCCAGTTCTCGCTGCCAGCGGAGGGGAGGGCAGGCGGGGGGCCTTTCCTGCGCCGGCGGCGAGGATGGCGTCGGCTCAGTCGGCGTGTCGGAGAATGGCAGGGCAGGCATGGAAACGGCGGGTGGGCCGTGGTGTCGGGTTGACAGGGAACTGGCCGGCGGCAACGCTTGACAGCCCTGATGGGCCTCGGAAGGCTGCCGGATTCGCCGGCATCCACATACGATACGGCCCTTTGGCCCCGGATGGAAACGCACAGGAGAGACGGAAGCAGTGGCAGGCTACAACACGAGTGAATTCAAGAAGGGGCTCAAGGTCCAGATCGACGGCGACCCCTACATCATGATCGAGTGCAACTTCGTGAAGCCCGGCAAGGGGCAGGCACTTTACAAGTGCAAGCTGCGAAACCTGCTGCGCAACACCGTGCTCGATCGCACCTACAAGAGCGGCGACTCACTCGACGCGGCCGACATCGCCACCATCGACGCGCAGTTCCTCTATAAGCAGGCGGAGATGTTCGTCTTCATGGACGACGCCAGCTATGAGCAGTACGAGCTGACGAAGGAACAGGTCGACGACTCCTGGAAGTGGATCAAGGAGGGCACCGTCTGTTCGATGCTGCTCTACAATGGCAATCCAATATCGATAGAGCCGCCGAATCACATGGTGCTCAAGGTGGAGTATGCCGAGCCGGCGATGCGCGGCAACACGGCGACCAATCTCACCAAAACCGTGAAATTGGAAACGGGGGCCGACGTGATCGTGCCAGCGTTCATCGAGCAGGGTGACTTCGTGAAGCCCGGCAAGGGGCAGGCACTTTACAAGTGTTTGTCGCCGCGAGCGGCGGCCACGGTGCCCTTCTCGTCCATCAGGAGATTGGGCGAATCGAGTGCTATCCTGGGCTGCAGTGTGACGCCGCCGCCGATCGGCGTGAGCAGCCGGCTGCCTCGCCACACCGCATTGATGGCGGGTTCTACGACGGTGGGGGACTGAAACCGTTCGATCGCGCAAATCTGCTCGTCACGCAGGGCGGCTGCGTCCCAGTGGGTCCGACCGTAGCCGTCGTGCTCCTGCAGATAGGCCGCCAGCACGGCCAAGTCGATGAGCGTGCGGAGTTGGGCGTAGACCGGGTTGCGGGCCGCGATCTCCGCGTATTTCCGCGTGAACGTTTCGGTGAATGTTTTGCTCGCTCGGTCGGTACGATCCGCGGTCATGCGGCGGCCGTCGGGCAACACCGCCTCGTCGGCCCCCACCAGTTTCACGCCCCGGCCCACCAACTCGATGGCCAGATCGTCCTCGCTGGCCCGGATGCACTGGTAGTCGGGCATGAAATACCAGCGTTGCAGGGCGTTCGCCGCCACGCCGCCGGCGCTGGTCAGTTCGATCCAGCTGTTCATCTTCACGGGTGGCCGTTCCAGGCCGATGCCGATGAGCTTCATCCGGTAGTCGGCCTCCACCATCACCTGCGCGAAGTGGCTCGCCGGCGAGACGCCGTCGATGCGAATCCGCTGCGGTCCGAGCGACTCCCGCATGCCGTTGACGATGTCGGCGGCACTGGCCTTGGGATTCACCCGGCCGAGTTTCCGCAGGTACGCCTGCATCGTAGCCAGGCCTTCCTGCGTTGGATCGATCGAACAGCCGATGGTGTGGTCGGTCGGCTGGCCCGGCGGAAATGCCCGGATCGCCGTCACCAGGTCCTCCAGCAGAACGGTCGGACTCCCTGACACGGTGCCCACGACGCGGCCCGTGGCATCGGTCACCCACGGCTCGGCGGGACCGGCGATCACCACCTCGCCCGGAACCGCGTCCTGACCGGAACCTTCGGCCGGGTAGATGAACACATACTGCACGCGGGTCAGGCCGGCGAGTTTCGCGAGTTCGTCAGGGATGCCCCGGCCGGTCGCGGCGGCCTTGGCCACCTCTGCTTCGAGACGAGAGAGAGCCACCTTCCGCAGCGGCGACTTGGCCTGCAGGTCGGCGGGCAGGCTGGCCACCGCGGCCTTCAGCCGCTCGGCCGAGAGCCCGGCACCTGCCACCGTCTGGGTCCGCAGAACGCCGTTGGCATCGATGACGATGCCGGCGGCCGTCATGCCGCCGCCCATTCCGCCACCGCCGCCACCCGTGCCGCCACCGCCACCCATGCCGCCGCCACCGCCACCCATGCCGCCACCGCCACCACCCTGGCCACCACCACCCATGCCACCACCACCCATGCCTTGGCCGTTAGCCGGGCAGCACTGCATCGCCAACAGCATGACGAGGAAGGCATAAGCCGCCGGGCGAAGCCACAGGTGCCGCCGTGCCAGAGCCAATGCCGCGAGCCCGGGGAGTGTTCCAGCCATTGAATCGCCTTGGAAAAAGTGGAGTGAACCGAGGCAGTCTCTGTGAGAAAATTCGGTTTGCGCACGCGAACAGATTGGAGTTTTTCGCGCCGGCGGGCGCTCTCCCATCGCTCGACTCATTTTCGCCAGCCCACAGAGTTTACCCAATCCCCGCAGGCGAACGTCCCGGCGGACCGCGGCGGAAGTTCTCGGCATCGCGTTTCTTGCCGGCCAGCGTGATCGGAGCCCGTAGGCAGTCCGGCCCGAGGAGATCGACGATCTCCCGATGCAATGACTGTGTCCAGGCCACCTTGTCACGGTCAGCCTCCATCAGCACGCGGCGGCCGTCGGCCAATTCCAGCACGAGCCGCAGCGGCACCTGCCCGGGATGGCGGCGCACGATGGCCGCCAGCTGATCGAGCGTTTCGGTGCCGTGCTGCGTCTCGATCAGCTTGAGTGTCACACTGCGGGCCGGCTTTCCCCAGAGTTCGGCGATCGGCACGAGATCGTTGACGATCAGGTCTGCCCGCGCGCCGGTCGATCGAGCCAGATACCACGACCACGGCGTCGGGCTGGAGCAACTCGCCGAGCCGGGCGTAGTCTTCCGGCCAACAGATCGTGCGGACGAGTCCGTCCATGTCCTCTAGGTCGAACATGCCATACCGTGTGTGCGTGGAGCCCGGTCGGGGCTGCTTCACATTCGAGAGCTTGAGTGCGCCGACGAGTCCGCCGATCACGACGTCGCTTTTCGGTTTCGCTTCACCGAGATCGCCGGTGCCGTGCGTGCAGACGGCCGAGAGGATGTCCTTGTATTCGCCAAGCGGATGGCTGTGCACGTAGTAGCCGAGAACCTCCTTCTCGGCCGACCGCATCTCCAGGTCCGTGAGCACTGGCACGTCTGGGAGGGCCGCCGGGGGTGGAGCGGCCGCGACCTGCGGCGATTCGTCAAGCGCGTCGAAGAGGTTCTTCTGACCGCTCTTGCGGTCGGCCAGCCGTGAGGCTCCGGCGGCCAGCGCCCGCTCGATCCCGGCCATGATCGCGCCGCGGTGGCCGCCGAGCGAGTCGAGGGCTCCCGCCTTGGCGAGGCTTTCGACGGCCGTTTTGTTGACCAGCGACGGATCGACGCGGCTGCAGAAATCGTAGAGATCGCGGAACCTGCCGTTGCGTTTGAGTTCGGCGTTGATCGCCTCCGCCGCCTGTCCGCCGCAGCCCTTGATCGCCGCCAGCCCGAACAGGATCTTGCCGTCTGCCACCGTGAAGTCGGCTCCCGACGCGTTGACATCCGGAGGCAGCACGTCGATAGCCATACGGCGACAATCCTCGACGTGCTCGACCAGAGCGTCCTTTTTCTTGAAGTTGCGGCCGGTGATGTCGCCGGAGAGGAGTGCGGCCATGAACTCGACCGGAAAATGCGTCTTCAAGTAGGCGGTCTGCCAGGCGAGCAGCGCGTAGGCTGTGGAATGGCTCTTGTTGAAGCCGTAGCCCGCGAACTTCTCGATCAGCCCGAAGAGTTCCTCGGCCTCGTTCTTGGAAAGCCCCTTCGCCTTCGCCCCATCGACGAACTGCTCGCGGAAGGCGGCGATCGTCTCGAGCTTCTTCTTGCTGATGGCTTTGATGCAGGTATACGCACTGGAGAGCTCGATGCCGCCGAGCCGTTCCAGGATTCGCATCACCTGTTCCTGGTAGACCATCACGCCGTGCGTCTCCTCCAGCACGTCCTTCATGACGGGATGGAGATACTCCGCCCGCTTCCGCCGATGCTTCACCGCGACGTAGTCGTCGACCATGCCGCCCTCCAGCGGACCCGGGCGGTAGAGGGCGTTGACGGCGACGATGTCGAGGAAGTGGTCGGGCTTCATCCGTTGCAGCAGGTCGCGGATGCCGCCGCTCTCCAACTGGAAGATCCCCTTCGTCTCGCCGCGGCAGAGCGTGTCGAAGGTTGGCTGGTCATCGAGTGGGAACGCGATCGGGTCGAGTCGTTGTTGATGCGTGCTGAAAATGATCTCGAGCGTCTTGGAGACGACGGTGAGGTAGCGCAGGCCGAGGAAGTCCATCTTCATCAGCCCCGCCCGCTCGACATCGCCCATCGCCCACTGCGTGATCACTTCCTCCTTGCCGGTCACCCGCTGCAGTGGCACGTATTCCACGAGCGGCCGGTCGGCGATCACGACGGCGGCGGCATGCGTGCCGACGTTTCGGGCAAGACCTTCGATCCGCTGGGCCAGATCGACCAGTTCCCGCACCTCGGCGTCGCCCTCGCAGGCGGCGGCGAGCTGCGTTCCCGGCGCGGCGGCCTCCTCCAGCGAGATATTGAGCTGGTCCGGCACGAGGGCCACGATCTGGTCGACGCGGGGGATCGGAAGCCCCAGGGCGCGGCCCACGTCGCGGATGGCTGCGCGGGCCGCCAGCGTGCCAAACGTGCCGATCTGGGCGACGTTGGCCTCGCCATATTTTCGCTTGACGTAGTCGATGACCTCGCCGCGGCGTTCCTTGCAGAAGTCGATATCGATATCGGGCGCTAGGCCACGAGCGCCCCCACGCCCGATCCTCTCGCCGCGGCCGGGATGTCAACCTCGCGGGCGTAGCGGACGAAGTCCCAGACGATCAGGAAGTAGCTCGCGAAGCCGAGCGTGTTGATGACGCCCAGCTCACGTTCCAGTCGATCCATCACCTGCGGATGCAGCACGCGTTCGCCGCCGTCCGCCGTCTCCTCCGTCCAGCGCTTCGGAACGTTGCGGTAGCGTTCGCGGAGGCCTTCGAGGCAGAGGCGGCGGAGTTCATCGGCCGCGCTGAGGCCGCCGGGCACGTCGAAACCGGGGAAGTGCCGCTTGCCCAGGTCGAGCTCGATCGAGACCGAGTTGGCGATCTCCTGGCTGCGGTTCACGGCCGCCGCGACGAAGTCGCGGTCGAGGTCGGTGAACGCCGCGTGCATCTCGGTCGGGCTCTTGAGATAGAACTCGCTCGAGTCCATCCGCATCCGCGAGGCGTCGCTGCGGAACCGGCCCGTGTTCACGCAGAGCAGGATGTCCTGTGCCTCGGCGTCTTCGCGGTTCACGTAGTGGCAGTCGCAGGTGGCCACGGGTGGGATGCCGAGTTCGCGGGAGAGCTCCAGGGCCACGTCGGTCACCTGCCGCTGCACATCCAGACCGTTGTCCTGGATCTCGATGAAATACCGGTCGCCGAACCGCTTTTGAAACCAACCGGCAACATCGCGGGCCTGGGCGAGCGACTCTCGCTGTTCGCGGGAGCTGCCGATGAGCGCCCGGCTGAACTCGCTCGATAGGCAGCCGGAGAGGACGATGATCCCCTCGCCGTACTGCTCCAGCAGGTCGCGGTCGATCCGCGGCTTGAAATAGAAGCCCTCGAGATAGGCCTTGGTGGCCAGCTGGAGCAGGTTGTTGAAGCCCGTCCGGTCGCGGGCCAGCAGCGTGAGGTGGTAGCTGGCGTCCTTCTGGTTGCCGGCATCCTTCTGAAACCGGCTGCCCGGGGCGATGTAGGCCTCGTAGCCGATGATCGGGTTGAGCTTGGCGGCCTTGGCGGTCTGGTAGAACTCCAGGGCACCGTGGAGATTGCCGTGGTCGGTGATCGCCAGGGAGTTCATCCCCAGTTCGACGGCACGGTCCACGAGCCTATCGATCGTGCTGGCCCCGTCGAGCAGGCTGTAGTGGCTGTGGCAGTGGAGGTGGACGAAAGACTGCGCGCTCATCCGTGTGCTCGCTCCAATGTGCATCGCTCGAGGGGATGCGGCATTGTACCGGATCGGGCGTAGTTTTCGTCAGGACGGCTCGGCGATGCCTCTGAGCAGTTCGGCGAGCCGGGCCTGGAGTTCGAGTATCACCTGCCAGTGGGCGAAGTCGAGTTCGACCGTCTCGTTTCCCGGCCGCATCACGGCCCCTTCCGTGGCCTCGCGGAGCACGCCCTGCACGTAGTCGAGCAGCTCCGACAGTTCGGCCGTCTGGGCGGGGCCCAATTTCTCGGGCAACGGCGGCGGCCCACCGGGCAGCAGTGGCGACCGCACATGGCCGACGTCTTCGATCACGTCCGAATGGTGCGATGCGATTTTCTCCATGCGTTCCCGCATCTGTTTGGCCTGGCCCGCCTGAGCCGAGGGCAGCTTGGCAGCGATCTCGGAGATGCGGCGATCGATGTCGCTGTGCGAGCCGACGAGGAGTAGCGATCGGCCTACCGAGATCATGTCGCCGTCGCGCACGATCCGCACCTGGATGTCCTCGCCGTTGACCTTGGTGCCGTTGGTGCTTTCCAGGTCGGTGAGAACGATCTTGTCCGTGTCGTCCTGGAGCTTCAGGTGGTAGCGGCTGATCCGCTCGTCGTTGAGTTGGATCGTGTTCCCCTCCTCGCGGCCGATGGTCACGGGCGTGGGAATCTGGCTGAACACCCGGCCCCGATCGGCGCCGTGCAGGACGCGGAGGGTGATGTTTGCCATGGGCGGGAATCCGTCGCGGGACCTGAAGCAACTCTCGTCTAAGTTTGCCACACAAACCGGGGGAAAGCCCGATCGTGGCGTGGCGGCCGGAATCCAGCGAAAAAACAGACTCACGTCCCACAGAAACGGGGGGGCTGCCTGGCGGCTTGGTGCCGGTTTGGCTGCTATACTTTCGAGCCGCGCGTCCGTAGCTCAATTGGATAGAGCATCGGTCTTCGGAACCGAGGGTTGGGAGTTCGAGCCTCTCCGGACGCAATCGTAAAGCACTGGTTTTCCAGTGCTTTATGCACTTGAGGTGATGAGCGAGTTTCGTCGCCCGACTCGGAATCCTCAAAAATCCTCAAATCTGTACCGGCATGAGGGCAAGTCAGGCACAGGACTACAAGCCGCAAGAGCCGCAAAAGGTCGTCGTCAAACTGTAGATCGTGCTCGGCGGCGGCCCCGCTACCAGCGAGTCATGCCCGCCAGCCTGAGCGTGTCACTTCGTGGTCTGGGAAGTGGCCGTCGTGGGCCCCTTCCAATCCTTCGGCCCCTTGCCAACGGGTGCGATGGTCGTCAACGGGTTTGGCTCTTTCCCTGTTTGTACGGCGTGCATGTGCTTGTCGTACCGTGCCTTCTCGCCACCCTCAAGATGACCGTTGCCATTCTGATCGAACGACAGATAGAACTCCCGTTCCTTGGTAGCCACCTCGGTCTGGTAGCGAACCATCTCTTGCTGCATGTATTTCGCCCGCTCCTGCATCTGCTTGATCTGGGCGGCACTGGGGCGGCGGGGGCGACCAGCTTCCGCCGGACAACAGATAGCTACCATGATGATGAGGGCATGGGAGCCGGTCATGAGTCGATTCATTTCAGCACGCATGAACAAGAAGACGCTGATCGAACTCCTCTCAACGTATCGTTTCGAGCACCACGCCGGTCTTGCAATTCGGTTAGGTCGCTCCACGCTCGTAGGTTTGCCCGCTGGCCGAGGTTACAGCGTGAATCTGGGTGTGTGGCCATAGAACGGATTCTGTAGGCGGAACGCTTTACGCCATGCGTGCCGCACCGCCTTGCTGTAGACGCCCCCGGAATGCTCCTTCCCAACACCTTCACCAGCTTCTTGTAGATCGTGTCGAGCCTTGCCTCGGTCTGCTCGTCCTCCGCATGGTTACAGGCAGTGGCAACACTTTCCAATAGGTTTTCAAGATCTGCATATCCCAGATCGAACTGAAACGTTCCATCCGGCTGCTCAACGCCACGATTAACGTACTCGTCGCCATCAAGCAGTAGGTTGTCTTCCAAGTCGTTCACCTGCCGCTTGGTCAGTGTGAACCGGAAGCGTTCTGGAGTGCTCATCTTTTTACCGAGGCTTGAGTGACGAAGGACTCATGCCTTCTGAGCCGCTATCTGCCCGTATTAGCTCCTGGAACACATCCATCGGCTCTCGTTCATCTTCGATGGCTTCGCAGAATATTTCCTTGATCTCGCTATCCGACAAGTCGATGTCGGTGTCCCTGCGAATCGCCAGCATCAAGATATTCTCTTCGCCGCAGCCAAAGTCGCCCGCCAACCAAGCCTTGATGGCTCCAAGAGCATCCAGATCTGACCTGCCCCCCTTAAACAGCACCGCTTCCAGAGAGAGAATCTGGGGGTGGAGCAAACCAAGGGAGGCAACCAATGCCACGCGGAAAGAAGGAACTGGCTGAGCAGATCATCCCCAA
>JAPLNQ010000228.1 GCA_026401075.1 Planctomycetia bacterium
CACGACCGTGTTGGTGCGGTACGCGATGTTGCCGAGATGGCAGAGCATCGCGCTGACCTGTCCCTCGTCAATCGGGCTGTTCAGGCTGCCGTTGCCGCGGATCGCCTCGATGAAGTTGCCGATGTGCGCCGCATCACCGCCGCCGGGGCCCGTGCCTTCGCCGATCTTCACCCCGGCCGGGTCATACACCGTCCACGATGAGCCCTGGATCGCGAACGTGCCACCATCCCCATAGAACACGCACTCGCCGAGCGGCTTCTCGGCGGTCCGCGGCGAGCAACTGCTCTGCACCCACTCCGCGCCCGTCGAACCAAAGTCATACACCGCCGTGCCGGTGTCAGGCGTTTCCTGCTCGTCGCGGTGCCAGTAGCGTCCGCCGGTGTAGGTGACGCGGTTGGGATACCTGGCCTTCAGCCCCCAACGGAGGATGTCGAGCAGGTGCACGCCGTTGTTGCCGAGTTCGCCGTTGCCCCAGTGCCAGAGCCAGTGCCAGTCGTAGTGGACGAACCGCTTGATGTCGCGGCCCGGCTCGTCCGCGACCGGCCCCTGCCAAAGATCGAGGTCGAGTCCGGCAGGCGGCACGGTGTCGGTCCGCGGCACCGCCGGCCGGCGGTTGTAATAAAAGCCGCGGGCGAACCGCAGCTCGCCAATCGGGCCCGCATGCAAGGCCTCGATCGCCTCGCGCATCCAGGTCCGCCGCTGGTTTCCCATCTGCACGAGCCGCTTGTGCCGACGGGACGCCTCCACGATCAGCTCCGCCTCGCGCGGATTCTGGCTGCCCGGTTTCTCCACATAGACGTGCTTCCCGGCCTGCATTGCCAGCACCGCCGCGGGCGTGTGCCAGAAGTTCGGCGTCGCGATGAACACCGCGTCGAGTGATGGGTCGTCGAGGCACTTCCGAAAATCGACCACGCCCTGGCAGTCGGCAGCCTGCTTTTCCTTCACGGTCTTCATGCCGTTGGCGAGCCGCTTCGGATCGACCTCCGCGAGATAGGCGATGTCGACATCGGGGGGCGCCAGGAGGGCGGTGTCGTGTACCATGCGGCGGCCAAGGGCGACGCCTGCCACCCGCAGGCTGCGGCCACGGCGGTACCAAGGCCGAGTGCCGCGCTGCGTTGGAGGGCTGACCTTCTGGTGATCTTCATGGGATAAACCTCACCCCGGCAGACGTCGCTGGCACGCTGAAACCGCTGTAAATGATAGCGCATCGTGACGGATTGCACGACATCTCGGCCGCCGGCATCGGGCCCCTGCCATGCGGTTCCGGTGACGATTCCTCGCCCACAAACACCACGACCTGCAGAACAGCCGCGGAATCGCTTATCATATCGAGGGTTGGGAATTGTTCAGTCCGGCCGCATCACTCGACGCGGTCGGCCGGTGTCCCAGGGATGGTAACTGGCCGCCCCGCGTCGGGCATCCGGCGCGGTGGTGAAGGAGCACGTGATGATTTCGTTCGGTTTCAAGCATGTCTTCGTGCAGTCGTTCGGACTGCACTTCCCAACCACGCTCCTGTCGTCCGCGGAGATCGAGGAGCGGATTGCGCCGGCCTATGAGCGGCTGAAGATTCCGGCGGGCACTCTGGAACGCGTCAGCGGCGTGAGCACCCGGGGCATGTGGTCGACCGATGTGACGCCCAGTTCCGTAGCCACCGTCGCCGCCCGCGAGGCCCTCGACCGCTCGGGGTTTCGCCCCGACCAGATCGGCGCCCTCATCAACTGCTCCGTGTCGCGGGATTTCTTCGAGCCGGCCACCGCCTGCCTCGTGCACCACAACCTCGGCATCCCCGAGGAGTCGCTGGTGCTCGATATCACCAACGCCTGCATCGGGTTCAGCGACGGCATGATCATGCTCGCCCACTTGATCGAGGCGGGCACCGTGAAGGCTGGCATCATCTGCTCTGGCGAAAATATTTCGAAGGTGGTCCACACCACCTGCGAGCAACTGCTCGGCGACCTTCGCATCACCCGCGACAAACTCCTGCAGATGCTCCCCACACTGACGCTCGGCTGCGGCGCGGTGGCGGCTGTGCTCTGCCATGAGAGCATCGCCACCAGCGGGCACCAGTTCGTGGGCGGCGTGGCCCGGTCGGCATCGCAGCACCACCAGCTCTGCATCGGCAACGGCGACTTCAGCGTCGGCCAGGGTGAGGAGATCGCGCCGATCATGACCTCCGATGCGGCCCAACTGATGATCGCGGCCGCGAAGCTCGGTGGCCGCGCCTTCCCCGACGTCACCGCGTCGCTCGGATGGTCGAAGGACCACGTCGACCACGTCTTCTGCCACCAGGTGGGCCGGCAGGTGAACGAGGCCTTCTACCGTGAGATGGGCCTCGATTACGACAAGGATTTCGCGATCTACAAGCGCTACGGAAACATGGTCTCGGCCGCACTGCCGGCGGCTCTGGCGATCGGCGCCGACGAGAAGAACATCCAACCGGGGCAGAAGGTGCTGCTCACCGCGTTTGGCAGTGGACTCAACACGCGGTTCCTCGGGTTCGAGTGGTAGCCGCAGGATGCGGCCATATGGCTGACGCATGAACGCCCCATGAGCCGAGTTGCTTCCATCAAACGCGTGCTGCCGGCCTCCCCGCCAGCTTTCGCGCCCACTTTCGCGCCAACTTTCGCTTTTGGGCCCCTCTATCCGTTTCCGTCACGGTTCGCGACGGTCGGCCGGACGGGGGCTGGGGCTGGGGCCTCGCAAGGCCACCGGATGCACTACGTCGACGAGGGGAGCGGCCCCGTCGTCGTCTGCCTGCACGGCAATCCCACCTGGGGTTTTCTGTTTCGCAACCTGATCGCGAGCCTGCGGCAGGACTTCCGAGTGATCGTGCCCGATCACGTCGGCTGTGGCCTCTCCGATCAGCCAGCGGACGTCTACTTCACGGCGGCCGACCGCATCGGCCACCTTGAGGACCTGCTGGAGCAGCTGGGGATCGGCCGATTTTCGCTCGTCATGCACGACTGGGGCGGCCCGATCGGCACCGGCCTCGCAGTGCGTCGCCCCGCCGACATCGAGCGGCTGGTCTACTTCAATACCACCCTCGCGGAGACGGCTCTGCTCCCCGGAATGATCCGGCGGGCCGCGTCGCCACTGATCGGCAGACTGCTCACCCAACACACGATGCGGTTTGTGAAGCTGCTGACCTCTTTCGGCGCCGTCCATCGGCTGTCGCCCGAGATCAAGCAGGGCTACCACCGCCCCTACCGCACCCGCGACAGCCGCCGGGCCATCTGGGGCTTCGTCCGCGACATTCCGTTTACGTCATCCCATCCCACGGCCCCGCTCATGGCCGACATGGTGGCCCGGCTACCGTCACTCGCCGCCAAGCCCGTAAAGATCATCTGGGGGATGAACGATCCCTGCTTTCATCCAGGGATTCTCCGTCACGTCGCCGCCCACTTTCCCCAGGCCGACGTCGTCAAGATCCCGGCCGCCTCGCATCTTGTGCTCGAGGATGCGGCGAAGCAGTCACTCGCAGAGGTTCGGGCGTTCCTGCGGCCGCTTGTGTCGGGCTCCGACCGCGAAACGGTCGTTGTCCCACGCCTGGCACACGACGCCCCGCTCGACGTGCGATTCGATACCGCCGCGGAAGTTCGCTCCCCGGTCAGCGGGCTCTATGCGGCACTGCAGGTGGCGGCCGCGGCGGCGCCGTGGGTGTCGGCGGTGACGAAGGTCTCGTTTCCCCGCTGGAGCGATCGTCCCCAGTACGACGCAATCGACTTCGCGGCGCTCTCGGCCCGCATCAACGCCTATGAAAACGGCCTCGCCTCGGCCGGCCTGCGGGCCGCCGAGCGGGTGATCATGCTCGTCACGCCGGGGGCCGACTTCCTCGCGCTGAGCTATGCCGTGATGGGCCGCGGTGCCGTGCCTGTGTTCATCGATCCAGGCATGGGCGTCGATGCGGTGGTGGCCTGCATGCGTGAGGCCCAGCCCAGTGGATTCATCGGCGTGCCCAAGGCCCACCTGCTCCGCCTCAAGGCCGCGGAGCTATTTCGCTCGCTGCGGTTCTGCGTGGTCGCGGGGCGGGTGCCGCTGTTTGGGGCAACGCGGCTGCGCGACCTGCTCAAGCCCGCGGGCGGTCCGCCGGCACCGATTCTGCGGCAGGCCGACGACCCCGCCCTCGTCGCCTTCACATCGGGGGGCACCGGCCGGCCGAAGGGCGTGATCTTCACCAACCGCATGCTCACCGAGCAGCTCGCGGTGTTTCGCGGGCAGTTCGGCTTCAGAGGCGGCGAGCAGGATCTGCCGCTGCTGCCCGTCTTCAGCCTCTTTACTGCCGCCCTTGGCGTGGGGAGCATCTTTCCGCCGCTCGACCCGAGCCGACCGCTGTCGTTCGTGCCGAAGCAGATCATTCGCGTGATGCGCGACCTCGGCAACCAGACATCGTTCGGTTCGCCGACGCTCTGGACGAAGCTCGCCGAATACTGCCGTCAGACCGGCGAGTCGCTGCCGCAATTGCGACGGGTTTTCATGGCCGGGGCGCCGGTGTCGCAGGCCACGCTCGATCTTGTGAAGGCAGCCTGCCCGCAGGCGGAGAGCTTTACGCCGTACGGGGCCACTGAAGCGCTCCCCGTGACGGTCGCCGCCGCCGCAGAGCTGCGGCAGCATCCGCCTGTGCTGTCAGTGAGCGGTGAACAGGGCACGCCCGTCGGCCGTGCCATCGACGGCGTGACGCTCCGCGTCGTCCAGTCGGTGACCAGCCCGACCGACGCTCCGCTCGTCGACTGCCCCGCCCGCGAAATCGGTGAGATCGTCGTCAGTGGCGACACGGTGAGCCGCGAGTATCTCTCGCGACCGGAGGCGACCGCGGCAAGCAAGGTGAGCGAGGGAGGCCGCTTCTGGCACCGCATGGGCGACATGGGCTACCTCGACACCGATGGCCAGCTCTACTTCTGCGGCCGGCGGGTGCACGTGGTGGCCACGACTGACCGCGTGTTTCACAGCGTGCCCGTGGAGAACGTCTTCAACCGTCATCCGCAGGTGAGCCGTACGGCCCTGGTCGGTGTCGACGGAGAGCCGGCGCTCGTCGTCGAGCCGCGGTCGCGGTCGCTCACACCGGATGCCCGCCGCCGGCTCGCCGCTGAACTCCGTGCGATCGGTGACGCCGATCCGGTCACGGCGCCGATCCGGCGGTTTTACTTCCATCACTCGTTCCCGGTCGATGCCCGGCACAACGCCAAGATCTTCCGCGATCGGCTCGCCACCTGGGCTGCCACGCAGGAGGCCATCGAGGTCGATGGGCCGGGAACGCTTGCCGCGGGCCAGGCATGAAGGCGGTCGTCACCGGCGGAGGCGGTTTCGTCGGTGGTGCGATCTGCCGGCGACTGCAGGCTCTCGGTCACGACGTGATCGCCCTTGGCCGTCGGCCACAGCCGGCCCTGGCCGCCGCGGGAATCCGCACCGTAAGCCACGATCTCACCGCGGCCGATGCCGCCTCCACGCTCGCCGTTATCTTCGCCGGCGCCGACTGCGTCTTCCACACGGCGGCCCACGTGAAGATGTGGGGGCCACGGGAGGCGTTCGTGCGTGGCAATATCGGCGCGACGGAGAACGTGATCGCCGCCTGCCGCGCGGCGAGCGTTAGCAAACTCGTCTTCACCAGTTCGCCGAGCGTCGTCGCGACCGATCACGACCTGCGGGGCATCGACGAATCGCAGCCCTATCCCGCGCACTATCGGGCTTTTTATCCGGAAACGAAGGCGGCCGCGGAGCGGGCGGTGCTCGCGGCCCACGGCTCTGCCCTGCAGACGATCAGCCTGCGGCCGCACCTCATCTTCGGCCCGGGCGACACCAATCTCGTGCCAACGATCTTGAAGCGGGCCCGGGCTGGCCGGCTCGTGCAGGTGGGCGACGGCAAGAATTTGGTCGACCTGACGTTCATCGTCGACTGCGTGTCGGCCCATCTGCTCGCGGCCGCCGCGCTCGACGACCGTCCGGCTGCCGGCGGCCGTGCGTTCTTCATCAGCCAGGGCAACCCGGTGCCGCTCTGGGAATGGATCGGCCGGGTGCTGGCCCTCCACGATCTGCCGCCGGTGCGCCGGCGGATTTCGACCAACACGGCCCTGATGCTGGCAACCGTGGCCGAGACGGTGTGGAAGACATTGCGACTGGCGTCGGATCCGCCGCTGACGAGGTTTCTCGCCGAGGAGATGGCGACCGACCACCATTTCGACATCGGCGCCGCACGGCGCGATCTCGGCTACTCGCCGAGCTGCACCGTGTGGGAAGCGACCGAGCGGTCCTTTTCGCCGCGGTGATAAAACGTCGGTTTCCGAGCGATTTTGCTGTCCGCCGTACGCGAAGTAGAATTTGTTGATCGTCTTCCAATCATCAGTCGCATGCATCAGACGTTTTCACCAGCCAGTTGATGCGGTCCTCTCCTACCTCAGTCACTCCTGTGCGCAAACACGCGTTCCGAAAACTTCTTGGTCGTTTTGGCAACCGAATTCGGCCATTAATCAGGCCGGGAACACGAGAAGGAGTCTACGGCCACGTCGATGACATCGGCCCCGCGGGGATCCGAGGCTGGCTGCTGGACGGCGCGGATCCTGCCGCGCAACTGAAGGTCGATGTCTACCTCGAGGAACAATTCCTGGGCAGCGGATACGCCGTCGGGAATCGGCCCGACATTTCCAAGACCCTGGGCCGCCCCGCCGATTGCGAATTCCTGATTCCCTGGGAGACCGTGACGCTTCCCCCGGAACTCAAAGGGACGGAGCACACGGCGACACTGCGAATCAGAGTGCTCGCCGCGGCATCGGGACGGGAAATCGCTGCCTCCGACGACGGCGTGCGGACCGTGGGACAACTCCTCGACTACGCCGCGGCGGGCGTCCCGCCTCTCGTCGACGAGGCAGATGCATCGCCAGAACCTGACAACTCCTTACCGATCTCTCACTCAGTCGCGCCCACGGGCGTGGGACACCTGGACAGGCTCGATGGTCTGGTGGCAAGCGGCTGGGCGGCGAATCTGATCCAGCCGAACACTACGACCGTGGTCGGAATCTTTGTTGATGGCGAATTGGCTGGCACGACGCCTGCCGACATCGAGCGGCCCGACCTGCAGCCAAAGGAGCTCCCGCAAGGAACCAAGGCTGGTTTTGAGTTTCCCATCCCACGGCGCTGGCTCGATGGAAGACCGCACCTAGTGACGGCGCGGATCATGGACGCGGAGCACGACCTGATTGGATCGTTTACCCTCACGGCCGAAATTGCCGCGGCCTTCACGGCGAGCATGCCTTCCGGCACAAGTTCGGTGCGGCCGCCCGAGCCTGCTCCGGCCGCCGCGCATCCAGCCCCCGTGGTAGATGCGCCGCCAAGCACGTCGGGCCGCACCGTGCTCGCCGTGGATCTCGTCCACGCAGACGACTACCTCATCGCGAACCCCGACCTTGCTGCAGGCGGAGTCGATCCTGTCACGCACTGGCTGACCCACGGCTTTCGCGAGCGACGTTCGCCGTCGCCTGGCGTCACCGTGCGATCAGGTCTGCTCGCCGAACGTGCCCCGCCCGAATCTGGCTGGATGACGATGACCTGCCGAGACGAGAACGTGGCCATTCGGATTCGGCCACTCTCTCGCTCCGTGATAGATCAGATCGGTAACCAACTCCTCCACGATCCGTCGGCGGCAGCCGTGGGGCGGCGGGCGATCGCCGGCCTGCGACAGTTCGAGGCCTGCGACCTTCTTGACCGTGACAGTTTCGATTGCGAGGCCCTGGTCGCAGGCATCACTTCCCGGCCCGATGCCGTGATCGTTCTGCCATGGTTGGTCACCGGAGGCGCGGAGAAGTACGCCGCCGACATCGCGGCCGCGCTGATGTCGATCGAGTTGCATGTGCTTGTGCTCGTCACGGACCACACTGCCGCCCAGGACGCGGGCTGGGAGGAACGAGCCATTCTCGCCCCCCTGCGAATGGCGGACGTCGTGCACTGGAAAACCGCCTTTGCGGCTGCCGACGAGCAGGGAACTCGGCTCGCGAGGCTTCTCAATGGTATCCGGCCGCGCGACGTGTTCGTGTTCAATTCCCGACTCGGCTACGAGACTGTCGCCCGCTACGGCCGGCCGCTCTCTACGTTTGCCAGGTTGCACTGTGGCTACTTCAGCCTCGGCATACCCGACGCGGAAGGTGTGACGTATGGCCGCATCTTCCCGAGGCGCACGTGCATCCACGCCACGACGCTGACCGACAACGAGCCGACTCGCGAGGCTCTCGACGCCCTCTACGGCACGCTCCCGGGCCCCGGCGCCCTGGTGCTGCCACCGTGCGTGCGGCAGGCATCCTTTGCCGAATTCGAGTCGCGGCTCGCACGCCGCGCAGCCCGGGCTCAGGCCGCGGGCAAACGCTGGGCATGGGTGTCGCGGGTGGAACCCTACAAGGGCACGGCCATCCTGGGACGGCTCGCGGCCTTGCGGCCACAAGACCGATTCGATGTCTTCGGCCCGCTGGCCGCGTCCCCCGCCCACCTCGGCATCGACGCGCCCAACATCACCTGCCATGGCGCGATCCCCGATGTGCTCGCCGCCGACTTCACGACCTACGACGGCTTCGTCTTCACCAGTCTCTTCGAGGGCATGCCCAACGTCGTCTTGGAGATGTCCCAGCACGGACTGCCCATGGTGCTGGCCGACGTCGGCGGGCTCCGCGGCACCTTCACCGACGACGATGTGCTGTTTGTTTCAAAGTCGCAAGACCCACTTGCCCAGGCAACCGCCTTCGACAAGGCGCTCTCTCAGGTGGCGTCCCTGCCTGAGGCGGAGCATGTCGCGCGTGCCCGGAAGGCCCGCGCTGCGGTGGCCCGGCGACATTCACCCGAGGCCTTCGCAGCGGCACTTCAGGAAGTCGTCGCATGATCAACATTGGACTTACGATCATTTTTCATCGTGAGGGTGCGCTTGCCGTACCGGCGCTGGCGAGCATGGCCGACATGGTCGTCCGCACCGCCGCCGCGGGTATGCGTGTGGAAACGCGAGCGATCCTCGATCGTCCCGACCACGACACGCACCGGATCGTGCGAAAGTCAGGGGCCTGGCTCGACGACATCGTAACGGTCGAGTTCGGTGATCTTGGGGCGAGCCGTAACGAGGGTACACGGCTGTCATCCTGTAGTCATCTCGCATTCCTCGACGGCGACGACATGTGGGGCGCCGACTGGCTCGTGAAGGCCTCCGCATCGGCGTTCGCCGCCGGATGGCCGGACGATGTCATCTGGCATCCCGAGTGGCTCTATTACTTCGACGAGCGTGACTTCGATCTCCACACCGCCGGCGGACTGCCTCGCATGGGCGCGCGATCCTTCCTTATGAAGCAAGTGGCCAGCGACAGCCCCGAACTCGACCGCCGCGGCCTCCTGATGAACAATTTCTGGACTGCCAATGTATTCGCTTCAAAATCACTCCACGAGCTGTTTCCGTACCGTCAGATCGACCGATCGTCCGGCTTCGGAATCGAGGATTGGTCGTGGAACATCGAGACGCTCGCGGCCGGCGTGCGACACCATGTGGTCGCAGACTCGGTGCACCTTATCAGGGTGAAGCAGAGCGGTTCGCTCGGACAACAAAACGGCGTCGACGGCCTGCTGCCGGCCATTCCGAGCAATGGCATCGCCTGGTTTGGCAAAGCGACCGAGCCCGTCGCCGCGGAAACGGTGACGATGCCGCTGCGGCGGACGGACTGATGCCCGCGGGACTACCTCAGCGGAACGATGCGCCGCTCGCTCGCGAGGAGCGCATCGAACACTCGCGGTGCGTCGCTCGCCGCGACCGCCATGTGCCTGCCATTGCAGGACGAACACACGCCCCGTCCCTTGTAGGAGAACGCCACGACAAACCCCTGGCGGCAGCCCGTGCAGAGAGCGCGACCCGGCTGGTACCAAGTTGGGGTAGCGTCAACGCCCCCAGATTCCCTCTCTGCAATTGGTGTGTTTAAGGGGGGCAGGTCACAGCCGGTCAATGGTTGCGGAGGTGCAATTGACCGAGCTATCCTATTCAACTTCGGCAGACCGTGCCTCCTGCCTCTGTTCTTGAGTCCCTCGCGCCATGAACTTCGATAGCCTCCTCATCGTCACCTATGGCCGCAGCGGCTCCACGCTGCTGCAGGGCGTCCTTAACTCGATGCCGGGCGTGCTAGTGCGCGGCGAGAACAACAACCTCTGCTACGGCCTGCACCAGGCCTACCGTTCGCTGGTAAACTCGAAGCAGAAGTTCGGCGATGACTTCTCTCGAAAGATCGAGAGCCCCTGGTACGGTTCGGCGCTGCTCGACCCAGACCGCTTCATCGCCGATGCACGAACGCTGGTGATGAACCAGCTGATGCAGGGGACCGAGGGGCATAACGCCCGCTGCGTGGGCTTCAAGGAGATCCGTTATACTGCGGACGATCTACTCACCACGGGCGACGATGACTACCCAACTCGCCTGCATAGCTACTTGGACTTCCTCGCGCGCCTGTTTCCTAAGCTCGGCATCGTGTTCCTCACCCGCCCGCACGACCAGGTGCGAAGCAGCTCTTGGTGGAAGGAGTGCGTGCCCGAGCACGTCGACAAGCTGCTAGCCGATTTCGAGTTCGCGGCGTCGAACTATCACCATCCGCAGGTG
>JAPLNQ010000034.1 GCA_026401075.1 Planctomycetia bacterium
AGGTCAACCGACTCAACCCGCCAGGAGTCGTCGGTTCCCAGCAGTCGGGCGTAGTGGGTGGCAAGTGTTTCCATCCCACCAATCTAAGCCATCGCCGGTCCCGAATCCGCCAAACAGTGCCACGAAATTCCCCGAAGAACCATTTTCCACCTCTGACGTCGTTCTCTTCCGTATGAATGAGGAAAATAGCTCCCGTCCCCATTTTCCTACGGGGTTGGAAATTAGCTCCCGTCCCCATTTTCCTCCCGCATGTTTTCAAACTCAAAATCCTCGAGCGTTGGCGAGAGGGCGGAATCGCCGACTGTGGCCGGATTTTCCGGTGCCACCGCTGCGACCTGAGGAATCGGCAGCACCGGCTGAGCCGCTCGCGGCTCCGCGGGCCGGACGACCAAGGCGGTGCCCTGCACGCCGACCGCCTCGATGGCGGCCCCGGCGTCGATCGGCCCCCCTTCGCTCATCGCCTCCACTGTTTCGCCATCGATCTCCACGCGGCCCCACGGCAACAGCTCGCTCACGGTCCGCCCCGGGCGCCCGACCAGTTCCCGCACGTGCCGTCGCCGCTCGGGGTGGGGCAGCACATCCGCGGCTTCGGGCGCGGGGGGCAGCACGCGTCTTCCCAGCGGCGTCTCGGGAAACCAGCGAAATGCCAGCGACAGGACCGCCGGCACCGCCAGCACGACGACCGTCAACGCCGTCATGCCGGCCGTGGCCCCCTGCTCCAAAAACGCCGTTGCCACGGCGCCGATGAGCGCGGCGATGCTCACGAAGCCGAGAATGCCGCCCGACGGCACGAACACTTCGAGCACCATCACACCGAGCCCCAGCAGCAACAGCGTGACAACCCACAGCAGCGTAATCATACCGGGGCACTCGGCCGCATGAGCGGTTTCACGAGCACGCGGCCACTGCGGACCTCGACCACGCGGACGGGCGTGCCCGGCTCCACGAGCGAGCCATCGCTGGTCACCTCGCGCACCCGGCCATCGATCCGTGCCTTGCCCGCCGGGGCGAGCCTCGTGGTCGTCGTGCCCTCCATGCCGATGAGCGCCTCGAGCCCGTCCTCCTCGAGCGTGTCGTCCACCGCGGACGGCGGTTCGAGCAAGACGTTCCGCAGCACAGGCGTGGACGGCAGCCACTTCCGCAAGAGCACCCCCAGGAGCGACACGCCCACGGCAGCCCCCAGGATTCCCAGGAGCGACCACTGCAACTGCCGGATCTGGTAGTCGTTGGTCGGGAGCACGAACGACTGGCTCGCCAGCACGAGCGATGCGATCAGCAGCACGCCCCCACCGAGTCCGAGCACGCCGAAGCCAGGCAGCACGAAGATCTCGGCCGCGAGGCAGAAGAGCCCGGCCAGAAACAGCATCACCTCCAGCCAGCCGCTCGTGCCGTGCAGGTATTGGCTCCAGAAGTAGACGATGAACGCCACCATCGACACGAAGCCGCCGGTAGAGTCCGGCGCCGCCGATCAAGAGGAGCAGCCACGCCAGGCCGGGGCTCGCGAGCGCGTCGAGCAGACGATCGGCCCATCCGGGCTCGGAGAGGGCGATGTCACCGGTGAGACCGTAGGCCTGCACGAGGCCGGCGAAACCATCGACCACATGCGTCGCAAGCCCGAACGATTCGGCCGAGCGGCCGGTGAGCTGGATCGGCCCGGTGCCCACCTTCGCCCCGACTTTCCACGAGTCGCGATCATCCCGCGCGGCCAGTTCCTCGCCCGAGAAGTATTCGACTCGGCCGGTTTCCTGCTGGGTCGCCTGCTCCACGTCGATGCCTGGCACGACCACCGCCACAGGCAGCGACCACGATCGCTCCCGCTGCTTGGCGACCCCCTCCCGCCACGATGCCGCCACCGCGGTGGCCTGTCGGCCGCCGATGGCGGCGTCTCCCTCGCCCCCCAGCACGGCATCGGGATGCATCACCAGCTCATCGCAGGCCAGCGCCACCAGCGCCGCATCGCCACGCGCCTGCCTGGGCACATAGGCCACCGTCCGCACCCGCGCCGAATCGAAGGCGGCCAGGCGATTGGCGAGCACGAGGCTTTGCTCGGGGCTGCCGCCGGCCGAGTCGACACGGAGGCAGAGAAAGTTGGCGCCGTCCGCAACGGCCCGCTCGATCTGCTGCCGCGCCCGTGCCACGGAGTCAGCGGTGATCGGCCCGGCGAGCACGATCTGCGCCGCCTTCCAGCCGCCGTCCACCGATGGATCGATGGCGAGCACTCGTTCATCGACGCCCAGGCTTCGCGCCAGTTCGGCAGGCGTCTTCGCGAGCATCCGCACGAAGCCGAGTTCACGGGCCCGGCGGCCGGTGAGGGCCAGCGGCAGCGGCGTGAGTGCCTCAGCGTCGAGCACCGCAGACTTCTGCCTGATCGCTTCCACGTCTTGGGCGGCGACGAACTGCTCACCATCATCGGTCGCGACACGGGTCACCGTGGCGGACGGATCGAGCAGTGCCACTGCCACAGCCGGCGGCACCGTCCGTCGCCGGGTGGCGATCTGCACATAGGCCGCCCGCATCGCGTCGTCGACCGCCGGCTCATCAGCGTTGGCCGGGCCGAGCACGGCGTCGGCCGCCATCACGATCTCCTCGCAGGCCAATGCCACGAGCACGGCGTGACCGGTGGCACCGGCGGGCAGAAAAGCCACCGTCTTGATACCGTCGAGCCGGCCATTGCAGAGGAACCTCGCCAATTCGAGCGACCGGCCGAAATCACTCCCGCCACTGCTGCCATCGTCGGCCGGATCAAATCGCAGCACGAGCACGCCGCGTTCGTTGCCCCGCTTGAGCCGGTCGAGCTGCCGCAGGATGGCCGCCTCCACCTGAGTGTCGCGGGTGCCGGTGATCGGCAGCCTCACTTCCACGGCAACGGCCTCCACGGCGTCGGCCGACCGAGCCGGCACGACGGCGGCCGCCAGCGCGGCAAAGCACACGGCACAGGCCTGCACGCAGCGGCTGGCGACGAGTTGGATCGGGGAAACCACCCGGCGGTGACGCATTGCTGGCCTTGAAATCGCTGGGCCGAGAAAACAACTCCCGAATTCTAAGACCGTGCGGCGGGGAGTCAAAAAGTCTGCATCCTGTTATATAGTGATTCCGTATGAACACTCCTCAACAGACGGCCACCATCTCTCCCGTCATCCGCGAACTCATCGGCCTGGTCGAGGCCAAGGCCTTGAAACGCGGCACCTTCCGGCTTGCCTCGGGCCGCGAGGCGAGCTTTTATCTCGACGCCAAGCAGGTGGTGCTCGACGCCCACGGTGCGATGCTCGTGGGACGGGCGATCCTCGAACGCCTGCGTTCGCTCGGTCCCCTGCCGGCAGCGGTGGGCGGCATGTCGATCGGCGCCGACCCGATCACCAGCGCCGTGATCACGATGGCGGGTATCGAGGGGCTGCCGCTCAAGGGATTCATGGTCCGCAAGGAGCCGAAGGACCACGGCACGAAGAAGTATGTGGAGGGGCCGGTGGAGCCGGGCCAGCGGGTGGTGATCGTGGAGGACGTGACCACGACAGGCGGTTCGTCGCTCCTCGCGATCGATCGCGTGCATGAGTTCGGTCTCGTCGTCGAGCGGGTGGTGACGGTGATCGACCGGCTCGCTGGTGCGAAAGACGCGTTTGCAGCCCGCGGCATCCCGCTGGAGTCGCTCGTGACCATCCGCGATCTTGGGCTAGAGCCGGAGTGACGCCGGTCGGGCGGACCGGATACGCTTCGCTCGCTTCGGCGGCTCCTCGGTGATCTCTCGAGCGTGGCATCGTCCTGCGCTCGGAGGCGCCTGAGGCTCGCTTCGGTATCCGGCCCGCCCGCCCTCGCTCGCGCGTCGGGCTTGTATGGAAATCCCCTGCCATCCAAGCCCGCAGCGCAAGCAAGGGAATCCGGCTGGTCAACCCGTCATTTGCACCCTTATCCCCGGCCGTCGTAGGCTGATCGTCATGATGACGTGCGACGCTCTCTGCCGCTGGATCTGCCGTTGCTCGCTCGTTGGCACCCTGGCCGCGGGCGTGTGTGTCGTAACGTCGACGGTCCGCGCAGCCGGCCAGACCTCCGCCGCCGATATCGAGGCGCTCGTCGAAAGGCTCGGCGCCGCGGACTACGCCGAACGCGAGGCGGCCGCGGCCCAGCTCAACGCCCTCGGCGCCGCCGCGGTCGATCCGCTGCTGGCTGCCGCTGAAGTGAGCGCCGACCTCGAGATCGCGCTGCGGGCTCGGTGGCTCGTCGACACGATTCCCCTCGACACCGAACGCGACCCGCCCGAGGTCTCGAAGCTGCTCGACAAGTTCAAGCGGAAGGGTTTTGCCGAACGCGTGCAGGTGATGCACAGGCTCCTGCGGGTCGACGAAGACGGCGGCATCGAAGCCCTCGCCCGGATCGTGCGGCTCGATCGATCACCCATGGGATCCCGCGTGGCGGCGGCGCTTCTCGCCCGCGAATGGCAGCCGAACGATCCGGCCTGGGGCGGCATCCGCGACCGCATCGCCGCGGGGCTCGGCGCGAGCACACGACCGGCGGCGGCATTCCTGCGGTCTGTGGTCGCGTTCTCGTCCGCCGGTCCCGACGCCGCGCGGGAGCAGGCCCTTGCAGACTCCGTCGCCGCGCTCGAACAGCTCGCGGGCCCGGTGGCCGATGGCACGAACGGTGCCGCGGCGGCAGGTGGACAGGGGCCCGCCGGCGATGCGGCCGCAGCTGGCACGATCAACGAGACCACGCTGCGCATCTTCCAGCGCTGCCGGATCCAGATGCTGCTTGCGGCGGACAAACGCGACGATGCCATGGCCGAGTCACGACTGCTGCTACGGGCCTGCTTCGATCCGGACAAAGAGAAGGATGCGGCCACCGCCGGGGAGGAAGCGGCGGGGATGCTGGTCTGGCTGGTCGACCGCGGATTGCCCAACGCGGTTGACCTGCTCGCAGCCGATCGCCCCGAACTCATCCGCACAGACGCCCTGGTCGGCTACGCCGCGGCGGTGGCCGAGAAGTCCCGCAACCACGAGGCCCAGGCAGACATGCTCGCCGCGGCGGCCTTTGCGCAGTCGGCCGGCACCACCGCCGAGTTCGTCGACCGCCTGCAAACGGCCATCTTGCTGGCGAAGTGGGGGGCGACCGATTGGGCCAACCGCGAATACGCCGCGCTCGTCGATAATCCTCAGACGCCGGCCGCGCAGTTCGCGCTCGCCGCGATCATGTTCGCGGAGTTCCTGCACGACCAGGAGCGGGAAGACGAAGCCGCCGCCTGCCTTCGCCGGTTGCTGGAGGGCCGCAAGGGCAAGGGCGACGGCAAGAACAATGGGAAGGGAGACGCCGAAGGCGATCCGATTCTGCAACAGGTCGGACGCGATCCACGGTCGATCCGTTCGCGGATGCACTACTTCGAATCGTGTGCAGCCGGCCTCCGGGGCGATGCCGCCGCCCGACGCAAGGCGATCGAAGAGTCGTTACGAGCCTATGCGAAGGATGTCGACGCCCTGATCGGCCTCTACACGCTTCCCGACAATACGTCCGTGCAGAAGGCCGACGCGGTGGCGCGAATCCGGCGGGCACTGGAGCAGATCGAGAATGAGATCCAGGCTGTCCCCGACGACACCAACGGCTACAACGAGTATGCCTGGCTCGTGGCCAACACCGAGGGCGATCTCCAGAAGGCCACTCGTTATTCCAAGCTGTCGCTCGTGAAGAGTTTCGACAGTTCGAGCTACCTCGACACGCTGGCCCACTGCCAGGCGGCGGCGGGCAACAAGGCCGCGGCCGTGCGGACGCAATCGTTGGCCATACGGCAGGAGCCACACAATCGCACGATCCGCAAGAATCTCGACCGCTTCCAGGGGCAGGCAGCGACCCGGTGATTCACGCCAACATCCCCCGGCTCACACCGGGGGCTTGTATGGGAATACAAGCCCTGAGCGTCAGCGACGGGATCCGGCCAACGTGACCGCGTATCATTGCTCTCATGCACACCCATCATCTTGCACTGCCCGACGTCCGCCTCGCTGTTCACACCCGTGGCCGTGGCCGCCCGATGCTCTTCCTGCACGCCTTTCCGCTCGACCACCGCATGTGGTCCGCGCAGGAACCGTTGGCCGAGCACCTCCGGCTGATCATGCCCGACCAGCGTGGCTTCGGCGGTAGCCGTTCGGCCGGTAGCCCTGCAAGCATCGAGCAGTTGGCCGACGATGCGGTGGCGATCCTCGACGCGCTTCACGTGGACGAGCCGGCGATCGTCTGTGGCTGCTCGATGGGCGGCTACGTCGCCCAGCACGTCGCCATCCGCCATCCCGCGCGGGTGCGGTCGCTCGTGCTCGTCGACACGAAACTGGAAGCCGACACACCCGACGCGCGGGCGGCGCGGGCCGATCTGGCCGGCAGCGTGCGACGACTCGGCACGGATATCGTGGCCGAGGCGATGGTCCCCCGGTTCCTCGCACCAGTGACCGAGGCCAACGAGATGCCACGGCGCCGCGAGATCGAGGCCCTGCTCCACGCCATGATCCTCGAACAGCCGGTGAGCACGATCGTCGCGGCGCTCGCGGCGCTTGCCGCGCGGCCCGACATGACCGAGGCGATGCGGGAATGCTGTGTGCCCACGCTTTTGGTGGTGGGTGCCGACGATCAGATCACGCCGCCTGAATGCCTTGCCCGCGCCGAGGAAATCATTCCCGAGGCCCGGCTCTTGATCGTGCCACACGCGGGTCACATGACGCCGCTGGAAACACCGAACGTCTTCAACGCGGCGGTGCTTGCGTTTCTTCGGGAGGCGGAGGCTCTCGATCATTGAAGGGCGGGGCCATGCCGGGGCCGGGGCCGGGCCTGGGTCCTTGTCCGGGCCCCATTCCAGGTCCTAATCCCTGTCCTGGTCCACGTGGCCGGGGCGGCCCCGGCGGGCGTGGCTGATCATCCCGGCGAAACTCGGGCGGCGGTCGGCGGCGATTGTCCCATTCGCGTTCGAAATACGGCCGCATCGGATCGCGGCCATCTCGGCCATCCTGACGTGAGTCGAGCCGCGTCCAGCGGTCGAGCCACTCAAGCCGATCCTCGGCGGAGAGATCGATGACATCACGCCGGTCGGCCGGGTCGCGGAGTTGCACCCACAAGTGCCAGGTCTGGGCGGCCTTGATGAGCTGCTCTCGGCTGGGATCGGCCAAGGCCCGAACCAGAGCCACCAGATCGCTGCGGTCGGCCCCACTCAGGCGTTGAAACGTTCCGGCCGATCGCTCCAACTGTCGCCGCGCGGTGTCGGGCATCTGCAGGACCTGTTCCCGCCGCGCGGCCAGCGTCTCGCGGCTCGTGGTGACGTCGCCGGCCGTTCGCAGGGCCGCGATCGTCGCATCGAATTCCTCTGCATCATTGCGGACGTCGGCCTTCGACTGCGCCGGTGGCGGACGCCGTGGCGGGGGATAGCCGCCCTTGGCCACGGCCTCCAGAAAACCCACCGATCCAGCCTCACGGAGCAGGTCGAGGTACTGCACGACCGGCAGGCTGGCGAGGATGGTCGACTCGGGGATCGGCGCGGTGGCCCGCCCCACGGCGATCCCGGCGAGAAGCGACGCCAGCACGATCGCCGCGCCGGGCAGCCACTGCCGGACGGGTGGCCATGCCGCGGCCTCTGCGGGCCGGCCGCCGCGGGCAGTCATGGCTCCGCTGCCTGTCCGGGACATCATCTCCCCAGAGGGCACGGCCGCCATCTCGATGGTGGTGGCCATCATGTCGGGGGAGGCCGCAGCGGCGGGCAGCACATCGAGCAGTTCCCAGACCTCTCCCAGTGCGAGTGAGGGATCGGTGGCGGCGGCATCGTCGACCGGGGTCGGCAAGGCGTTCTGCGGCGGCGAGGCATCCCGCGGAGGCTGCGTCATGGCTCGTCCCCCTGCATGTAGGGCGCGATCGCCTCGCGGAGCTGGTCTCGCGCGCGAAACAAGAGCGACTTCACGGCCGACACGGTGAGGTCCATGGCCGCCGCGATCTCCTCGTAGGAACACTGTTCGAATTTCGCCAGCAGCACGGCCATCCGCTGCCGCTCGTTGAGCGTGCCGAGCGCCTGCTGCACGACAGCCTGCAGTTCGGTGCGGTCGGCGAGCCGGGCCGGCATCAGCCCGCTGGCATCGACCGCGATCTGCTCGAGGCCGATCGCGCTGGATGAGGCCGACACGTTCGCGGGCACGCCATATTCACGCCGCCGATACGACCGCTGTCGCAAGTCGCTGGCGACGTTGTTGGCGATCGTGTGGATCCAGGTGGTGAATTTGGCGGTGGGCAGGTAGTTCGCCCGGGACCGGTAGACCCGCAGAAACACCTCCTGCGTCAGGTCTTCGGCGGTGGAGTGATCGCCGGTGTGATGCAGGAAGAGGGTGACGAGCCGGCTCTGCCAGAGGCCCATCAGTTGTTCGAAGGCCGCGGCATCGCCATCGCGGACGCGGAGCATGAGTTCGGTGGAGGGATCGCCGGCAGCCGTCTCGCTGACCATGGAACAACACCCCGAACCAAGGCCCGCACAGCGGGTGGAGCGTGCCGAGGTCAGGACTGGCTCGGCACGCAGGACAGAAAGTCGAGTGGAGCGGAGGAGGATCGAACTCCCAACCTCGGCATTGCGAACGCCGCGCTCTCCCAGTTGAGCTACCGCCCCATCCTATGGGGAACTCTCGCGGAAATTCCGCGAGTATCTTGATCGTATGGCACACGGCCGGGGCTGTCCAGCGGGTCGGTTGGTGAAGCGATCCGTGGCCACGAGTTTTCAACTTGTGGAAAATCGGGCCCGAAGTCATGGGAAAGTTAAAAACTCGCCCCCACGGGACGTGCGTAGGCCCGGGAGTCCGGCAGCGCTACAATCGTAGGTTGGTTCACCCAGTCTCGCCGCCGCATCATGCGTTTGCCCTATGCACGTTCCCCCGATCGTCGTCCGCGGTGCCCGCGAGCACAACCTTCGCGATGTGACGGTCGGCCTGCCGCGCGGCCGGCTCGTCTGCTTGACCGGCGTGAGCGGCTCGGGCAAGTCGAGCCTCGCCTTCGACACGCTCTATGCCGAGGGGCAGCGGCGCTACGTCGAGAGCCTCTCCACATTCGCCCGGCAGTTCCTCGGCCAGTTGCCGCGGCCAGATGTCGATAGCGTCACCGGCCTCTCCCCTTCGATCTCGATCGCGCAGAAATCGGCCGGCCACAATCCCCGGTCTACCGTCGCCACGATGACGGAGATTCACGACTTTCTCCGCGTGCTCTTTGCGCGGATCGGCACGGCCCACTGTCCGGAGTGCGACAGTGTCTTGGAGGCCCAGCCCCGCGACCAGATCGTGGAGCGGATCCTCGCGGCCCGCAAAGACCAGCGGGTGATGATCCTCGCGCCGCTGGTCCGCGAGGCGAAAGGTGAACATCGTGATCTATTCACCGACCTCGTGCGGCAGGGCTTCACGCGGGCCCGCGTCGACGGCCAGATCTGCCGCGTCGAGGATCCGCCCGCGCTTGAAAAACTCCTCAAGCATTCGATCGACGTCGTTGTCGACCGGCTGATTCCCTCAGAGGCCACTCGGAGCCGCATCGCCGAGGCGGTGGAACTGGCCCTGCGAACCGGCGGCGGCCAGGTGATCGTGGCTGGGGAAAATGGGGACGGGAGCGATTTTTCAAAAAAAGGGATGGCAGCCGTTTCTCGCGCGGAAAAATCGCTCCCGTCCCCAATTTCCCCTTCCGATCTCATCCTCTCCAGCCGCTATGCCTGCGTGCAGTGTGGCATCAGCTACTCCACGCCTGAGCCGCAGCTCTTCAGCTTCAATAGTCCGCAGGGGGCCTGCCCGACCTGCGATGGCCTCGGCGATATCTACGGCATCGATCCGACGAAGCTCGTAACCGCGCCGGAGAAGTCGCTCCGCAAGGGGGCGATCGGTGTGCTCGGGAGCTTTCGCGACATGCCGCGGTGGCTGCGGCGGCTGCTCACCGGCGTGGCGGCCCATGCCGAGGCGAAACGGAAATTCCCAACCGGCACACTGCTCGACACGCCCTGGCAGGACCTCACATCGCTCCAGAAAAAAATCTGGCTGAGCGGTACGGGCCTGGAGGAGATCACACTCTCCTGGCGGCGCGGCCGGGCCGAACGCGGCGGGAAGACAAAGTTTGAGGGGATCCTCGCGATGCTCGCCAGCCGCTGGCGCAACGCCAAGAGCGGCATCATCCGGCGGATGCTGGAGAAGCTGATGAGCGTGACGCCCTGCCACGACTGCATGGGCGCGCGGCTCTCGCATCAGGCGCGGGCGGTGCGGATCACTTCACGCAAAGCCTCGCCCCCTTCCCACACCACTGACGGCTCCCGACCTTCCCATAAAAGCCCCGGGCGGAAGCCCGGGGACTCCGCGTCGCAAGGGAACCCGGTCTCCCTCGCACACCCCGAACTCTCTCTCGACAAGCTCTGTGGCCTGCCGATCGCCGCGGCGCGGGAGTTTCTCTCGGACCTCGTCCTCGACGACACGCAGGCGGTGATCGCCGTCGAGCTGATGAAGGAGATCCGTTCACGGCTGGCGTTCCTCGACCAGGTCGGGCTCGGCTACCTCTCGCTCGAACGCAAGGCGCCCACGCTCTCCGGCGGCGAGAGCCAGCGGATCCGGCTCGCCGCGCAGATCGGCTCCGGCCTCTCGGGGGTGCTCTACGTGCTCGACGAGCCGTCGATCGGCCTGCATGCCCGCGACAACGTCAAGCTGCTCGGCGCTTTGGAGGCCCTCCGCGACAAGGGCAACACCGTGGTCGTGGTCGAGCACGACGAAGAGACGATCCGCGCAGCCGACTGGGTGATCGACTTCGGTCCGGGCCCGGGCAAGCGGGGCGGCGAGGTGGTGGCGGCCGGCACGCCTGCCGACGTGGCAGACAGCGACCGCAGCATCACCGGGAGCTTTCTGGCAGGCCGCGACGCAATCGAGGTGCCGACCGCGCGGCGGAAGCCCACGGGCAATTCGCTCCTGCTCAAGGGTGTGCGTCACAACAACCTCGCCGGCATCGACGTCGAGATCCCGCTCGGCCAGCTCGTCTGTGTGACGGGCGTGTCGGGGAGCGGCAAGAGTTCACTGGTGGGCGACGTGCTCGAGCCCGAACTGCGGCGGCGGCTGGCCAGCGGGAGCAACGCAGACGACAGTGGCAACACCGGCAGCACCGGCGCGAGCGGTCCCGTCGGCACATTCACTGCGATCGACGGGGCCGAGCTGCTCGACAAGGTGATCGTGATCGATCAGTCGCCGATCGGCCGCACGCCGCGGAGCAACCCCGCAACCTACGTGAAGGTGTGGGACGACATCCGCAAGCTGTTCACGATGCTGCCCGATGCGAAGAAGCGGGGCTGGAAGGCGGGCCGCTTCAGCTTCAACGTGGCGGGCGGCCGGTGCGAGGCCTGCGAGGGCAACGGCTCGACCCGGCTCGACATGGACTTCCTGGCGGATGTCTGGGTGACCTGCGAGCAGTGCGGCGGGGCACGGTTCGCCAAAGACACGCTCGAGGTCCGCTGGAAGGGGAAGAACGTCGCCGAACTGTTGAGCATGGAAGTCGGCGAGGCGCGGGAACTCTTCGCCGACGCCCCCGACATCGCCCGCAAGCTCGAGACCCTCTGCGACGTCGGCCTCGACTACCTCCATCTCGGCCAGCCGTCGCCCACGCTCTCCGGCGGCGAGGCCCAGCGGGTGAAGCTCTCGCGGGAACTGGCCAAGCGGTCGACCGGCAAGACGCTCTACATCCTCGACGAGCCGACGACGGGCCTGCACATGGCCGACGTGCGGCAGCTGCTCACCGTCTTGGAGCGGCTGGTGGACGCGGGCAACACGGTGCTCGTGGTGGAACACAACCTCGACGTGGTGAAGCGGGCCGATCATGTGATCGATCTGGGGCCGGAGGGCGGAGCGGGCGGCGGACAGATCGTGGCCGCGGGCACGCCGGAGCAGGTGTCCCGCGTCAAGGCGTCACACACCGGGCTGGCCCTGAAATCCATGCTCGCGGCTGCCAAGGCGCGGGCCGACGGCGTGCAGAAGCTGCCGGCCCGTCGCAAGAAGCCCGCCACGGCGGCCGCACTCGCCAAGGCCGAACTCGCCAAGCTGTTGCAGATCGAAAAGGCATCGATCGATCCGGGCCCACCACAGATCACGATCCGCGGCGCGGCGCAGCACAACCTGAAATCGGTCGATGCCGACATCCCCCGCGGCGCGATGACGGTCTGCTGCGGCCCAAGCGGCTCGGGAAAAACCTCGCTCGCCTTCGACACGCTCTATGCCGAAGGGCAGCGGCGGTATGTCGAGAGCCTCTCGCCGTATGCTCGGCAGTTCGTGGGCCAGGTGCCGAAGCCGGTGTTTGAAAAGATCGAGGGCCTGTCGCCGGCGGTTGCCATCGAGCAGCGAGCGACGGGCAGCACGCCGCGGTCGACGGTCGGCACGCTCACGGAGATGTACGACTACTTCCGCGTGCTGGCGGCCCGGCTGGGCGTGATGCACTGCCCTGAATGCAGCACGCCTGTCGGGGCGCAAAGCGTGGACAAGACCGTCGAGCGGCTGCTCGAGCACGATCC
The DNA here is from genome assembly GCA_026401075.1 of Planctomycetia bacterium. Classification (GTDB taxonomy): domain Bacteria; phylum Planctomycetota; class Planctomycetia; order Pirellulales; family UBA1268; genus CAMCQY01. Next base: position 12,506 of record JAPLNQ010000034.1, read on the forward strand.
GGGCACGCGGCTCCTCCTGCTCGCGCCGGTGGAGCTCCGCGTGGGCCAGTCGCCCGAGTCTTTTTTTGCGGGGCTTCGCGCGGCGGGGTATGCCCGCGTGCGGATTGATGGCAAGACGCAGCAGCTCGATGAAACGCCCGCGCTCGACCGCAAGCGGAAAAACAAGATCGAGATCGTGGTCGACCGCGTGACGGCCAGTCCGGCAGAGCGAAGCCGGCTGGCCCAGAGCGCGGAGACGGCTTTTGATGCGGGCGCGGGCACGATGCTCGTGGCGCGGGCGGTCGAGGGTGTTGATGAGGCCGACTGGCCGGTCGAGGTGCACAGTCGCAGGCTCGCGTGTGCGTCGTGCGGCCGGGGATTCAAGCCGCTCGAGCCGCGGCAGTTTTCGTTCAACAGTCCGCTCGGCTGGTGTGCCACCTGCGACGGCCTTGGCACGCGGACCGGCATCGAGCACAAGTCGCTGATCCGCGATCCCTCGCTCTCGCTCGGCGCGGGGGCCCTCGACCTCTGGCCGAGCCTCGACCGTGCCGATTGCGGAGCCTTGAGCCGCGCGATGCTCGAAGGACTCTGCGCGGCGACGGGCCTGCCGATCGACGTGCCGCTGGCCGAACTGTCGGGACTGCAGCAGCGGGTGCTCTTCGAAGGCACGGGTGATAAGTGGATCGAGGTCAAGCGGCCCCGCAAAGCCTTGCACGAAATCCCCCGGCTTACGCCGGGGGCTTCTATGGACATAAAAGCCCTGAGCGCAAGCGACGGGATTCCCGCCCCTTCCGATAAAAGCCCTGAGCGCAAGCGACGGGATAAAGCCGCTGATGAAACCTGGTTTTCCTATCAATTCAAAGGCCTTGAAGCCGCCTGCGAGGAGGCGGCCCGGATGGTGACCGGCCTGCGTGGCAAGGTCGACGCCGTGATGGGCGAGGTGCCCTGCAGCGAGTGCGGCGGCAGCCGCCTGGCCGACGTGGCCAGTGCCGTCATGCTCTGGGGTCGTTCGCTCGACGTCTGGTGTCGGATGCCACTGGCGCGACTGCAGCAGTCTCTCGCTGCCGTCTCGCTCTCGGAGAGTGAGAAGAAGATCACCGGTGACCTGCTCCGCGAACTCAATGCCCGCGTGGCGTTTTTGGTCGATATAGGACTTGAGTATCTCGACATGGCCCGGCCTGCCGGGAGCCTCTCCGGCGGCGAGCTGCAGCGCATTCGCCTCGCGGCCCAGGTGGGCAGCGGCCTGACGGGCGTGCTCTACGTGCTCGACGAGCCGACGATCGGCCTCCATCCGCGAGACACGCACCGTCTGATTGCCGCGCTTGGCAAGCTCCGCGATCTCGGCAACACAATCGTGGTGGTGGAGCACGACCGCGACGTTGTCGCCTCGGCCGATCATGCCCTCGACTTCGGCCCGGGCAGCGGCCGCGAGGGGGGCATGATCGTGGCCCACGCCTCGCCAACAAAACTCGCCACCATGAAGGCGAGCGTGACGGGGCCATATCTCAAGGCCAAGAAGGCCTGCGATGCGGTGCTGGCCCGCAAGCAGAAGCAGGGCCGCCGTCAGCCGACCTCGTGGCTGGAGGTGCGCGGCATCCGCCATCGCACGCTCCGGGGGCTCGACCTGAAGGTGCCGCTCGGCGTGCTGACGGCGGTGACTGGCCCGAGCGGTTCGGGAAAAACCTCACTCGTGCTGGAAGTGCTCTGGCGGAGCCTGGCCCGTCGACTGCATGCCGCCCGCGAGCAGCCGGGGCAGCACGACTCCGTGAAGGGCCTCGAAAAAATCGACAAGGTGATCCTCGTCGACCAGGAGGCGATCGGCTCGACGCCGGGCTCGACGCCAGCCACCTACACCGGCGTGTTCGACCACATCCGGCAGCTCTTCACGAAGGTGCCGGAGGCCCGCACCCGCGGGTTCTCGCCGCGGACGTTTTCCTTCAACGTGCCGGGAGGCCGCTGCGAGACCTGCGAGGGCCTCGGTCAGCGCCGCGTGGAGATGCACTTCCTGCCTGACGTGTGGGTGAAGTGCGAGACCTGCCACGGCCGGCGGTATTCCGCCGAAACGCTCCATGCCAAGTGGCATGGCAAGAGCATCGCTGATGTCTTGGAGATGAGCGTGGCGGAGGCGGCGCAGTTTTTCGAGACCGTGCCGGCGATCAATCGGATTCTCTCCACGCTCGTGGACGTCGGCCTCGGCTACATCACGCTCGGCCAGCCGGCGCCGCAGCTCTCAGGCGGCGAGGCGCAGAGAGTAAAGCTCTCGCGGGAGCTGGCGAAGCCGGGCACCGGGAGCACGCTCTATATTCTCGACGAGCCGACGACGGGACTGCATTTCAGCGACATTGAGAAGCTCCTGCATGTGCTCGAGCGGCTGGTGGACACAGGCAACACGGTGCTGGTGGTGGAGCACAATCTGGAGGTGATCGCCGCGGCCGACTGGGTGATCGACATGGGCCCGGAGGCGGGTGACGGCGGCGGGAAGATCGTGGTCGAGGGGCCGCCGGAGGATCTCGTCGTGCACGTCCAGCAGTGCGTCCGCGACAAGTCCCTGCTCCGCAGCCACACCGGCGAGGCCCTCAAGGCGTTTGGGCTGGGGTAGGCCCCCGCTGTGCCCTCGTTCCATCCGTGGGGACAAGTTTTTAACTTGTCCGTGTCCCCTGCCCCCGTGGGGACAAGTTTTCAACTTGTCCGTGTCCCCTGCCCCCCGAGTTTTCAACTTGTCCGTGTCCCCTGCCCCCGTGGGGACAAGTTTTCAACTTGTCCGTGTCCCCTGCCCCCGTGGGGACGAGTTTTCAACTTGTCCGTGTCCCTTGCCCCCGGCATCGAATTGCCCGCTCGCCGCAGCCCGCCTTGCCTTTCTCCCCGCATCCTGCCCAGTCTTCCTGACGCGACCGCGGGACAGGAAACCTGTTGTCCTACGACCGTTACTACCGATTGAACCCAACGAATCGGCATGTTCGGAACGGGAGCAGCATCAATGGCTCGCTTGGTCAGAATCGGGATTCTCGCGGTCGTGACGGCTGCCTGGGCCCTGTCGGGCGATTTCCTCCAGGCCGCCCCGGCCTGGGAGAGCGGCGGGCGGCCCTATGAGGTCTCCGACCTGCAGTCGGTCGTCGTTGCCCCGAGGCCGACGGTGGCCGACGGTCAGCCGCCGCTGCCGCCCGAGCCAGATTCAGCCGAGGAGATCGGCCTGCCTGCGCCGGCGAACGTGCCGGACGGTGTGGTCATCGAAGACGCCGAGGTGCCTTCGATGACCGATCGGCTGCAGGAGTTCATCCCGTCGGCCCCCGACATGCTGACCTTCGACTCCGCCGTGGCTGTCGAAGCGGACGGCACGATCGTGCCCTGCTCGACAAAGCGCGGCTTCTGGGACTGCCTGCACTGCTGCGAGGACGCCTGCTGGACGGTACGGTTCGACGCCATCGCCCTCTGGCGGAGCGCACCGGCCAATCGGCCGCTCTACACAACTTTCGACGTGGGCACGCAGACCGTCGGCCCGACGGTATTCAATGCCAACCAGTTTCAGAGCGATCCGCTGGCGGCTCCCCGGCTGACGATCGCCCGCCTCGATGACTGCGGCCGTGGCTTCGACGCCTCCTACCTCTACGCTGGCAACTTCTATTCCAACCGTTCGCTGCCGCTGGTGACCAATGGCTACGCCTTCGCCGCACCTGGCATCTACAACAACAACTGGGGACCAGACAACACCCCCATCAGCGCCGCCCAGGAGCAACTCACCAGCAGCCTTCAAACGGCGGAGATCAATTTCCGTGAGCCCTTGGGCTGGGGTGCCACGCGTTTCCTGGTGGGATTCCGCTGGTTGCAGTGGCGCGAAAACTGGGCGATGGTCGACCAGTTCGAGGATCCTGCGGATCCCACGATCACGGGCACCGACAACTGGCGGAACAACTGCATGAACAACCTCTACGGTGGCCAGATCGGCCTCGATTCTGTGCTCTGGAATAAGGGACAGGGCGGAATGCGGCTGGAAGGGCTCGTCAAGGCTGGTGCCTATTACAACGCCGCCAATCAGTCGTCGGCCTACGACTACCAGAGTTTTCAGAGCGGTGCCCCTATCTTTGGCTTCAGCCGGGCGATTACGGTCAACGGACCGGCCGGGGCGGCCTTCACGGGCGAGGTCGGGCTGACTGGCGTCGTGCCGCTCCGCCGCAATCTCGACCTTCGCGTGGGCTATTTCGGACTCTGGCTGCAGGGCCTCGCCCAACCGACCCGTCAACTTAGCGGGCAAAATCTGACTCAATTCCTTCTGCCGTCATCCGGCACGCTCACCACCAACGGCGGCGTGATTCTGCAGGGGGTTTCCCTCGGCCTCGAAGGCCGCTGGTAGGCTCGTTCTCCCGCGAAAATCGGTTCTTTGCATCCTCTCGCCGCCCCTGTCACGCGGGCGTCCGCCCGCTTGCTTTCCGGGCCGCAGGCCGCGAGCTATACTCCTCCCATCGGGTGGTTCGGCTCGGGAATTCCAGGCCGCATTCCGCCAGAAGAAGTGCACTCATCCTCGCCAAGGACGCGAACCGTGACCTCTCCAGCAGTTCCTGCCGAACCAGCCGTCGATTCAAAGCCCGCTCCGTCTGAAGCGGCACCCCCTGCCGCCGAAATCGCCAAAGCCCCTGCCAACCCGCTACTGGAATTCTCCGAGGAGGAACTCCACAAGGCCTACCGCGAGCAGGCCTACGACCGGATGGCCGAGCAGTTTCTCGCCGTCATCGATCACCTCCGCAACATCACCTACTACGCCCTCGACATCCCCACGAAGCATTCCCTCAACAGCTTTGTCAAGCACTTTCTCTACTTCCTGTCCCAGGAAGACTTTGTGCTCAGCGACACCTATGCGTCGCGGTTCATCGACGCCAACGGCGTGATCGCCAACATCGTGGCGATAAGCGACTTTGGCACCACCGATCCGCATCTACGGATCCTGCTGGGGCAGCAGCGGAATTTCACGAAACTGCTGACCCTCTATTCCGCCCGCAACAAGGTGAAGATCGATCGCAAACTCCTCTTCGGCACGAGTCCCGCTCTGGCCACGCAGTGGTACTACTGCTTCACGGAGGGCTACCGCAACGGCTGCGCCGACGAGACAACGCTCGCCAACCTCCGCGAGCACATCGCCTACGAAGATGACCGGATCATCGGCATCAATTCGTTCACCCACCACGCCTACTTCGGCGCCACCTACATCGACCACGAGCGGGATTACCTCGTGAAACAGCGGATCAACAAGCTGTTTCAGGCCACGCCCCTGTGCAGCCAGCCGATCCGCAATACGCCCGCTTCCTCAACGAAAAAGGGCCGAATCGCGATCCTCACGAGCATGTGGTTCAAGCGGCAGAGCGTCTACCGTTCGCAGCAGCCCTTCATCGAGGCGCTGGCCAAGGACCACGACCTCCTGCTCGTCCAGCTCGGCCGGGAGCGGAACGACTTCGACACAAGCCTCTTTCAGGAAGTCCGCCACTACGACGCCTCGAAGGACGCCAGCGACATCACGGCGATCCAGGACAACGACTTCGCGATGGCCTATTATCCCGACATCGGGATGAGCATCGAGAGCATCATCCTGGCCAACATGCGGATCGCTCCGATCCAGGTGACCAACTACGGCCACCCCGTGAGCACGTTTGGTTCGAAGATCGACTACTGGATCGGCGGCCAGGAGACCGAGGTGATCGACCGGGCCCGTGAGCATTATTCCGAGCGGCTGGTGCTGATTCCGGGCTGTGCCCAGGCGCCGGTGCCGCTCGACTACCAGCTCCAGTATCCGCAACTGCCCACGTCGCCGGTGATCATCAACTGCACCTGGAGTGGCCAGAAGATCAACAGCGACCATCTCCACCGTCTCAAAAAGATCGCGGAGCGGGCGAAGACACCGGTGAAGTTTCACTTCTTCCCGGGGGGTGCCATCCTCGGCAACGGTTTCATTCCGCTCGATCGGGCGATCAAAAACATCCTCGGCGAAGACAGGGTTCAGGTGCTGCCCGACCTCGGCTTCGAGCAATACATGCCGGCTCTCGAGTCGGCCCACTTCGCGCTCGATGCCCATCCTTTCGGTGGCTACAACACGGCCGTTGATCTGCTCACGCTCCGCAAGCCGATCGTCACGCTGGCCGGCAATCGCTTCTACAACAACTCCACCGCCTACCTCCTGGGCCGCGTGGGGCTCGAGGAGCTGATCACCAGGTCGGAGCAGGAATACATCGATCTGGGTGTGCGGATGATCGACAACCCGGACTACCGCGACCGGATGATCCGCCGGCTCAAGACGGCCGACCTAACCACGACGGTGCTGAGCCACGAGCACGTACCGGCGTTTGTGCGGGCGATCGACCACTTGCTCGAAAACCACGAAAAACTGGTCAAGCAGACCAGCCGTGAGCCCATCATCGTGAACTGACCACCCGGGGCATCGTTCCCTGGGCTACTGGACCGGGCCTGAGCCATCCTCAGCCCCGGCCCGAGTCCCGGCCCGCAGCCTTCCAGCTGGATGGGCTGCCTGCGGGAGGGCTGCTGGTCGGGCGATTCGGGGGAAGGGATCGGGTGGGTAGATACCCCCACGAAGATAGGTTTTTCATGCGAAAACACCCCTACATCAGCAAAATATCATCCCCGGAAATCGTTCGACCGATTTCTTGACTGGGGCACTACGCCGGCGTATGCCTGAGGTATTTTCTTGCGGGGCGGGCCCCTGTCCGAGCCTGAATCTTTCACAAAGATCTCACGAACCAAATGCTTGACACGGTGCCAAACCGAGCGTCCAATCCCACCTACCCCCCGAGTAGGGATGCTGCCCCACCCGTCAGGTCACAAAGCTCTGGTTCAGTCCGTATAACGCAGTCGAAATCGCCCCCGGAAAAAACGCCGAACGTTTCTTCGACGGAATCAGTTTAGTTCGCAGTTCCTTGATTCCGTACTCTGCACAACCCAAGTCGACACGCACCTCGCAAAGCACCCATACCTCCTGGTCTTCCTCCTAGTCTTTCTAGTTCTGGAGTTTCCATGTCCCGCCGCAGCCTCTTCTCCGATCGCAACTCTCTGTCCCGTCGCGTGCTCGGAATGATGTCGTCGCTCTTCCGCAGGAAGTGGGCGGCGGCCGTTCGCAGCATCCGTCGCACCCGGCTTGCCCGTCGGTTGACCGAGCTTGCCGATGAAGTCCGCGGCGCCGTTGCGGCCTCGGCTGCCAGCGCGACGAAGCTGACAAACACCCACCTGCTGACGCTCACGCCGGCGGAGTTCCTGGAGCGTCGCGCGGTGATGGACGTGGGGGCTGGGATGATCAATCCGCTCACCGGAGCGCCAGGCACGACGCTCGGCATCTGGATCGACGACGTCAACGACTACGGCTTTGGTGGAAGCGGAGCCCGCAATGCCTGGGTGCAGCAGGACGCGCAGGGTGCAGTGCGAGTCTCGACCAATCAGGATTTCTCGGATGCGGGCCTAGATACCGTTGAGGGCCAAGACGGCACTACCTCTTGGACGGGCGTGTCAAACGTGGTGGTGTTCAGGACAAACAGTCTTCTGGCTGGCACTACCGCAACCTTCCCAACCGCCGCGGTGAATAGCTCGGCCGGCTGGGTCAGTCTTACCAATACGTTGTCTGGTTTCACCAACACTGCGATCAATGTCACGGTTCAAAACGGGACGTTCGGCGGCTTCTCCAACCAGACTCTTGGCGTGAATAATAACTCCCGGGCCCGAGCGAGTGTCTCGTCGCTAACGTTGGCAGTTGGCGCACCTGGGGCCATCACCAATGGCTCGACGGGGCTGTTCAACAATGGGACGTATTCCACGGTACCGGTAACCGGACACGGCGGCACCGCAGCGACGGCGACGGTCGTTGTCGCGAACAACAACATCACGAGCATTACCATCACGAGCGGCGGTTCCGGCTTTACTAACACCACTGGCCTCGATGTCAGCGGTGGGGGCATTGGCGGGACGGCGAATATCAGCACCACTGGCTCGATCAACGCCGTCAGGATCGACTATTCCGGTCGCGGCTACTTCTCCACCGCTGATCTTGTGGTCGGCGGCACGGTGATCGGACAGGCGGCACCCAATTTGACGTCGCAGACCGCAAGCACATCGTTCAATGTCTATTCAACGTCCAATAACTTCTCGTTCCCTCTGACCATTGCGAACGCCAGCACGTCTCCATCCACGGTAAGCCTGACGGGTATCGGCGCGGCCGTCTCGATTGGCAATCCAAACGCCAACGTTCTGGGCACTGCGCCTTTCAATTACATCACTCCATCCCCTTCGACGTTTCCTGATTCAGTGACGCTCACGGGCAACGTGTCCACGGCCGGTGGCAGCCTGACGATCTACAGTAAGAACGACATCTCGATCCTCACGCCGCTTACTGTGGGCGCATTCACTGCAGAGACGTGGACTGGTGGCCGTGACATCTCGATCCAAGGCGGTACCGTCAATGCATCGACGATAAGCCTGCGAGCACGCGATCCAAGCGGGAGCATCCGCATCGGTAGTCCGATCAACGCCACGGGCAACGTTTCGTTGATCGCGGGCAACGCCATCGATTTGGCGTCGACTGTGAACGCGACTGGCTTGTTTGCCCAGTCAGCCAACGCCATCAACGCAGTGAGGGCCATCAACACGTCGACCGGCAGCGGTGGAGTCCAACTGGTTTCTGACAAAAAGGGTGTCTCCGTCTTTGCGAATGTAACTGCCTCGAGTTCCGGCGACGTGATTCTTCAGGCCCCCAACGCCTCCTCGGGCGTTGTAGCAATCACTGGAACCGTTACCGGACGGTCGCTGTCGCTCCAGGAAGGCGTGGCCTCCGCTGACTACGTGCTCCGCACCAACGTCAGCGGCTTCTCCGCGGCCGGGCTCTACAGCAACATCACCTTGATCAACGGCAAGTCACTGACGATCGGAACGAGCCCTGTCAATCTCTATTCAGATTCGTTCACGGTGCAGACCAAGGGATCTCTGGGCATGACAGGGTCCATCAACGCCCTGGCGGCCGGTGGCGCCAACATCTTTCTACAGGCGGTCGACAACGTCACGCTCTCTGGTGGCATCTCGTCCAACAACCGCACGCTTGAGGTCGTTTCGACGTCCGGAATGATCAAGGCGACCACCTTGCTCAACATGGGCACCAACTCGCTGGTGGATCTCACTGCGGGCACGGGCATCGACCTCGGCGATAACATCCGCGCTTCGAATGTCTCCGCGATGACGACGACCGGCAACATCAACATGGTCAGCTCGTCCAGCACCGACTTCAACGTGTTGAATGCGATCACTGCGGGCGCCGGCAGCGTCGCAATCAACAGCACGAGTGGAAACCTGGTGATCGCAGGGAATGTGTCGACCGCGGCGGGAGACATCGTCCTGCGAAGCACCTCTGCCACGGTGAATGTCCTGCCAACGGCGACCGTCGAGGCGGCCACAAGCGGGAGCATCTCGCTGATCGCGGACCAGGCTACGAACGGCGTTTACATCAACGCCCCCATTCGTACCTCCGGATCGGGGACGGTCACTCTTGCCTCGAACAATCTGTCAGGCGGCATCATCGGCAACGGCGTAAATGCCATCATCTCCACGGGCACTCTCAATGTCACTGCTGCCCAGAGCCCGACGATCCTGTTGAGCCCCAATGCGCTCTTTGACTCTCTCGCAGCCTGCATCACCGGGACGAGCCGTCCTCTTCTCGTCACGCACACCGGCGCTTTGAACCTCGTTGGGGTGTCCACCAACAACGGCTCGATCACCATCACGGCTGACTCTCTCACGGTATCGCGACCTCTGAATGCGGTTGCGAATGCCGTCGCGCTCACGGCGTCGGACGGCGGCGTTTTGGCCTCCAACCTCGTTGCCGGCAACTCCCTCGTGGTGAGTGCCCAGAATGCGTCGTCGTTCTCCAATCTGGGTGTCGCCTGCCTGACGGCGAGCGTCACCGCCGCCAACGAGTCGTTCTCGGCGGTTTCCAGCCGCGCCGTGGCGGTTGGTGCGGGCAACGTCACCACCAATGGCGGTGATATCAGCCTGACGCTGAACTCCGGCAGCCTGAACCTCCTCGGCTCGATCAATGCTGCCGTCGGCGGCGGCGGTCTTGGAAACGTGACACTCCGAGTTCCGACGGTCATCACCGGCACGGGCACCGTCACCGCCAGCCTCTTCGATTGGCAGGCTGCCAACCAGCCAACCGACGCGAACTATAATTTCTCTTCGCTTCGCGCTAACGTCACCGGTGCCGGCAACGGCCTCGTCGTCAACCGTTCCACAGACCTGTCGGTCCTCAATGCGACGACCACCAGCGGCAGCATCACGCTCAATCTGGTCGGCGCACCGGCAAACTTGTCCATCAACGGCGCGATCAACGCCGGCAGCGGTGCCAACAATGTCTTGATCAACGTCGCCAACGGCGCGGTTCTCAGCGATAGCAACGGCTTAATCACAGCCAACGTGGTCACCCTGAGAAATACCGACGGAAACGCCACGCTCTTCACCAACGCCACTACCCTCACGACCAACGTCACGAATGGCTTGCTCACCGTCACGGAATCCAACGGCCTCCGTGCGGCAAACGTGAATGCAACCGGTGGCGTGTCGATCACGATGCTCGCGGGCGATTTGAACCGTACCGGCGCGATCAATGCCACGACCCTATCGAACGTCACGCTCTTCGCACCAAACAGCAACATCGTTGGCAATGGTCCGATCACCGCACTCGGCCTCGACTGGACAGCGCAGACCGCTCCGAACATCACGACCGCCACGGCAACCTACTCGGTTCTCTCGGCGAATCTTAATGGTTCCGGCGACCTCAACATTTCGCAGGCCAACGACCTGCAATTGCTCAACGTCGTGACCCGCAGCGGCAACATTACAGTGACGGGCGGCCTACCTTTCGCTCAGGTCAACGTGTCGATCGCCGGCACCTTGAGGGCCGGAGCCACGGGTGGCCAGAACGTGACGCTCAACACCCCGTTCGGCAACGTTCAGACCACTGGCGCTGGACAAGTCGTCGCCAACGTGCTTTCGATCACGGCACAGAATGCGTCCACCGTCAATACGAACGTCGGCATCCTGTCGGCAAATGTATCGGGCGGGCCAACTGAGGGCCTGACGATCACCGAGGCCGACAGCCTGGTGATCAATTCCGTCCGCACCGCCGATGGCAACGTGTCGATCAACCTGGCCACTGGCAACCTCACGGGCCTGCCGGGCGCGGGCTCGATCAATGCGGGCACGGGCAACGTCACGCTCAACACGAGCGCGGGCAACGTCACGCTCTCGAACCAGATCGTGGGCAACGTGCTGAACGTGACGGCGCAGAACACGTCCACGATCAATGCCAATGTCAACATCCTGTCGGTCAACGTGGCCAGCGGCGGACTCACGTTCACGCAGGCTAGGGATCTCGCCTTCAATGACGGCAACGTGCTCGTGTCCTCCGGCGACCTGGTCGTCAACGTCACATCGGGCAACATTACCGGCACGCAAAACGTTTCGGCATCGGGCAACATCACCCTCATCGCCGGGCGTGGCAACGTTACGCTTTCGGCTGCCAATCAGGTCAGCACGAGCGGCCTGCTCACCGTGAATGCCAACCAGGCATCCCGCCTCAACACGAGCGTCGGTCAGCTCGCGGCCAACATCACTCGCGGAGGACTGACGGTCGAAGAAGCGGATGACCTCATCGTGAACGCGTCCGGAATCAGTGCGAATGGCGCGATCTCGATCAACCTTGCCACCGGAAACCTGACCGGTACGGGCATCGTCAACTCGACTGGGTCCGGCAGTGGTATCACGCTCAACGCGTCAGCGGGCAACGTCACCCTTGCGGCGGTCGCCGGCCAGATCAACGCGGCTATTCTCGGCGTCACTGCCCAAGACACCACCCAGCTCAACACGACGGTCGGCACCATCAATGCCAGCATCTCGAGCGGCAACCTGACGGTCGTCGAAACGAATGGGCTCATCGTCGACTTGACAGGCATCACGACGGCTGGTGACGTGTCGATCAACGTGGTCGCGGGCAATCTCACAGGCAGCGGCACCACCCTCAGTGCGGGTGCCGGCCTGGCGAATGCTACGCTCGTGGCAAATGCGGGCGCGATCAATCTCTCGGCCGGCAATCAGGTCGTCGCGGATGTCGTGACACTCAGCGCCAATAACTCCAGCAACGTCAACACGACGGCCGCCACCCTGATTGCATCGATCCGCGGTGCGGGCCAGACCCTGTCTGTGACGGAAACTGACGACCTTGCCATCGGCCTCAACTCGTCGACGAATGTCACCACCACCAACGGTGCACTCACGATCAACGCGGGCGGCGACATCACAGGCAGCGGGTTCGTGTCCACCAACGGTTCAACTGCCAATGTCACGCTGATCGCAGGCAGCAATACTGTGCAAGGCGGCGTCACCCTCAACGCATCGCCAAGCCAGGTCGTTGGCAATGTTCTGAGTGTCACTGCCCTCAACAGCTCGAACATCAACACGAGCGTTCAGCAGTTGGGTGCCAACATCACGGGCACCGCCCTCGAGAGCCTGACCGTTGTCCAGACTGGCACGCTCAAGATTGCCGCGGCCAACGTCTCGACCGCCGGCGGCACCGTCGATCTCACCGTAGCCAGCGGCAACCTGGTCACGGCGACGGGTGCCAACGGAGTTATCAACGCCACCGGTGGCAGCGTGGTGCTCACGGCTACCGCCGGCAACGTCAGCCTCACCAATGCCAATCAGATCGTTTCCGGCAACCTCACGCTGACCAACATCAACAAACTGACCGCGGCGGTCACGAGCGGTGGTCTGACGGTCAATGAGTACGACGCCCTGAACCTGTCGGGCTCCGTGTCTGCCGCGGGCAACATCGTGCTCAACTCGGCGACGGCCGGCATCACTGGCGCCGGCGCAACCCTCAACGCCGGGGCGAGCAACGTCACGCTCAACACCTCGAGCGGCGCCGTCACCCTCTCCGCTGGCAACCAGATCATCGCCAATGCCCTGAACATAAGGGCTCAAAACAGCTCGACCGTAAACACCTCGGTAAGCACGATCTGCGCGGCGATCCTGACACAGGGTGAAACGCTGGATGTGACCGAATCGAACGGGCTTCAGATTGGTGCCGGCAACGTCACCGCCAACGGCAGCGTCAACATCACCCTGACCGCGGGCACGCTGAATGGCACTGGCGTGATCAACGCTGCATCGGGCAATGTTTCTCTCCAACTGCAAGGTACGGGCGACATCAACCTTGCTGGCGGCAATCGAATCATCGCGGCGACTCTGGCAGCCACTGCGAGCCAGGGTAACGTTGACCTCGGCACCCGTGTTGCCAACCTTTCGGCGGGCTCGCAATCGAACGGCCGCATCAACATCACGCAAAACGGCAACCTTTTTATCGACACAGCAGGCCTGCAGGCCAGCAACGGCACGATCGTGTTGAATGTCGTGACTGGCAACCTTGTCTTCAACAACAACTCTGAACTGCTTGCAGGACAGGTCGGCGATGCCTGGATTTCTGCACCGGCGGGCAGCATCACCGCCAATGGGGTCGGAGTTCAAGTGACGGGTGATCAGCTCACGATCCTCGCCCAGAACAGTTCCAACATCAACACCTCGATTACACAACTCGAAGGCCGCATCACGGGAGCCAATCAGAGCCTGACAATCGACGAGATCAACGATCTCAGCCAGTCGACGAATAATGGCGGTCTCGTCATCGGACCGAACGGAATCTCGACCAATGGCGGCGACATCAACATCAATGTTGCGTCCGCCGACCTGACTGTTGCTACGCAAATAGGCTTCTATAACCTCACGGGCACCGGTGTTATCAACGCAGCGAACGGCGTGGCTGGGATTGGCAACGTGACGCTTAATGTCGCCAGTGGCGTGGCCTCGAGCGGCAGCATCACGCTGAATGCCCTGCCTTTCCAGGTGGTCGCGAACACGCTGAACGTCATGGCAGGAAACTCTTCGTCGCTCAACACGAGCGTCACGAACCTGACGGCCAATATCACGGCCGGCAGCCTGACGATCGTCGAAGGCAACGGCCTCGTCATCGATCCGGCGAACGTGACGGCCACCGGCAACATCAACATCACCGCCACCACTGGC
>JAPLNQ010000145.1 GCA_026401075.1 Planctomycetia bacterium
ACAACAGGGTTCCCCAAAAAATCCGCTCCGCCTGCACCGGACGCAAGTGCCTGTTGGCAGCGTGTCAGTTCAGACTCCAGAATTCCCACGGCAATCAGACGACATTTTGGGACACACTCCATCCACAAGCAGCTCGCTGCAGACCAGCAGCGGTGCCACCGGCCGCTGGCAGGGAAAGGACGACAGACGAGCCCTTGGAGAACGGTAGCACGACAGGGAAATGACAGGAAACCGTCCGGTTTTCCACAGCCTGCGAATCGTGAGACCCCGGCGGCAATCGAGTGTTTGAGTCGGGAAAAAGACCATTCAAGCGTCATCTTCATCCGTCGCAAGCGTCTCGACTGCCGGCACGAGAGCAGTCCCCTGTTACTGCTCTGCCCTCCTATTTTCTCCCTGCTGTCTTCTTCAAAGAGAGAATGATAAAGAGGAGAAGAGACCCCCACGACGCTGACAAAAAACCGGTCGCGTAGGGGACTGCAAGCCAGTCCTCCGTCGGGTACACTGACGGTCTTCAAACCCAAGACAAAAACGGGCCACATGTCCGTGGAAAGGACCGTCGGTTTTCGATGAAAGTGCGCCTCACCCGTGAGCCCCTGCTCGCCGCCCTCCAGAGTGCGTCGGCTGTCGTGCCGGCCCGTTCGCCAAAGCCTGTGCTGTCGAATGTCAAACTCGAAGCGCACGGCACATCGGCCGTGCTGTCGGCCACCGACCTGGAGGTGGGCATTCGTATCGAGCTTGAGTCTGTCGAGAGTGGGGCTGCCGGGGCCGTGCTCTTGCCCAGCGGCCGACTGATGGCGATCGTGCGGGAGAGTCAGCCGGGAACGGTGTTTGACATTCATTCCGATGGTACCGCCGCCATTGTCAAGGCACCGCGGAGCGAGTTCCGCCTGCCGGCAGAGGATCCGCTGGAATTCCCCTCGATTGCCACCTTCCCGACCGAGCCATGCTTCGAACTCACACCACCCTTGGTGCGGGAGTTGGTCAGACGCACGGTCTTTTCCACCGACAACGAATCGAGCCGCTACGCGCTGGGAGGCGTGCTGCTGGAGTTCTCCGCGCAGACTCCGGCAGGCACCGTGATCGCCGTGGGCACCGACGGTCGACGGCTCGCCAAAATGGAGGGGCCTGCCGTCGCCAAGGACGGCCAGCCGGCCGACACGCAGCCGATCGTGCCCGCCCGGGCGATGCAGCTCATTGAGCGATGCCTGGGCGATGCCAGTGTGCCGGTGCACGTGGCGGTTCGGGCCAACGAGATTCTCGTGAAGACGGGGCCGACCACGATCTCAGCACGACTCGTGGATGGGAGGTTTCCCCGCTGGCGGGACGTGTTTCCCGATCGGCCGGATGCGGCGCGGGTGAAGATCGTGGCGGGCCCGCTGCTGGCGGCAGTCCGGCAGGCGGCGATCGTGACCAGCGAGCAGTCGAAGGGGGTCGATTTTTCGTTCGAACCCGGTCAGCTAGTGCTCGCGGGCCGGTCGGCGGAGAGTGGGGAAAGCCGGATCGAGTTGCCGATCGAACATGCCGGGACGACGGTGAAAATCAAGCTGGATCCCCGGTTCATGAGCGAGTTTCTGCGGGTGCTCGATGGCGCAACCACCGTCACACTGGAACTCACCGATGCCCAGAGTGCCTGCGTCTGCCGCACCGACGACGGCTATGGCTACGTGATCATGCCCTTGGCGGCCGACTAGCCTGCCGGGAACGATTGTCGGTTGGATGTGCCCTCTGAGATGAATGTCCCCATGAATGTCCCGATGGGGACCCTGTTCACGATGCTGCCCAAAGAGAAACAACCCGCCGCCGCAGGTCCCCGCACGATCGGCAGTGTCATGTCGCGGCTTCTGGCCCGCACGGGCTATGACCGCGAGCACGGATCGGACGTGCTCACGGCTGCCTGGCAGCAGGCGGCGCCGGCGAGCATGCAGGGCAGTTCCCAGGCAGGGCTCGTGCGACGGGGAGTGCTCGACGTGTTCGTGAGCCACTCGGCGCTCGTACAGGAGATGGGGTTTCACAAGCGTGAGGTGCTGGCCCGGCTGGGGGAATTAGTTCCCGCCGAGGGCATCACCGATATCCGCTGCCGGGTGATGGTTGATGCCGGCCGGGCTGATGCTACCCGGTAGCCGGATGGGTGGATGAATGGTGTGCGTGAGTGTGTTGGTGTTGAGTGGTTTTTTGTTTCTTGGTTCTTTTTGGGAGACTTTCGCGATGGGCGACGAATCACAGCAGGCAGAGTACACGTCCGCCGACCGGAAACATCTCTCCGACCGGGAGCATGTCCGCGAACGCTTCGGCATGTACATCGGCGACAACACCGCCCGCGGCCTCCACCACCTCGTCTACGAGGTTGTCGACAACTCGATCGACGAGTGACCGTCGAGGACGACGGCCGCGGCATC
The DNA here is from genome assembly GCA_026401075.1 of Planctomycetia bacterium. Taxonomy (GTDB): domain Bacteria; phylum Planctomycetota; class Planctomycetia; order Pirellulales; family UBA1268; genus CAMCQY01. The sequence continues at coordinate 2,397 of JAPLNQ010000145.1, forward strand.
CCGACCGATCGCCATCCGCAACTCTCCGAGGAGATGGACCGTGAGGTATCCACGCTCGAGGGCGTGATGACGGTGCTCAAGTTCGGCGGCAAGTTCGAGAAGGGTGCCTACCAGACCTCCGGCGGTCTCCACGGCGTGGGCGTCACCGTGGTCAACTTTCTTTCCGAATGGTGCGAGGTCGAGGTCTCCCGCGAGGGTCATGTCTGGCAGCAGGAGTATCAGCGTGGCGAGCCGACGGGCCCTGTGCGGAAGATGGGCACGACTACCCGCACCGGCACGAAGACGACTTTCAAGCCCGATCCGCAGATCTTCCCGCAGACCAAGTTTTCCTGGGACGTGCTCGCCCGCCGCCTGCAGGAACTGGCGTTTCTGAATTCGGGCGTGCGGATCACCTTCACCGACGCGGTCAGCGGGCAAAAAGAAGAGTATTGCTACGAGCGGGGCGTGGTCGAATTCATCGAGTGGCTGAACCGTTCGAGCGATGCGATCCACTCCGATGTGATCTCGATCCGGGGCGAGGCCGAGGGCGTGTCGTGGGACATCGCGCTCCAATACACGACTGAATACACGGAAAATGTCCATAGCTACGTCAACAACATCACGACCACCGAAGGCGGCACGCACGTCTCAGGCTACCGCGCGGCGCTCACCCGCACGCTCAACGCCTACGGCAAGAAGACCGGCATCTATAAGGATCTCGTTCCCACCGGCGACGACGTCCGCGAGGGGCTCACCACCGTGATCAGCGTGCGGGTGCCGCATCCGCAATTCGAAGGTCAGACGAAGACGAAACTCGGTAACGGCGAGGTCGAAGGGATCATCAATTCGGCAGTCGGAGAATTTCTCTCCAAGTACCTCGAGGAAAATCCCAAGAGTGCCAAGGCGATCGCGCAGAAGGGGGTGCTTGCAGCTGAGGCCCGGACGGCGGCGCTCAAGGCGAAGGCGCTGCTGCGGGAGCGAAAAGGCGCTCTTTCGGGCGGCGGCCTGCCCGGCAAACTCCGCGACTGCACCAGTCGCGACGTGGAGAAGTGCGAGATCTACCTGGTGGAGGGTGATTCGGCCGGCGGCTCGGCCGAGGGTGGCCGCCGCCGGGAATTTCAGGCGATCCTGCCGCTCCGCGGCAAGATCATCAACGCCTACAAAAGCCGCGAGGACAAAGTGCTCGCCAACGAGGAGGTGCGGAGCATGATCTCGGCGATCGGTGCCGGCATTGGAGTCGATGCAGACCTCGGCAAACGCCGGTATGACAAGGTCGTGATCATGACCGACGCCGACGTCGACGGCTCCCACATTCGCACGCTCCTGCTGACATTTTTCTACCGCCAGATGTATCAGCTCGTGGCCGCCGGCCACGTCTACGTCGCCCAGCCGCCGCTGTTTCGCGTGCGGACGAAGAAGCAGACGTATTACGTGCAGACCGAGGAGGAGATGAAGACGCAATTGCTCGACCAGGGGCTGGGCGAGGGAGTATTCATGCCGGGAGATGGCCGGGAGATAGCCGGTGAGGAGATGCAGAAGCTCTGCCGGACGCTCTCGGGGCTCGAGGATGCGCTCGTGGCGCTCGAAAAGCGCGGCATCAGCCTGCGGGACCACATTGACAGACGAGATGCGGCCAACGGCAAGCTGCCGATGTACCACGTTTACTATGGCGTCGAGGAGCACTGGTTCACCAGCCGTGATCAGCTGGAAGCCTTCGTGAAGACGAAGGAGAAGGCGGCCGGTGGCGAACTGGCGGTGGGTCGGGCTGAAGAAGAACACACCGACCCCACGCCTGGCACCGCGGCCGACACCGGCGACGACCAGCTCGTCGTGGTCGACCTGCACGAGGTGCGAAGCATCAATGCGGGCCTCAAGGAACTCGAGGTGATGGGCTTTGGCACCGAGTCGCTCCTGCCCCAAGACCGCACGGGCTCCGAGGATTCGCGGTATACGCTCCGTCGCGGTGACAGTGAGATCGGCCTGGAGGACCTGCGGAGTCTCCTGTCGGCCGTCCGCCGGGCCGGAGAAAAGGGCCTGTCGATCACCCGGTTCAAGGGTCTCGGCGAAATGAATGCCGAAGAGTTGCGGGACACGACGCTCGACCCGGCCAATCGCACGCTCTTGCGGGTGACGATGAACGACGCCGCCGCGGCCGACGACCTGTTCCGCGTGCTGATGGGAGAGAAGGTGGAGCCCCGTCGCGACTTCATCGAGCGGCATGCGCTCGACGTCAAGCACCTCGACGTGTAGCGACTCGCCTATTGGCCTTTCGGATGGAATGGTGAAAAGAACCCCGGATAAAAAGCCCCCGGATAAAAAGCCCCGGACGGAAGTCCGGGGACACCGGGTGGTTGGGCGTTCCCGGGTTTTGCATGGCACGTTGGGCGGTGTTCATTCCCGGAGTCCCCCGGCTTCCGCCGGGGGCTTGTACGCGTTATGGCCGCTCGCGCGGGGAAAAGCGAAAGGACGTTGGCAGGCCCGTTTTCGTTCTCGCAGCCGGAGTCCACATGTCCC
>JAPLNQ010000082.1 GCA_026401075.1 Planctomycetia bacterium
GATGACTTCACGACTATACAAACAAGCTCGGCCATGTGCCTACAAAGAACGTCATGTGTGACCTTCCTTGCACATTGCCGCAGACTGGCCTGATTGATACACCGTCGATACAGCGAACCTTCGGACAAACCGCGCTGCCGTACGCCCCCGGCGGCCGCATAGTCCAAGACCACCGGCTAATAACTTCAACACCACTGTCGGAACAGGAATCGCTACCCCTGAGACCCACGACGCTAGCTCGTGCTGACTCGTCGGCTGTGAGTCGGTGATGTCGCCGATGTGAACGCTGCTCGCCACCACTGCACTGCCCGGTCGATCGCGCACAGGCTGTGCATCGGCGGCGGGCAGAGCCGCAGTTTGAGCCTCGTGCCGGGCAGGAAGACACGCTTTGCCACGTTCTGCATGTGGGTGCGATCGTAGATTGGTGCGAACCGAAGCACGGACAGGCTTTGAAACGGCTCGGCCTGCAGCACCTGCTCCGCCTGCAGTTTCGAGGCGGCGTAGGGGACCTGTGCGGCGGTGAGCCCCCGCGGCCCGTCGAGCAAATCGTAAACGGCCACGGAGGATGCATGCACGAACTTGACTGCGGATGTCCGGCCCTCGCTCCGTAGCGCAGTGATGAGGTTCCGTGTCGTGGTGGTGTTGGCCATAAGCAACTCGTCGAGCGAGAGTCCGCGGAAGTCGTGGGCACGGGCGGCGAGATGCACGACGGCGTCACAGTTACCCACCGCACGCACGGCTTTGTGAACGGCTTCCTCGTCGGTGAGATCGCAGACGGCCGTGTCTACGCCCGGATGCCGGCCGATCGTTACAACATCGTGGCCGCGGGCCCGCAGCGCCGCCACAGCAGCCGAGCCGAGATACCCTGATCCGCCTGTGACGAGAATCCTCACGCCTGCCCCATCGACTGCTGGCACAGATCACGGAAGGTCACGAACGAAAACCCGTCGTGCTTCAGCAGCCGCACGAGCTTTTCCAGCTTTCTCGCTACACCGGCCCGCCCCAGCCCAAACCGCAGTCGCTGCGGGAAGAAGAGCTTCGCCGCGGCGGCGGGCAGCGGACGCGGAGACAGTTCGAAAGGGTGGATGTAGAGCACGTACAGCGGACTGCTCCTCACATACGTTTGGATCAGCGGCCGCATGATCGCCCAGGGGGCAATCCGCAGATATCCGCCGGCTGAGACGGGCAGTCGCTTCCCAAGCACGGGGAGGGTGCTGACCTCGAATTCGTGGAAGCCCTGCTGCACGGAATGCCCCGGGGAGACGGCATCGAAGTCGGCGACGTCGAGGCTGCCGTACAGGCGATGACCCGTAAAATCGATGCGACTCGAGTCGTAGGTGTAGCCCGCGTTACGCACCTCCTCCAGCCTCGGGCGATCCATGCTGAAGCATGGCGCACGAAATCCCTCCACGCTTCGCTGCACGACATCTTCCAATGTCGCCCTGCTCTGCCGCAGATCATCCGCGAATTCATCGATGGTCATCTTCAGAGGTCGCTTGTGGGCTACGCCGTGGGAGGCGATTTCGTGCCCCGCCGCCGCCATGGCCCGCAGCGTGCCGCCGAGACGCTCAGCCAACTCACTCAACACAAAGAACGTCGTGCGAATCGAGTGTCGCTCGAGGAGCGACAGGTAGACATCGAGTCCATCGAGCAGGCTCGATGAGCGTTCCGGGGAGAGTCCGGAAAAATAATCGAGGTGGTACCAATCCTCGACGTCCATGCTGAGCACTGCGTAGCGATTCACGAGAGCCTGTCTCCCTGCCGGCGGAAATGCCGCATCTGCTCGACGCTCGACCACCCAAAGTAGGAACCGTCGGCCCCGCGATTCTCCTTCTCGGAGACCGTGCCCGCAGCGATCCCTTGGACGACCCGCACCATCAGTTCGCTGCCAACCCGCTTCGTCGTACGAATCACGTCGATCATCGTAGCCCTCGCCTCGATGGGCACGACCTCCTGCCCAAGAATCCCGCCGTTGTCGATTCGCGTGTCCATATAGTGCACGGTGGCCCCGGTCTCGCGTTCTTTATGGTAGAGCACCCAGAACTCGGCAACAGTCCTGCGTAATGGGGGAGGAGGGAGCAATGCAGGTTGGTGCAGCCGTTTCGCGGCAATATCAGCAGGCGTTCCTTGAAGACGATCGGTGCCGAGAACGAGACGATCAGGTCGAGATCGAGAGACTCGAGCGAGGCCAGCAGCTGTGCCGAATGCAGTTCGGTGGTCGAAACGCAGGGGACAGAGAGATGGTCCGCCAGCTGCTCCACCGACATGCCCTCACCCGGCCGAGTCTGGCTGCGTGATGATGGCGATGTTCATGGCTGCACCGCGGGCTTCTCACCCGTCGCTCCGGGATCGCCAGGAGCTTCCAATTTGAAAACGCGGGGCCACCGCGCCTGCGGTCCACCGGCGACGTGATTGATCGGGACCTCGCGGGCGGACTCGAGAAATGGGCACCAGGCGGGATCGCCCCAGACCAACAGATATTCGATTCGATGCTGCCGAAGTTGCTGCTGCTGCTCCTGGGCGGAGGCTTGAGGCCGAAGGAGTCCGTAATACCGTGCGTCGAGATGAAAGGCGATACTATTCGTGATGCCCCACTCCAAGTCAGACGCGATTCGCGTTCCAGGGGGCATCATCGGCCGCAGTTGTGCCGCTACGGCGGGCGTCTCCTCCAGCACATGGTGCCGGAGACGAATCAGAAGCCAGGCCGGCCAGAGCGAGAGGGACAGGGCCACCACGACCGCAAAGCAGGTGCTCCACGGTTTGCGCTGCAGGACCGGCAGGGCCGTCGTGAGCAAGCCCGCCGAGAGAGACAATAGGAACGCAATGAGCCAAAAGAATCGCTCATTGATGAAAATCAACAGGTAGCCGGCCGGGTAGAGAAGCATCGTGCCGATCAGGATGACCCAGCGGTCACGCTCACCACCACGCGGCACGTTCCAGCATGCAATCAACAGTCCCAGCAGAATGAATGGCGACAGCGGTGACAGGCGGAAGAGCGTCCCCGTGTACCGGATCAAGTTGTGATAAACCCGATAGAGTATGCGGCTGAATGGCCCATCGGGAAGGAACAGCTTCACCTTGGGCACGGCTGCTGGCACAACCTTGGGCCGCGGCCTCGCAGGTGGATTGGCCCTTGGCGGGCGTGGAACGATGGATAGGTTCGTCGGATCTTCCCAGGCGCTGATGGCCAGCTTGTTTGCAGGTGGATACAGCCCTCCGACCTCGATCGGATGGCCCTGACCGTGAAGCCTGAACTGATAGGAGCCTGTCGTGCCGATCGTGAGTCGGGAATATTTTCGGCTGAGCAAGCCCGCCCAGCCTCCGGCGACCACGGCGAAGACTATCAGGCCCGCAGCCGTGGCTGCCGCAAGGTGACGCAGTTCCACTCCACTCGACCGGCGTCGCAGCAATAGATATCCCGACACCGCGAGGAAGTGCACCAGGAAGAAGGGAAACGCATACGCCTTGGCAAGGTATGCCAGCGCGCCCAGGAAACCGCAGGCCCCGCCCTGCCAGGGCGAGCGTGGGTAGTCCGGCCCAATCACGACGCCGATATAGACGGCCAGCAGAACGGCGACGAGCAGATCCGGAGTCGTATCGGTCAGCGCATACATTGCCACAGCCGGCACGAGGGCGAGCGTGGTCCAGACACGCACCGCCTCGGGCAGCTCCAGTCGCTTTCCAAGCCACCAGACGGCCGAAAGGGCCCCCGCACCGATGGCTATCTCCAGGCACTTGCCGGTGACTTCCATCGGCGCTCCGAGGCACAGGAACGGCGCCACGAGCCACGACAGCAACGGGCTCCAGTAGCCGTTGATCGCGTCGCTGAATTCCCAGGCCCGGTATTTTCGCGCAATCGTAAGGTAGGAGACGGCGTCAGGGGCCACGCGATGGAGAAACCACGGCAGCAGCGCCCCGCAGAGCAGAAGGTAGGTCAGCAGGATGCCCACCAGCGGGTGACCGAGCCGCCTCTGGAACGAATGGTGCGTGTTCATGGCCGGTCAAACCAGTCGAGGGCCGCAATCTGCCTGCCGAAGTACCTGCTGCCGAGGGTCGTCAGATGGAAGTTGTCGGCGAACACCATCTGGCCATCTGCATCGTACAACAGCATGCTTTTGGCCTCGTCGTCACAAAATACCGCCTCCTTGTCGAGATAACGGACGTTGTCGAACCGGCTGGCGACGCCGCGGGCATCGGCATTTGGCTTGTCGATCTTGCTTCGCTGCACGGTATGGTAGGCCACGCCGTTGGCCTGCTCGACCGTGAGGCCGTTCTTGATGGCAAGGAACGCCGTTGACGACGCTTCCTGGATCGACATCAGCCCGACGATCCGCACCTGCCGGCCCCGTGCCGCCAACGCCTCGGCCAGTTCGATTCCTCCTTCGTGAGTGCTGTGCGTGATGTAGCGAGGCCAATTCGAGCAAAGCACGATCACATCCGCCGCCTGCAGAAGCGGTCCGTCTCGCAATCGCTCCAGTGCCACTCGGCATGTCTTCTCATCGATGGACTCCGGCAGTTCGCCCTTGGCAACGAGGTGCGCCGCCGCCTGCATGCAGGGCTCGTCGAGCATCAGCCGACGAAACTCGATGCCAGGAAACAGTTCGCTGTTCACCATCAGGGCGCTGTAGAGGTCCTCGGAGACGGAGTCCCCGAGGATCAGTATCTTTTTTGTGGTTGGGTCGTTGGAAAAGTCATTCGCTGCCGCCGGCAGGAACTGCGCCACGAACGCGTTGCGATCGGCCACGAGCGACTCCCGGGTGCGGAACTGCGACCGCCGCGCGGGATCCACGCTGCGCAGCCGCACCTGCGTGATCTGGTCGCTCATGCGATGCCCGATGAACCCGAGCCCCACGAAGGCTGCCATGCCGGCGGCCGACAGCGCAAACACCATCCCACGGCTGATCAGGCTGCGATCGCGAAACGGCTGCTCGACATACCGCCAACTGAGGCAGGCCAGCACGATGGTCACGGCACAGAGCACGATCGCGAGATCGGTGGGCATGTCTGCGAGCAACGCATGCTTCGTGAACGCGAACAGCGGCTGGTGCCAGAGATACGCGCTATAGCTGATCAGGCCGAGGCCCACCAACGGCCGCCATGCCAGCATCCGCCCCACGCTCGTGCGGTCCGACGCACCCAGTAAGACCAGCACCGTGCCAACGGTTGGCAGCGCGGCATTAAGCCCCGGAAAAGGGGTCCGCTCGTCGAACAGGAACAGGGCCATGACGATCATCGCCATCCCACCCCAGCCAAAGGCCTCACTGGCGAGGCGAACTGCCGGCTGCCGGAGAGCTGCCGATGGCCAACGGTCTGCGACAAGCGATGCCAACGCCCCCACCAGCAACTGCCAGGCCCGGGACGGCAGCAGATAGAAAGCGGCGGATGGAAAGTTCCGCACCTCATCAACCGATGTCACGAGACTGACCACGGCGATGACGCCTATCAGCGCCAGCAGGAACTTCCTCCCCAGCCGCCACGCCGCCAGCAAAAGCAGTGGAAAGACGACGTAAAACTGCTCCTCGACCGCCAGGCTCCAGGTATGCAGCAGGGGCTTGAGTTCGGCCTGTGTGTCGAAGTAGCCGCTTTCGCCCCAGAAGAGGATGTTGGAGGCAAACAGGCAGATCGCCGCCAGGCTCTGGGCGAAATCCTTGAGGTCATCCGGACTGAGAAGACGGTACGCGAAGGGCACGCAGGCGGCCATGACCGTGAACAGGGCAGGCAGGATGCGTCGCGCACGCCGTTCATAAAACCGCAGAACTGAAAACCGGCCCGTTTTCAGCTCCTCGACGATGATCGACGTGATGAGAAAACCGCTGATGACGAAAAACACGTCCACGCCGATAAAACCGCCGCCAAACAGGGCGAAGCCGGCGTGGAACAGGATGACCGCCGCCACCGCAATGGCCCGTAGTCCGTCTATCTCTGGTCGATATCGCATCCTGCTATCCTGCTCCCTAGCAGACCTTCTGAATCGCTTCGGCCCAGTCCGCCGCGATAGAACCATACGCGAACTGCTCGCGGGCGAAATCCCTCGCCCTGCCACCTTCCCGAATCGCCGTATCCCGTGACGTGAGCAGTTGCACGAGTATGTCGATCCACTGCCGGTGGTCGTTATCCTTGATGAGGAAGCCGGTCCCCGCGGCACGCACGATCTGTCTGGCATGGCCGATGTCCGTCACCACCGGCACGGTCCCGGCCGCCATGTAGACCTTGGTCTTGTAACACCCCTTTGCGGCGGCGTAAGCATCGGTGCCCAATCGGCAGAAGCCCGCCCAGGCTCGCGGGATGTACTCTTGTTCATTGGCCGGGGAAAACGGCACCCATCTCCACGGGATCGGGAGCGACAGGGCCGGCTTACGGTCCCCCGTGAGGACGACGAGGTCGAACGGTCGCACGCCGTACACGGCAGTGAGGATGTCCCGCATCTGGACCAGTTCGGCCTGGCTGAACGGACTCCCGGCCCAGACCAGCGTGGGCACCTCCGCTTTTTCCACCGCACTCGCGTCAAAACGGCTGCAGTCCACCGGTTCCTCGATGGCGAACACTGGTTTCTGCGGATACGACTCCTCGCAGATCTCCTTCAGCCGCACGGTGGGCACGATGATGGCATCGGCCAGTTCGCATCGCACCTTTGCCCGCTGGGCCAGATGCGGCACGGCGAACCAGTTGTCAAAGTAATTGTAAAACAAAGTGTTCCGCCGCGCGATCTCGCGTTCAAACAGAGCCGTCGCGTCTCCGCGCCACAGTTCATCGCGCACGCAGACCACGCCGTGCGGAGCCAGCCGTCGAACGGCATCACGGATCATCATGGGCCGCACGGTGCGGTTGTAGATCCCGTGGCGAAACGGAACGAGCGAGAGAGGATATGACTCCAGCAGGTCGTCGTGCCACTGGGGAGATACTTCTGACAGTGTTACAGGCGAGAAATAGGGGGTCATGGCATTCGCGAACGCCTGCGAAAATGCGTCGTCGCCGCTGCGGTAGCGACGCGAGGCGCGGAACAACGCCAGCGACTTCATCGCGACCGCCGCCCGGCATCGTCCAGGATGTCACAGAAGCGAGCGAGCAGTCCGGCACTCGAAAAGGAGGCGGAGACGATCCCGGTCGCTCGGCGGCCCATCACCTCTCGACCACCCTCGCCCATCGCCAGCAGTTCGCGGATCGCCGCGACCGCCGCATGGGCATCCCCATGGGCGACGACCCTGCCTATGTCGCCGGCCTGGAAAATATCGCCAACGTGCGAAGCGTCTGGACCGAAAAACAGCACCGGCCTGCCGATAGCCATCGCGCCGTAGATCTTACAAGGATGGATCACCCCCACGGCCTCATTGGCCAGACTGACGACGTGAACGTCGGCCGCCGACAGACTGGTGCCGATGGTGGACAGTGGCTGGAACGGCAGTGACCGAATGTTTCTGACTCCCTCCGCGATCCGCCGCTCGACGTCGATCTTGCCGGCACCTCCGCCGATGAACACGAACAGCAGGTCTTCCCGCTCCTCGAGCAAGCGGGCAGCCTCAAGGAGCGTCTTCAAAGGATTCTGGATGCCATGGTTGCCGGAATACATCACGACGAATGCGTCTCCGAAGCCCTGTTCGTGACGAAAGGCATTCGGCCTGCTCGGCACGGCCTGCAGCAAGTCCTCGTGCGGCCACGGTGGCAGGACGTGAAGCTTCTCGG
>JAPLNQ010000193.1 GCA_026401075.1 Planctomycetia bacterium
TCTGAGTCGTGAGGTAGATGTTCGTGGGGAACTGGTCGGTATCCCAGCCCACGAGCGTGTCGCCGGTGTTGGCGTCGATCGATCCCAGAAAGCCCTGCATGCCGGCGTATTCCAGTTCGTGCTGCATCTCGTGGCCGGCGAGCGTGGCGTGGTTGGTCTCGATGTTCATCTTCACATGCTTCTCAAGGCCATAGGCCCGCAGGAAATTGATGCAGGTGGCGCAGTCGAAGTCGTACTGATGCTTGGTGGGCTCGCGGGGCTTGGGCTCGAAGTAGAACTGGCCGGTGAAGCCGATCTCCTTCGCGTAGTCGACGGCCATGTGCATGAACCGGGCCAAGTGGTCGACCTCCCGCTTCATGTCGGTGTTCCAGAGGCACTGGTAGCCTTCGCGGCCGCCCCAGAACGTATAGCCCGCACCGCCGAGCGAGTGGGTGACCTCCATCGCTTTCTTCACCTGTGCGGCGGCATAGGCGAAGACCTCGGCGTTGCAGCTGGTGGCGGCGCCATGCACGTACCGCGGATTCGAGAAGAGGTTGGCCGTGCCCCAGAGGAGCTTGATGCCGGTCTTCTCCTGATGGGCTTTGAGCGCGGCGGCCACGGCATCGAAGTGCTTGTGCGACTCGGCGAGCGTCTTGCCCTCGGGGGCCACGTCGCGGTCGTGGAAACAGTAGAAGCCCACGCCGAGCTTCTCCATGAACTCAAACGCCACCGCGACGCGGGAGACCGCCCCTTCGAGGGTGTCCCCGCCTTTTTCCCAGGGGCGGATCATGGTCGGCGCGCCGAAGGGGTCGCTGCCGGTGCCGCGGAAGGTGTGCCAGTAGGAGACGGCGAACCGCAGGTGGTCGCGCATCGTCTTCCCCTCGATCAGGGCGTCGGGGTCGTAGTGACGAAACGCCAGCATGTTCTTCGTGGCGGGGCCCTCGTAGCGGATAGTTGGGATGCCGGGAAACGCCTCGGAACCAGTGCTGTGTGCGGCTGCCATCGAAAGGATGCTCCTGCGGAGACGAATGGAGAAAAATAAAATCGCGTTGGGTTGAACCTCTCGCTTTTATATCGGAAGCCATGCCGATTGTCGCCTCCAAGCCGGAATGGGATGGGGGCTTTTCCGCTGTCGGAGAGAGTAGCCGCGGGCCGCGGGACTCTGGTATTCTCGAAAGCGACTGCAGTTTCTCCGCTGTGTGATAGCCCTTCGAATCAAACTAGGAGCTGGGTATGAACGCTGTCGTGCACCGCCTGTTGCCAATCATCGTGATGGTGCTGATGTGGGACGCCCGCGAGGTGCTTCGTGCCGACGATGTCGTAAGCCCCTCGGTGACGGAGCTCACGATCGAGCAGGCGACGGAACTCGCCGGCGTGCATGGTGATCTGGAACTGAACCATCTCCGTGTCCTGTCGCCGCGGGTGGCCGAACTGATCAGTAGTGGCGGCGGCGCGATCATGCTCAACGGCCTGACGTCGCTCTCGCCGGAGTCGGCAGCCGTGCTCTCGCAGCAGGACGCTATGCTCGAACTCAATGGTCTCACCGAACTGCCAGTCGATACCGCCCTTGCCCTCATCACTCCCACCAGCCCACGGGTGCTCTGGCTCCGTGGCCTCACGGCCATCAGCGACGAAGTTGCCGAACGCATGGGCCAGCACAACGGCTACCTAAGGCTGTCGGGTCTGTCAGACGTCACCGACCGCCAGATTGAACTGCTTGCCGCGCACCACGGATACCTCGGCCTCTCAGGGCTGAAGCAGCTCTCCACACGGGCGGCCACCGCGCTCGGACAACACGACGGGATGCTCGGGCTCAACGGGCTCACGGCGCTCACGCCGGAGGCTGCCGCGGCCCTGACGGCGCACGGGCAGTTCCTGCGCATGGATGGCTTGCAGACGATTTCCGATGAGGTTGCCACGGCCCTCTCACGGCACGAAGGCCCAATGGGGCTGCACGGGATCACCACGCTCTCCGACACCGCGGCCGAGTCGCTGGCCCGACACAAGGGCGTGGTGTACCTGATGGGGCTTGAAACGCTCTCCGACAAGGCCGCCGCCGCACTGCGGGCCAATCCCGAGATCCACATGCCAGCCCGGTTCCGTCCGCAGGCATCGACAAACGAACTCGCGACCGCGCCCGCCGACGCCCCGCCCGCTCCGCCCTCTGACCACGAGTCAGAACGCACCAAGGCGCTCATCGCCGCCGGCCGGCCCATCGATGCGGGCAAACTCGAGATCGAGAGCCGCTTCCATCTGGCCAGAGCGATGTGGAGCTACGACGGCCTGGAGACGCTCAACGAGGCGTGGGCCGAGGAGGCGACCAACGAGGCGGATCGGGCCCGCCTGAA
>JAPLNQ010000161.1 GCA_026401075.1 Planctomycetia bacterium
GGGGCGAGATCGGAGACGGCAAGATCTTCGTGCTACCCATGGATGAGTGCGTGAGAATCCGCACCGGGGAACGCGGCGGCGAAGCGATCTAGTTCCAGTAGTGTTCGGCACGATACGTGCTGTTCCCCCGTGGCGGCAAGTTTTTAACTTGTCCGAGAGTTGATGCAGTTGGTGCTGACGGGCCGCACTGGTTCGCCGGCTGCGGCATGCTCGTCGCCGGCGGATTCTGCTACAGGATGCTCGTGGACGAATCGTGCATCGCTCGTGAGTCGCAGAATGCACCGGCTCCTGCGCGTGCCTCCGACCGGCTCCTCACCATCTGGCTTCACGCGAAACACGACGTCGTGTGAGTCGTGCAAGGAGTCAGGTGCGTTGCGGATGGATGCGGGGCTGCGCCCCCAGGGCGACCCGGTTGATCGCGGCGAGGAAGGCCTTCGCCGAGGCCTCCAGTGAGTCGGTCGAGACGCCACGGCCGCGGTGCACCTGATGGTTCGTGTCGGGGGCAGTCGATTCCAGTTCAACCGTCACCTCGGCCTGTGCGTCCTTGCCAACCGTCACCGCCTGCACGCGAAAATCGCGGCAGGCTGTCTGGATGCCGGTGAGCTTCTCGATCGCCAGGAAAATGCCGTCGATCGGGCCATCTCCCGCCGTCACCGACACCGACCGCGGCTCGCCGTTCTGGAGCACCCGCAGCTCCACCGTGGGCGGTGATCCACTCGCCGACGTGAGCGTGTAGCCCTCAAACGTGAACTGCTCGGGCAGCGTCGAAAACTGCTGCTCGCAGAGGGCGGCAATGTCGCCGTCGTAGATCTCCTTCTTGCGATCGGCCAGCACCTTGAACCGCTCGAAGACCGTCTGCAACTGCTCGGGAGTGATCTGGTAGCCCAGGGCCAGTGCGCGATCGGCGAGCGCCGCCCGGCCGCTGTGCTTGCCGAGCACGAGGTCGGTCCGCTCGAGGCCGACGTCCTCGGGCCGCATGATCTCGTAGGTCCGCCGCTCCTTCAGCATGCCATCCTGATGGATGCCAGCCTCGTGGGCGAAGGCGTTGCGGCCCACGATCGCCTTGTTGCGCGGCACCTGAATGCCGGTGATGTTTGCCACCAGCCGGCTGGTGGGCACGAGCCGCTGCGTGACGACGCCGGTGTCGACGGCGTAGTGATCACGCCGCGTCCGCAGCGCCATCACCACCTCCTCCAGGGAGCAGTTGCCCGCCCGCTCGCCGATGCCGTTGATCGTGCACTCCACCTGGCCTGCGCCCGCCTCCACCGCCGCCAGACTGTTGGCCACGGCGAGGCCGAGGTCGTCGTGGCAATGCACGCTGATCACCGCCCGGTCGATGTTTGGCACCCGCTCCCGCAGGCTCGAGATGACATGATGCATCTGCGAGGGCGTGGCATAGCCCACGGTGTCGGGGATGTTGACGGTGGTCGCGCCGGCGTCGATGACCGCCTCCACGACGCGACAGAGGAAGTCGATCTCCGTCCGCGCGGCATCCTCGGGCGAAAACTCGACGTCGCCGCAGCAGTTGCGGGCCCTTCGCACGCCGGCCACGGCCCGCGCCACGACCTCGTCCTCATTCATCCGCAGCTTGAACTCACGATGGATCGAGCTGGTCGCGAGAAAGACATGGATCCGCGGCTGGGCTGCATGCTGGAGCGCCTCCCAGGCCCTGTCGATGTCGGCGTCGTTGCACCGGGCCAGGCCGCAGACCGTGACCGCGGAAACCGCGCGAGCGATGTCGCTGACGCTGGCAAAGTCGCCTGGGGAAGCGATCGGAAAGCCGGCCTCGATGATGTCGACCCCCAACTGCACGAGTGTCTGGGCAATCTCCAGTTTCTCGGTGAGGTTCATGCTCGCGCCTGGCGATTGTTCGCCGTCGCGGAGCGTGGTGTCGAAGATGCGGATCGTGCGTGCTGCGGGCATGGAAGTGGTCGCGAATGCGGGTCAAAATCGGCCGCGGGCCACCGCGGCCCATGAGATTGACTCTCCATCCTAACCGCGCGCGGGGCCGTGCGCTCGGCAGAGTGAGGTGCCAAGGTGTAGAATTTTGGTTCAAGCAGCGTGTGCCATCTCCTTGCCGTCGGGGCCCCCATGTCGACCATCATTACTCCGGGCAGGAATCCCCCGCCACACAGTCCTGAGGAGCGCGGGGCGGTGACGGAGCAGGCAGCGGGAACGGCACCGCGGATGCCCTCGTCCGGAGGGCTCATCCGCCGGTTCTCCGGGCTGGGATTCCTGGCGCTCGGCGGCGTGGCCTGGTGGTGGCTGGCAACGCACCATTTCGGCGGGGTCGCCGATCATGCCGGTCATGCCGATCAGGCCGGTCATGCCGGGGTCGCCGACGGCAACCGGCCCGGCGACGCGGCAGCCGGAGGAGGCGGCGCCGCTGGCATACCCACTCTCGTCACCCTGCCGGCGGCGGCCCAAAAGGCAGCGGAGATCGGTCTGGCTCCGGCGGACATCCGCCCCCTTCGCGAGCACCTTACCGTTCCCGGCCGGATCGACTACGACGCCCGCTACCGGCTCGATTACGCCTCGCCCGTCGATGGCATCGTGTCGCGGGTGCTCGTGAAGGTGCGGCAGAAGGTTGCGAAGGGCGACGCGTTGGCTGAGCTTTCCAGCCCCGACGTGGGCATGGCCCGCGACGAGGTCCGCCGCCGCGAGGACGATCGTCTGATCGAGAAGAAGGCCGCCGACTGGGCGACCACCATCGCCGACAACGTCGAATCGTTGCTCGACACGCTCGTCGGCCAGCCGCCGCTGGCAGCCATCGAAAAGCAGTTCCAGGACCGTGTGCTCGGGATGTATCGCGAGAAGATCCTCGGCGCCTATTCGCGGCTGATCTACGTTGAGAAGGTGAGTGCCGGGACGAAGTCGCTGGGAGAAGGCGGCGTGCTTTCGGGACGGATCATCGACGAGCGGGCGAGCAACCTGGAAGTGGCCAAGGCCAACTTCACCGCGGCCTGCGAGGAGGCGCGGTTTCTCACCCGGCAGGATCGCGATCGAGCCCGGGCGGCCCTCGAGCAGGCCAATCGCCTGGTGCAGATTTCGCGGGAGAATCTCCGCACGCTCGTCGGCAGCAGGCTCGAGGGCGATCCGGCCGGCGAGGAGGCCGGCGAAAGCCCCGGTGACTCCAGTTCCTTGAGCAGCCTCCTCCTCCGCACCCCGTTCGACGGAGTGGTCGAGGATGTGTTCATCGCGAGGGGCGAGCGGGCCCGCGTTGGCGATCGGCTGTTCGTCGTGGCCGACACGAGCGTGCTCTGGGTGCGGGCGCAGATCCACGAGCGTCAATGGACGGCGGTGGAGGTGTCGGCGGGGCAATCAGTGCGGGTCGTCGTGCCGGGGGCCGATGTCCACGAAACGACCGCCGTTGTGAACCACGTGGGCGCGACGGTCGAGGCCGATTCTCGCAGCGTGCCGCTGGTGGCGGAACTCACCAACAACGACGCCCATTACAAGCCCGGCATGTTTGTCTGGGTCGATCTGCCGCAGGGGGATCTCCGCGATGTATTGGCGGTGCCGACGTCGGCAGTGATGCGGCACGAGGGGAAGTCGTTCGTGTTCGTGCCCGACGGGGCGGAACGGTTTCGCCGCGTCGGCGTGACCACCGGCATCGAAAGCGGCGACTTCGTGGAGGTGACCCGCGGCCTGACGGTCGGGCAGCAGGTGGTGTCGCGCGGGGCGTTCGTGCTCAAGAGCGAACTGCTGCTCGAAAAGGAAACTGAGTGACGGGTCTGGCGGCCATGTTCGCCCGGGGAGTTGGCTGATGCTGTCAGGTCTTATCGAGTGGTCGCTTGGCAACCGGGCGCTCGTGATCGCGATGTTCGTGCTCATGGCACTCGGCGGCCTCTACGCCGCCACGCACGTGCCCGTGGATGCGGTTCCCGATCTCGTCAACATCCAGGTGCAGATCGTGACGGAGGCGGGCACGCTCCCGCCGCTGGAAGTGGAGAGGTCCGTCACCTATCCAGTTGAACTGGCTGTCAGCGGACTGCCCAACGTGGAGGAGATCCGCAGCATCTCGCGGCTCGGCATTTCGTTGGTGACGATCGTCTTTCGTGAGGGCACCGATATCTTCCTGGCCCGGCAACTCGTCGCTGAGCGGCTGCCTGAGGCAAAGAGCCGGATCACGCTGGCCGGCGCCGACCCGAAGCTCGGAACCTTGAGCACGGCGCTCGGCGAGATTCTCCAGTTCGAGGTGAAGGGGCCGGGGCAAAACCTGATGGATCTCCGCAGCCTGCTGGAATGGGAGATCGCACCGGCGATGCGGGAGGTGTCGGGCGTGACCGATATCAACAGCCATGGCGGCTACGCGAAGAGCTACGAGGTCCGCGTCGACCCCGACCGGATGTCGTCGCAGGGGATCACGCTGGGCGAGGTGTTGGCGGCGCTCGAACGCAACAACGTCAGCACCGGCGGCGGCTACATCGTCAAAAACGGCGAGCAGCGGTTCATCCGCGGGCAGGCCCTGCTGGCGGACGCCGACGCCATCGAGCAGGTGGTCGTGCGCAGCCCGCCCGGGGGCGTCCCAGTGCTCATCCGCAACATCGGCGATGTCGTGATCGCCCCGTTGGTGCGGCAGGGCGCCGCCACGCGGGACGGCCGCGGCGAGGTGGTCACAGGAATGGTGATGATGGTCCGCGGTGAAAATAGCCGGCGGGTGGTGACGGCGGCCAAGGAGCGGCTGAACACGATCCGGCAGACCCTGCCCCCCGGGGTCGAACTCGACATTCTCTACGACCGGTCGGACCTGATCGCCCGGACGCTCGACACCGTGATCCATAATCTGGCTGAGGGGGGCCTGCTCGTGATCGGCGTGCTGCTGCTCTTGCTGGGAAATGTCCGCGCCGGCCTGATCGTGGCACTGGCGATTCCGTTGTCGATGCTGTTTGCCGCCAATCTCATGTGGGCCACCGGCATCTCGGCGAGCCTGATGAGTCTCGGGGCGATCGATTTCGGGCTCGTGGTCGACAGCTCCGTGATCATGGTGGAAAACTGTGTGCGGCGGCTCGGCCTGGCGGCACCGACAGACTCGAAGCTGGCGATCGTCCGCGACGCGGCCATCGAGGTCCGCGGCCCGACGATGTTCGGCGAACTGATCATCGCGATCGTCTACCTGCCGATCCTCTTTCTCGAGGGAACCGAAGGGAAGCTGTTTCGGCCGATGGCGCTGACGGTGCTCTTCGCGCTGGCCGGCTCGCTGATCATCTCGCTCACGCTCATGCCGGTGCTGGCGGCCACGGTGCTGACCCGCGAGGAGGAGCACGAGCCGCTGCTGATGCGGCTGTTTCACCGCTTCTACCATCCGCTCGCGAAAATCGCCGTCTACCATCCGGTGGTCGTGTCGCTTCTGGCCGCGAGCCTTGTGATGGCCAGCATTCCGGTGGCGCTCAACCTTGGCGCCGAGTTCATGCCGCGGCTCGACGAAGGCGATCTGCTCATCGAGGTCAACCGTCTGCCCAGTGCCACGCTGGAGGATTCGGTGTCGATCACGACCCGGATCGAAAAGACGCTCGGCGAGTTTCCCGAGGTGAAGACAGTCTTCTGCAAGACCGGCCGGCCAGAGATCGCCAACGACATCATGGGCGTGCAGCAGACCGACGTCTGGGTGATGCTCAAGCCGCATGCCGAGTGGCCGGCCGGCGTGACACGGGATCAGCTCGTGGAGCGGATGTCGGCATCGCTGACCGCCGCGGTGCCGGGCGCCAACTTCGGCTTCAGCCAGCCGATCGAGATGCGGGTCGACGAGCTCGTGGCGGGCGTGAAGGCCGACGTGGCGGTGCTGATCTACGGGGACGACCTCGACACGCTGGGGAATCTCGGCAAACAGATCGAGAGAGTGCTCGGGGGCATCCGCGGATCGGCCGACGTGCGGGCCGACTGGCAGGCCAACGTGCAGACGATGCAGATCGATGCCCGGCCCGACCAGCTGGCGAGGCACGCGATCGATGGTATCGAGGTGATGCGGACGGTGTCGGCCATGGGAGGCATTCAGACCGGCGTCATCTACGAGGGACGGCCTCGCTATCCGCTGGTGGTGAAGTTTCCGCCCGAGTGGCGTGAGAACGCCGAACGCCTGCCGCAGATCCCGGTCGGGGCGACGGGCGGTCGGCCGGTGCCGCTTGGAGAATTGGCCGATATCAAGAGGGCCGAGAGCCCGCCGTCGGTCGAGCATGAAAACTCACGGCGGCGGACTTATGTGTCGGCGAATGTCCGCGGCCGCGACGTGGCCAGCTTCGTGCAGGAGGCCCAGAGGTCCATCGCGAAGCAGGTTCGCCTGCCGACAGGCTACACGTTGCGGTGGGGGGGCGACTTCGAAAATCTGCTGTCCGCCAGCCGCCGGCTGATGCTGATCACGCCCGTGGTGCTGGGGCTGATCGCCCTGCTGCTCTACACGAGCTTCAAGTCGCTCCGTCTGGCATCGCTGATCTTCTTCGCCGTGCCGGTGGCGGCGTCTGGCGGCATCGCAGCGCTCGCGCTCCGTGGAATGCCGTTTTCGATCGCGGCCGGCGTCGGCTTCGTGGCGCTCTTTGGTGTGGCGGTGCTCAATGGGTTGGTCTGGGTCGCTGGGGCTGAGCATGCGCGACAGGGCGGACTCGCTCCACGCGAGGCGGCAATCACCACCGCCGAGGTTCGCATCCGCCCGGTGTTGATGACAGCGCTCGTGGCAAGCCTCGGCTTCCTTCCCATGGCGATGGCCACGAGCGCGGGCGCGGAAATTCAGCAGCCACTGGCCACCGTGGTGATCGGCGGCATCGTCACGTCGACGCTCCTGACCGCCTTCGTCGTGCCCGCAATTTATCCATGGTTTGTGCCGCGAGCACGGGTTTGGCAGACTCCAGAGGCATGACGATCCCGTCTTTCACGTAGGCAGCCATCCGATGACACTTCGCGAATTTCAGCAGCTGATCCGGACCATGTACCACGACAAGGACGCATCGCGGGGCGTTGAGGGAACGTTCATGTGGCTCACGGAAGAAATCGGCGAGCTGGCCACGGCACTCCGAAGCGGCACCCACGAAGAACGATCGCTTGAATTCGCCGACGTGCTGGCCTGGCTGGCCACGATCGCAAACGTCGTCGAAGTGGACCTCGAAGAGGCCGTGGCGCGGAAGTATGGAACTGGCTGTCCGGGCTGCAGCCAGCTGGCGTGCATCTGCCCGGATGCGGAGAAGCCATGACCGCACTCCTGATGGCACTAGCAGTCGTGCTGATGGCAGACGCTGTCGCCGCGGATATGCCCGACCTGCGGCCCGATCTGCGGGTCGGATTCGATGGCGTCTATCGGACCGGATCATGGACCCCATTGACGGTCGAATTTCCCGCGTCGCCTGAGAATGCCCCACCGGCTGTGTGCGTGTGGGTCGAGGATCCCGACGGCCAGTATGTCCGGTCGATTGCGGCGCCGGTGGAGATCGGCGCCGATGGCAGGCGGGCGGCACGACTCACCGTCCGCTTCGGAAGGCCCAGCGGCCGAGTGCTCGTGGAGGCCGTGCGGGGGGCAGACGGCGATGATGCCAGCGGTCTTGGACGAAGGGCCGCGACGCCGCAGTCGTTACCAACACCAGTTTCTGCAACCGACACCATCATGCTCGTGCTGGGCGACCTGCCCGCCGCCGAGCGGGCTTCGCGGCTGCTGGCTCAGGATGACGGCTCGCGACCGCGGGTCGTGGCCATCAACGCCCGTTCCGATGCCGCCGGGGCAGGGGAGGGGTGGGCGTTGGGCAGGACGGCTCGCGACTTCGACGGCGCCGACTCGATCGTCGTCTGTGGTCGCGCCGTGGCGGCCATCGATCCCACCACGCTTCGCGGCGTCGATGACTGGGTGCGGCAGGGCGGACAGCTTATTTTTGTCGCCGGCATGACGGCGATCGACGTCGACCGCGGCGGCAGTGCGGCGGCCGGATGGCTGCCGGGGCCGGTCGCGAAACTGGTGCCGCTGCGGCGAGGCAATGCCATTGAAACGTATGCACGAGCCAGCCGTCCGCTCGACAAAGGTGCGCTGACGGGGCTCGAGATGCCGCTGTTCAAAAACCCGCAGGCGATCGAGGGGAGTGTCGAGGCCTTCGAGGGGCGGGGCGCGGCCGATCTGCCGCTCGTCGTGCGGCGGGCGCATGGCCTGGGCACGGTCGTGTGGGCCGGCGTCGACATCGACCAGCCACCGTTTCGTGACTGGTCCGGGAGCGACTCCCTGCTCGTCGAGATGCTCCGCGGCCGGCGGGCGGCGCAGGGGGCGGGCCGCGCGGGCGAGACCGACCGTGGATCGTTCGACCTTGCCGGTCAGCTCCGGCAGGCTGTCGATCGGTTTCCAGGCGTGGCCCCGATCCCGTTCGAAGTGATTGCCGGTCTTGGCATTCTCTATGTCGCCTGCCTCTATCCGCTCGACTGGTGGCTGGTGTCAGGCCGTCGTCGCGACAGTCCGGCCGGTGGCCTGCGGTCATCCTGGCTGGCATGGCTGTCGCTGCCATTGGTGGTCGCCGCCTCGAGCGGACTGGCGTGGGCTGCCGGTCAGCGATTCAAAGGCACGGACTGGCAGACATCCGCGGCGTCGTTCGTCGATCTCGACCTGGGCAGCGGCCTGGTGCGGGTTGCTTCGTTTGCGGGCATCTGGTCGCCCGCGAATGCCCGGCTGAATCTGGCCGTCGGGCCCGAAGCGGGCCGCCTGCCCATCACCGCTGACGATGCCGCCAGACCGGTCGACGCCGCCGTCAGCTGGTTTGCAAACTGCGGCAGGGGCATCGGGGGCACAGACGCCGCTGCGGCCCATCCTTCGTTGGCGGCGTCCGACTATGAGTATGGCCGTTCGGGGTATGGCCGTTCGCCCGCGGTGCTCGACGGCGTTCCGATCGCAGCCTCGTCGAGCCGGCTGTTCGAGGCGGAGATCACCGGCCACACGGCGATCCCGGCGGTGGAGTCGACGCTCGTACGGGAAGGGCAGGGGACCCTCCGGGGTGTGCTGACCAGCCGGCTGCCGTTTCCGCTCGAGGGCTGCGCGCTCGCACATGCGGGCTGGCTCTACGAGGTCGGGACTTTGGGGCCAGGACAATCCTTCGATGCCGGCGGCGGACGCGGGCCCCGCTCGCTCGCCGGGGCGTTGACACGCCGCACTCAGAATAAGGACCGAGAGGTCAATGTGCGTTGGGATGTCGCGGAGAAGGAGCTGGTGCGGATTCTGGAGATCGCCGGATTCCATGCGGCAGCGGGGGGCAGCGGCTACACGTCCCTCGAATCGGGACGGCTCGGCCGGTTCGATCTGTCGCCACTCCTGCCGCTCGACCGTGCCGTGCTTGTGGGCCGCGGGCCCGCCATGGTGGACTGGCGCTGCCAGCCGCAGTCACTTGCCGACACCAACACGTCGGCACGGGTACCACCCATGCCAGGCCAGGCCTCCCTCTGGCGGATCGTGATCCCGCTTGTCCGGCCGGTGGCAGCAGTTTCCGGCCCAACCGCCCCCTCCAACGGATTGTTGCCATGATCGAAACAATCGACCTGACCAAGAAATATGGCGACTTCTACGCCCTTGAGTCGCTCGACCTGAAACTTGAAAAGGGGGATCTTTTCGGCTTCATCGGGCCCAACGGCGCCGGCAAGACGACCACGATCCGCATCCTCTCCACGCTCCTCTCCCCGACGTGGGGCGAGGCCTACGTCTGCGGCTACTCGATCTACACGCATCCCCGCGAGATCCGTCGGGCGATCGGCTACATGCCCGATATTTTCGGCGTCTACGACGACATGCGGGTGATCGAGTACCTGGAGTTCTTCGCGGCCGCCTATCGGATCGACGGGCCCGAGCGGCGACGCGTGGCGGAGCGGTCGCTCGAACTGGTGGATCTCGCCTTCAAGCGCGACGAACTGGTGACCAGTCTTTCCCGTGGCATGACCCAGCGATTGGGCCTTGCCCGCGTGCTGCTGCACGACCCGCAGGTGCTGCTCCTCGACGAACCCGCCAGCGGTCTCGATCCGCGGGCGAGGATCGAGATGCGCGGACTGCTCAAGCGACTGCAGGGGCTGGGCAAGACGATCCTCGTCTCCAGCCACATCCTTCCGGAGTTGGCCGACATCTGCAATCGAGTCGGCATCATCGAATACGGCCGCCTGTTGGCCTGTGGCAATGTGCAAGACCTCCTGGCACAGGTCCGCGGCCGGCCGGTGATCCGCTTTCGACTGGCGGGACCGCCGGAGAAGGCGGCCCGGTTGCTGGAGACATCCCCGGAAGCGGCGGGCGTGGCGGTGCGCGACGGTGAGATTCTCGTGACCCTCGCCGATGGCGTGGAGGATCCCTCGCCGCTAGCGGCGAAGCTCATCGCCGACGGCCATCATCTGGTTTCGATGCGGGAGCAGGAAGTCAATCTGGAGACCGCGTTCCTCGAACTTACCAAGGGGGCGATCGGTCGCCCGGGGCGGAACGCGGCGGAGACGTGAAGGCGTGGGACGACATGATGAAGGATGGCATGAAGGATGGCATGAAGGATGGCATGAAGGATGGCATGAAGGATGGCATGAAGGATGGCATGAAGGAGTGCAGCATGAACAAGTGGTTGATGGGCAGAATTCTTACGTTGAGTGGTGTTCTCGTGGGCTGCTGGTTCGCGGCGGCACCACTTGCGGCGGAGCAGCCGGCGGGCGAACTGCCTGCGGCTCGGGCACCGGCAGGGGGGCTCGACACGCCCGGCGCGGCGCTTGGCTACGCGCTCGGCCTGCGGATCGGCAGCCGCATTGCCGCCGACTTCAAGGGGCAGGAACCCGCCGTCGATGCCGCGGCACTTGCCCGCGGCCTCTCAGATGCCGTGTTGGAGGCGCGTCCGCGTCTGAGCGAACAGCAGATCCGACAGACGCTCGAGGCCTTCGACGCCCGCATGCAGGAGCGGGAGCAGGAATTCGGCCGGCGGATGCGCGAGGCCACCAAGGTCAACCTCGCCAAGGCGGCTGAGTTTGCCCAGGCAAACGGTCGGAAGCAGGGGGTGACAACGCGGCCGAGCGGCCTGCAGTATGAGGTGATCCGTGCGGGCACGGGCGGAAGCCCAACGCTCGACGAGAGCGTCGTGGCACACTACCGGGGCACCCACATCGACGGTCGCGAATTCGATGCCACCGACCCCCAGGGTGAGCCGGCGTCGTTTCCGCTCCGCGGCGTCGTGCCTGGCTGGCAGGAGGCACTGCCGCTGATGAAGACCGGCGCGAAGTGGCGAATCTACGTGCCGCCACAACTGGGCTACGGCGAGGAGGGATCGCCGCCGGTCATCGAGCCGAACGAGCTGCTGATTTTCGAGATCGAGTTGGTCAAAATCCTGCCAGCCAAGTAAGACACCGACGACGTGAGGCGGAGATCATGGGCACCACAGGCACTCCATTGGCTTGGGCACGTGTGGTGGTCACGGCGTGGTGTCTGGCGGCGGCCGCAGGGTCGGTGCGAGCCGCGCCTCCGGTGGTCGATCGGTTCGCCGAGGCCCGCGAACGGATGGTCCGCGACGACATCGCCGGCGGCGGAGTGACCGACCCTCGCGTTCTCGAAAGCATGCGGCTCGTTCCCCGGCATGAATTCCTGGGAACGCCGCAGCGGCCCTTCGCCTATTTCGACATGGCCCTGCCGATCGGGGCGTCGCAGACCATCTCCGGGCCGTTCGTCGTGGCCTACATGACCGAGAAACTGGAGCCAAAACCGACCGATCGCGTGCTGGAGATCGGGACCGGCAGCGGATATCAGGCAGCCGTGCTCTCGCCGCTCGTGGGGATGGTCTATTCGATCGAGATCAGCCCCTTACTCGGCGAGAAGGCCGCACGCACGCTTGCGCGGCTGGGCTACCGGAATGTCGTCACGAAGATCGGCGATGGTTTCCAGGGGTGGGCCGACCACGCGCCGTTCGACAAGATCATCGTCACCTGCTCCCCGGAAAACATCCCGCAGCCGCTCGTCGATCAGCTCGCCGAAGGGGGTCGCATGATCATCCCGGTCGGCGAGCGCTACGAGCAGACGTTGATGCTCCTGTCGAAGCGGAAGGGCGTGATGGAACGGGAGTCACTCGTGCCCAGCTTGTTCGTGCCGATGACTGGGGTGGCGGAGCAGGGGAGGAGGGTGCAGCCCGACGGCACGAAACCGTCGCTGCACAATGGCGGGTTCGAGGAGTTGCTTCCCGATGCCGACGTGCCCGCTGCCTGGTATTACGGACGGCAGTTTCAGGTCGTCGCGGGGCAGGACGCGCCGGAGGGCCGCAGCTACATCCGTCTGGAAAACGCGCAGCCAGGGCGACCATCCCAACTCTTCCAGGGATTTCCCGTCGACGGTCGTACGGTCGGCCGGGTGGCATTCTCGCTGGAGGTGCGTGGCGATGGCATCGGAGCCGGGCCGAACCCAGACGATTTCCCCGGGCTCATCGTGCGGTTTTTCAACGACGAACGCAGTCGGTCGCAGAATGGCCAGGTGGGGCCATGGAAGGGCAACGGTCCGTGGCGGCGGGTCGAGGGGTCGGTCGCGGTACCTGTCTGGGCCCGCGAGGCCATCCTGCAGATCGGACTGCTCGGAGCTACCGGCAGGCTGGATGTGGATGACGTTCAGGTGGCGGGAATCCCCCGCTGATCCTGCCTTTTTCCCACTTTTTCGGCNNNCAGCCCCAGCAGACCGGATATATTCCCCATCCTCCTTGATTTGCCAAATCCGCCAACTATTCTTGCGTCGTGCCGGCAGTTTTTAGCGTCCCAGCCGTCTACGGCTGAAATACGGGCGATCCACACTTTTCAAGGGAGCGTGATTCAGATGTTGGTCCATCGTCGGTGGTTGCGGGTGGCTGGGGTTGTCACGTTTGTCGCGGTTGCAGCGACGGCCTGCGATGCTGATGCTGGCTGGCATCATCGTTATCGTGGCGCCGGTTCGTCCGGCGGTAGTTCCGGCGGTAGTTCCGGTGGTTCGTCCGGTGGTTCGTCCGGCGGTAGCTCGGGCGGTAGCTCGGGCGGCTCGAGCTCCTATAGCTCGTACGGCTCGTCCGGCGGCAGCTATGGATCGTCGGGCTCCTCCGGCTCGCACGGCAGCTTTGGTTCGCACCATGCCGCCAAGATGGCGCGGCGTGCCTACCGTCACTCGTCGCACGGCTCGTCCGGCGGCAGCTCGGGCGGCAGCTCCGGTGGCTCGTATTCCTCTAGCGGCTCGTCGGGCGGATCCTCCGGTGGCGGTTCCTACGGTGGTTCCTACGGCGGCTCGTATGGCGGCTCCTCGGTGCCAGCGGCCACCTATTCCAGCAGCTACAGCGGCTACAGCGATCCGGTCGAGTCGTATCGTGTGATCGGCGAGCCGTCGGTCAGCGGCGGCGAGATCATCGAGACACCGCAGTACGTCAACCCGATCTCCAACGATTCCACGACCAGCGTGGTGCCCGCCGATTCGGCCCTCCTGTCCGTCGAGGTTCCCGCCGGCGCGACGATCTACGTCAATGGTACGAAGACGTCGGCCACGGGCACCGTGCGGCAGTATGTGTCGCGTGGTCTTGCCGCGGGCAAGCGGTATGAGTTCACGGTGCGGATGACCGTCGACCGTGACGGCCAGACCAGCGAGCAGACCAAGGTCGTGTCGCTGGCTGCCGGCGGACGTTCGAGCCTGTCGTTCACCGCGGCCTCGGCCCCGAAGACGAGCCTGACCCTGCACGTGCCCGCCGACGCAAAGGTCTGGCTGGCCGGCAACGAAACCTCGTCTGCCGGTGCGACTCGACAGTTCCAGACCTCGACGCTGGCCGCTGGCCAGGCGTGGAAGAACTATGAGATCCGCGTTGCGACCGTCGTCGACGGCCGCGAGCAGGTCGTGTCGAAGGTGATCGATCTGGCCGCCGGCCAGTCGGTTGAACTGTCGCTCGACCCGGCCCAGCGGACGGCCTCGGCCGACTCGACCGCGTCGACTCGTTAGTGTGCTTTTCGTTCGGACCGGGCTTGCCCGGCCGTCCTATGCAGTCATTCACTCCCGCGCGGCCGCGTGCCGCGCGGGAGTTTTTTTGTTTTCACGAGACGAACTGGTAACGCGCCGCTCCAAATAAAAGCCCCCGGCGGAAGCCGGGGGACTCCGGGTATGACCACCGCCCAACGTGCCATGCCAACCCGGTATCCGCTGGTGACGCGCCGCCGGGATCGGCAGAAGTCTCGTCGCGGGGGCGAGGATACGCCCAATGCTCCTCGAGCTTCCGCCGACCCCAGCTTCCCGTATTGCCTGCCTTACCTAGACTGTCGTCTTGAGGGTGGGGCTGTGAATGAATCGCGGTCGCGTCGAAGACAGCTTTATGACGCTGGTTGTGCCGCGCCCTTCCCGACGCTTTTCCTGGTCGCCAGCCGCCCGCCTGGCGGTGTCGCTCGTGCTAGTGGCCTACCTTGCGGCCGTGATCGTGCCGCCGTTGGCAGGCCCGCCCCCAGCCAGCGACCTGGCGATGGCGGCGCTCCAGCCGTTGCGGCCACTCGTGGGAGCGCTGTTCCTGGGGCACGGCTACCGGTTTTTCGCGCCCAACCCCGGGCCTGGTCACTCCATCCAGTGGACCATGAAGATGGCTGACGGCTCGACCCGGCAGGGCTCGATCCCCGACCGTGAGGCCGACTGGCCGCGGCTGCTCTACCACCGCCGGTTCATGATCAGTGAAAAGATCGCGTCGTTCGTGCCATTTCCCGACGCGCCGGCAGACGTGCGGCAGCAGAGCAGGGGAGATTGGCAGCCGCTCGTGAAGGACGTCGCCGGCCATCTTCTGCACCGATACGGCGGCGCCGAAGTGACGCTGCAGATGACGGAGCACTATCTGCCCGATCCGGAAGAGCTGATCCGGTCGGAGCAGGGTGGGGTAGAGCAGGGGAGCGACACGGTCACGCCGCTGGGCACGTATGCATTGGCAGGAGCGCAACCGCTGACAGGGCCGGTTCCACCGGCCGGGACGGCGAACCGATGAGCGACATGACGTTGGCCGATGCACCACCGCACCGCGGCAGCTGGCTTGGCGACTGGCTCGATGCGTGGAATACGTTCTGGTTCACACCTGCCGATCCGCTGCCACTGGCGGTGGTGCGGATCTTTGCCGGAGCACTGCTCACCTGGGCCAGCTTTGTCTGGTGGCTCGATGCCGAGGCTTTCTTCAGTCACGACGGCTGGCAACGGCCCGAGAACGTCTGGCGGATGAACGATCAGCCGTGGCAGTGGAGCTGGTACTTCGCCGCGGGCTCTGCCGGCATGGCCCGGGTTCTCGCAGGCATCACGCTCGCTGCGGCGGTGATGCTCACGCTCGGCATCGCCACGCCCCTGGCGGCGGTCGTGTCGCTCGCAGGCCTGATCAGCGCCGTGAACCGCGCGCCGCTCAATGTCTTCGGGCTCGATGACACGCTGGGAATGCTGCTGATCGCGGTGGCGGTCGGGCCCGCCGGGGCGGTGCTCTCGGTCGACCGTCTGCTCGCCCCCGACATCGCCGCCGGCCGGCCTTCGGTACGGGCGAATCTGGCGATCCGGCTGATCCAGGTGCATCTCTGTGTGGTCTATTTCTTCTCCGGCCTTGGGAAGCTCCTGGGAGCGAGTTGGTGGGAGGGGACCGCCCTGTGGGGCGCCGCCGCCAACGTCCAATACCGCACGTTCGATCTCACCTGGCTGGCCAGCCACCCGTGGATCATCAACGCCCTGACGCTCAGCACGCTCTGGTGGGAGATTGCCTACGCGGGGCTCGTCTGGCCACGGCTCACCCGGCGGCTGTTTCTCGCCATCGCGGTGCCGGTGCACTTGGGGATCGGCCTCACGATGGGCATGATGGAGTTCGGGCTGGCGATGCTGACGGCGAACATGGCGTTCGTGCCGGCGCCTGTCCTGCGGCGTCTCCTGCGGCCGCTCCTCAGCCGTTTCGCAGGAACCGCATCGCATCGCGCATGACAGACACCGCCGACACGATCGGCTCGCCGCGCACGATCCGCCTGACGCTGGCCTACGAGGGCACCCGGTATGCGGGCTGGCAGAGACAGCCCGGTCAGGCAACGGTGCAGGGGGCGCTCGCCGAGGCGATCCGCGGCGTTACTGGTGAGACGATCGTGCCGCGGGGTTCCAGTCGCACCGACTCCGGCGTCCATGCGCTCGGTCAGGTGGTGGCGTTCACGACCATGAGCAGCCTCGAGCCCCGGGTGTGGGTGCGGGCGCTCAATGCCAAACTGCCCTCCGACATCACCGTGGTGGAGGGGGTTGCCGCCCCGAACAGCTTCGATCCGGTCCGGGCGGCCGTTCGCAAACGCTACCGCTACCGCATCCACGATGCCCCCTGGCGGCCCGTGCTCCAGCGGAATCTGGTCTGGCGGTCGAAATCCCGGCTCGATGCGTCCGCGATGCAGGCCGCCGCCGCCGAACTCGTCGGTGAACACGATTTCACCAGCTTCGAAACGGTCCCCTCCACAAGGCGATCGAAAGTTCGCACAATCCATGCCGCCGAGGTGTTTCGCCACTCGGGCTACGATGACGCAGCCGATGCGGAGGTCTGGCTGGAGGTCGTTGGCAACGGTTTTCTCTACAACATGGTGCGGATCATTACGGGATCGCTCGTGATGGTTGGCTCCGGCAAGCGGAAGCCGGAGTGGATCCGCGAGGTGATCGCGGCCCGGAGCAGGCCCGCCGCCGGCCCAACGGCGCCGCCGCAAGGGCTTGTGCTCGTGTCGATCGACCTCGACCTCAGTCTCGACCTCAATCTCGATCTCAGCGGTTCCAACAGTCCACCCTCTGCGAATCCAGCGCCTGCATGGCAAGAATTCCCGAACAGCTCGGAAAACTGACTCTCAGCAAGCAGCTTGGCATGGGCCGGCACTGCCAGGTCTGGGAGGCTGTGGACACCGACTCAGGCCAGCGGGTGGCGGCAAAGATCGTCGTTCCCGAGATGGCCGGAGATGCAGGCCAACGCCGGCTGCTCCGGCACGAAATCATGGTGGCCCGCGGCCTCGACCATCCCGCCATCATCCGCATCAACGAGTTCTCTACGACGGGCGGTCTGCCGCACCTGGTGATGGAACTCTACCCGCATGCCAATCTCAAGAAACAGACCGCCGCGGGTGTTGATGAGATCGCGCCACGGCTGCACCGCATCATCACGCAGGTCGCCTGGGCACTCGACCACATGCACGGCCGCGGCTGGGTGCATCGCGACGTGAAGCCGGAAAACGTGCTTGCTTCGGCCGACGGCGAGGTGAAGCTGATCGACCTGGCGATCGCCGCTCGCAAGTCTGGGATCATCAAGAGGCTCTTGGGTGGCAAGGTGAAGGCACAGGGCTCACCGAGCTACATCGCGCCGGAGCAGATTCGTGGCCTACCCGTCGACCCGCGGTCCGACATCTATTCCCTGGGCTGCGTGCTGTTCGAAATGCTCGCGGGCATGCCGCCATACACCGCATCGACCACGGAGGAACTGCTGCACAAACATCTGTCGGCGACGCCGCCGTCGGTCGAGGCCTTCAATCGAAATGCCACCGCGAGTGTTTCGAAGCTGATCCGGCAGATGCTCGCCAAGCGGCCGGCCGACCGGCCCGCTTCGATGAAGTCCGTCGTGCAGCATGTCGGCGCGATCAAGTTCCTGAACCGGGTGGGCGGCTGAGCGACGGCCGGACGGGCTCCCCCGTGGCGGCGAGTTTTCAACTTGCCGAATCCAAGGACCCAAGCCCCACAAGATGCAATCTTGTGGCCACGGCGGAAAGCTTCGGCCAGTGCTCGCCTGTGAGGACGACAGGATTTCGTGGTCCGCGTGAGGCCATCTTTCCGAATTGACGCAGGGTTCGACCCGCGGTGACAATCTCAGGTCCACCCCGTTGCCGTGAGGTCATCTGATGTCGTCCGGATTGCATCGCCTGCCGCTCGAAAAGCCCATCTACGAGATCGAGGACCGGATTTCCCAGTTGGAAGCCGCGCCGGTCGGCGGGCAGGAGCAGGAAGAACTGCGACGGCTGAAGCGGGAACTCGTCGAGGTTCAAAAGAACGTGTTCGGCAGCCTCGACCCCTGGCAGACGGTCGAGGTGGCTCGCCATCCCAATCGCCCCAAGACAAGCGACTATCTGTCGCTCGTCTTCGACGAATTCGTCGAACTGCATGGCGACAAGGCGTTCGGCGACGATCCGGCGATGCTGACCGGCTTTGCCAAGCTCGAACAGCACAAGGTGCTGGTCGTCGGCCACCAAAAAGGCAAGACGCTGGCCGAGCGACAGGCCTGTCACTTCGGCTGCGCCCATCCGGAGGGCTACCGCAAGGCGATGGGCAAAATGCGGCTGGCGGCGAAATATGGCCTGCCGGTGATTTGCCTCATCGACACGCCCGGTGCCTACCCGGGCATCGGCGCCGAGGAACGCGGTCAGGCCCAGGTGATCGCCGAAAGCATGTTCCTGATGGCGACGCTTCCGGTGCCGATTGTCTGTGCGGTGATTGGCGAAGGTGGCTCGGGCGGGGCACTCGGCATCGGGGTCGGCGACCGCGTGGCCGTCCTGGAGCATGCCTACTACAGCGTGATCAGTCCCGAGGGCTGTGCCGGGATTCTCTGGAAGAGCGTCGATTTCAAGGCCGACGCGGCCCGGGCGCTGCGGTTCCGCTCGCGCGACCTGAAGGAGTTTGGTGTGATCGACGCCGTGATCGAGGAGCCTGCCGGCGGGGCCCATCGCCATCCGCGGCAGATGGCGACCCGGCTCAAGACCTGGCTCGTGCGGTCGCTGCGGAGTCTGGTCGACCAGCCGGCGGAAACCCTCGTCGCGGAACGCTACGAGAAGTTCCGACGGATGGGTGTGTTTCTGGAAGAAGCCGCATCGTAACGCATGCATGCTTCCAAAAAACAACGACGTACTCAGAGACGTACCCAGAGGGCGCCGGTCATTGCGCGTGGATCCGCTCGCGGTGTCACGATTGTTGAGCTGCTGGTGGTCATTGCCATCATTGCAATTCTTCTCGCCCTCCTTCTTCCCGCCGTTCAATCGGCAAGGGCTGGGGCACGCCGCGCGACGTGCGCGAGCCACCTGCGGCAGATTGCTCTGGCAACGGCTGGCTTCGAAACAGTCGAGCGCCGCCTGCCGATCGGGTTTCTCGGGCCTTGGGACAAAAACGGAAACGGCTTTGACGATCAGGCCGAATCCCCGCAGACATGGCAGTGGGACTTTTCGAACCTCGGATTCCTGCCGGTCTTGCTGCCGTTCTTCGAAGAAAATGCAACCCATTCCAGGCTCGACCCGGAACTTTTACGACAACACACGACGAAGCGGCCTGGCGGAGCCTACTACGGCTATTGGACAGTGCCCGAAACATACGACGCGGCACGCACGCCAATAGACATCCTGCGGTGCCCTGCAGCGGTTGCTGGCGATCAGAATATCGTCATCGACACGTCCTTCACCTACGAATCGTCATCAGGTCCCGTGGTCACGATTGCCGGCCGGCTGGAAAAAGATCTGGGGCTTTCGAATTATGTCGGCGTATCTGGTGTGTATGGCAATACGCCGACAGGGCAAAAACGGGCGGGGGTTTTCGTAAATCGTCAAGCGAGACGACTCCACCAGATCGTCGATGGCATGTCCACAACCATCATGCTGGGTGAAAATGCCGCTGCGATCGGCTGGATTGGAGCCGCCGGTTGGCCCGTCATGAACGGTCTCGGTACTGAACCAACTTTCGATGTGCCGAAGTTCAATAGCGGGCATGGCAATGTTGTGATGTTCACAACGGTTGACGGTGCCGTACGGCCGATCCGAACAGACATCGAGCAGTCTGTGCTCAATACACTGGCCGGCATCGCTGATGGAGAAGTGAGCCAGAACTAATTGGTTCGGGGCTGCCCATGTCCCGTCGCCGGACGTTCGCTACGGCCATCCATGGCCTACGCTCACTCGATGCTGACTGCGCTCCGGCATCCTGCCTCCGCTGGCCAGCAACGCCAGCTCTCGGGACATGGGCAGCCCCTCACGGATGACGCCGACTCTGAAAACCCTCATCCAGGGAGGCGACGGGACGGCTGCTGCAGCGCATCGAGTGGCGCAGCCGGGATCGGCGGATGCTCGACGAGCATTGGAGCTTTCCCCGAACGGGCACCGAACTGCCGAGCGAGGCTGAAGGGAAAGATCCACGCGAGGAGACATCTGCCGTCCCGGCGTGTTGGGCGCGTTGACCGCAGCAGCCGTCCCGGAGCCGGCGCGCGCACCCCTCTCCCCAACGTCCGATAATGTCTCTTATGTCCGGTTTCGGCCTTATTCGTTTCCGGCATGTTTTCCGCAGCAAAACCTCCCTGCTCCCCTGCTGCACATGCTGCATAGGCAGCACATGCTGGCCGCGGCTGACGTTGCGGCGGTCAGCCACATCAACGCACCGGCAGCGGTGATTGGGCGCCGACCGGATAGCGTTGCGGCGGTGCTTGCTGGGGAGCGAAGGGCTGCTGGACAAATGGCTGGGGAGCGGGCATCGGTGATGCGGCCGGCGGCGCAAATCGTTGCGGCGTTGTGAAGCCACTTCCGGCCGGTGCTCCTGTGCCCGGGGCCGCGGCTGGTGTCGCGTAGCGTGGCCCGGCGACGTCCTGGGCCGGGCCGGCAGAACGTGGCACGAACCAGGCGGAGCCTGCCGGCAGCGTGCCACCGGCCTGCATGGCCCCCTGCCCTGTGCCGCCCCCCTGCTCCGTTCCGGCCCACGCCGCCGCCGACGTGACTCCATCCCACATGGCCTGCAAGGGCGACTGCTGGGGCTGCTGGGCCTGCTGGGCATGAAGAACCGGCGGCTGTCCGGTCGCAGCGGCCGGTATGCCAGCCGATGGATCGAACTGTCTCTCGAACTGCTTCACGAACGGGTCAACCGTCTCGTGGATTTCCTTCGGCAGGTAGGTGTCGGCGCGGACGATCAGTTCCGCCACGAGTCGGCCGCTCCGACTGGCCACGATCTGGTGGCGGTAGGCGGGGGCGAGTAGCACGCTGAAGAAGGTCACCACCACACACAGCAGCACCCCCTTGGCCAGTCCCAGAAGCAGGCCGAGCTGATGATCGAACGCCGAGAGGTGCACCGCGTTGATGGCACCAGAAATCACGCGAAAGACGAGCCAGACGGCGAGCGAGGTGCCGACGTAGATGGCCAGCATGGCGGCAAAACGGTTCCACGGCGCCTGGGTGCCGAAGAACGGCGCGACGACGGAGCCAAAACGAAACGCGACATAGCTGCTGGCGAAGATGCCGGCGATCCACGCCAACTGCCAGACCATGCCCTTGAAGTAACCAAGCAGGGCAGCGCCGGCCAGAATGCCGAGCATGACGAGGTCATAACCTTCGAGAGCCACTCCAGCCTCCAGTAATCAGCGACCTGCGTGGGCCGGAATGCGTCCGGCCCGGTGTCTCGGAGTGTAGGGATTGGCTCGATCGGTGGCGAAGCCAAAACAACGGCAACACAGAGCCAAACAAAATATCCTTCCCACAATCTCTATATTTCCCAGCCGTTTCATTATTCCAAGGAGAGTCGCCGGAAAGCATTCAATACCAATGCAGCCTCTCACCACACAACCCAATCACACCAGTTGACCTAAACGCTCCATTCACCCAATCTTTTCTATTTCCTTGGGTGTTTGTTTCGACTGGGAAATCTTTTCCAGAGGGCAGTGCAGGGGACCGGGTGACCGCGCAGCCGGCGTTGAATCTCCAAACGTGCCGATGGCTCCGCTGTCGATAAGCCTGCTGTGTCTGTGCAGAACGCCTTGGTGGGCGGTCGTACCGGCATGCCGTACGCGTGAGGTCGCTCCCGCGCGCAGGCAGTCAGTTAGGACTTTGGCGGGGGTTCGCAGTGCCCGGATTCCAGGCGCACATCACCGGTTCATCGATCGTAGGCGCCGGCTACGCCGCCGCTGCGTGGTATGTGGGCGGACTGCCCCCGGTCACCTGCCTGCTCGGCGGCACCGTGTGTGCCGTGGCCGGCATGC
>JAPLNQ010000261.1 GCA_026401075.1 Planctomycetia bacterium
GCCGCGGCGGTGCTCTCCGGCAACCGCAATTTCGAGGGCCCCGTCCATCCGCTCGTGAAGGCCAACTGGCTGGCCAGCCCGCCGCTGGTCGTCGCCTACGCGTTGGCCGGCACCACCGACATCGACATGGACCACGAGCCGATCGGCACCGGTCGGGACGGCCAGCCTGTGTTTCTCCGCGACATCTGGCCAACGGCCGACGAGGTGCGGAAGACCGTCGAGGCGAGCGTGTTGCCCGCGCAGTTTCAGACCCGCTACGGCAACGTCTGGAACTCGAACGAGCGGTGGAATGCAGTGCCGACATCGAAGGGCGAACTCTACGATTGGCAGCCGGCGAGCACCTACATTCAAGAGCCGCCGTTTCTGACCGACATCACTCGCGAGGCCCAGGCTCCGCAGAGCGTCCGCGGGGCCCGCGTGCTGCTGGCCTTGGGCGATAGCGTGACCACCGACCACATCTCGCCCGCCGGCAGCATCGCCAAGGCGAGCCCGGCCGGGCACTATCTGATCGAGCATGGCGTCGAGCCGGTCGAGTTCAACAGCTACGGGGCCCGCCGCGGCAACGACCGTGTGATGACGCGAGGCACGTTTGCCAACATCCGCATCCGCAATTTGCTCGTGCCGGGCACGGAGGGTGGCGTCACGCGTCTCCTGCCGGGAGCGGACGTGATGCCGGTCTACGACGCAGCGGTGAAGTACAAGACAGCGGGCACGCCGCTGGTGGTGCTGGCCGGCGCGGAATACGGCACCGGCAGCTCCCGCGACTGGGCGGCCAAGGGAACGATGCTGCTGGGCGTGCGGGCCGTGCTCGCCACGAGCTTCGAGCGGATTCACCGCTCCAATCTCGTGGGTATGGGCGTGCTGCCGCTCGTGCTGCCGGAACCGTGGCAGCAGCTGGGGCTGACGGGCGAGGAAACCTTCGACATTCCGTTCGAGAACCTCGTGCCGCGGACGACCGTGATCGTGAAGGCCACGCGGCCGGATGGCACCGTCAAGGACATCCCCTGCATGGTGCGGATCGACACGCCAGTCGAGCTCGATCAGTTCCGTTCCGGTGGCATCCTGCCGTTCGTGCTGCGGAAGCTGCTGGCGGTCTGACCGCGGCCCCTGCGGTGACGTTTACGAGCTGGAAATCTCTGCGCAGGCCGCAGAGTCTCGTTTTTTTCGCAAAAACGCCCCGGGATCGTATACTTTGACTGTCGCCGCATGATCGCGGTGTTGATCCGTGGATCGTGCAGCCGGGACTCGCTGCACGCTTCGTCGCTCTCGTGTTGACTCGCACGGAGGAGAGCGTTCGATGGGAGTAGGCAGCATGGGCACGATGGTTGGCGTTGGTGGTGAATACGGCGAGGCGCTCGTCGCCGATCGGGTCCAGCCGCGGTCGCACGCGCGGGAGTCGATCGAGCGGGTCGTCTTCGAGGAAGTCGCTC
Source organism: Planctomycetia bacterium (assembly GCA_026401075.1). Classification (GTDB taxonomy): domain Bacteria; phylum Planctomycetota; class Planctomycetia; order Pirellulales; family UBA1268; genus CAMCQY01. The sequence goes on from JAPLNQ010000261.1 coordinate 1,431, forward strand.
GGGTCAGTCCGACCGCCACGCTCCGCACGCTCGTGCCGGAGTCGTCGCTCGTGGGATGCGGCATCGACACCGCCCGCTTTTTTGATGTTATCACGCGCATCGAGGGCCGCTATCAGATGCGGTTTCGCGACGAGTGGCTCCACGGCATCAGCACCTGCGCGGATCTTGTCGACTGTATCGCCAGCCGCATGTTCGACGAGGCGGATCGTGCGGTGGAAAGTGGCGAACGTCCGAGCCGCACGGTAGCCCTGCAGTCAGGCCCCCAGAGTCATCCACGGCGGGCCACGCCTGTCGCGGCCACCCGCGTGTCACCGCCAGCCGACGACTTTGCGTTTCCCGAGTGCGTGGCGCTCGAGGAGCGGCTCGCCGGCCTCGAGGCGGCGGGGCTTGAAAATCCCTTCCTGCGGGCCAACGAGGAGGTCCACGGCCGCACGGCCCGCGTCGGCGGCCGCGACGTCGTCAGCTTCACGAGCTTCGACTACCTCGGTCTCGCCGGCCATCCCGATGTGACGCGGGCCGCCAAAGACGCGATCGATCGCTTCGGCTGCAGCGCCTCGGCTAGCCGCATGGTTGGTGGCAACAACACGATCCTCGACGAACTCGCCGCCGAACTGGCGAGGTTTCTCGGCACGGAGCGGGCTGTGGTGTTTCCCTGTGGCTACGGCACCAACGCCTCGGTGTTCAACCACCTCTTTGGCGCCGGCGACCTGATCCTCTACGACGAACTGGCCCACAACAGCATTATGCAGGGGGCCGGCGCCTCGAAGGCCGGCAAGCGTTCGTTCCGTCACAACGACCACGAGCAACTCGACGGTCTGCTCCGCGACCTGCGGTCGCAATACAAGCGGGTGGTGGTGGCGATCGAGGGCGTCTACAGCATGGACGGCGACTATCCCGACCTGCCGAAGTTCATCGAGGTAAAGAAGCGTCACAACGCGTTGCTCTATGTGGACGAGGCGCATTCGCTCGGCACGATGGGCCCCGAAGGCCGTGGCATCTGCGACTTCTTCGGCTGCGATCCTGCCGATGGCGACCTCTGGATGGGCACGATCAGCAAGGCACTCGGGGCCGGCGGTGGCTACTTGGCCGGCGGTGAGCGGCTGATCCGCTATCTCGGCTACACAACGCCAGCCTTTGTGTTTTCGACAGCCTGCTCGCCGCCTAATGCCGCGGCGGCGCTCGAGGGTCTACGGGTGATCCAGCGGGAGCCGTGGCGGGTGACCCGGCTGCGTGAACGCTCGGAGCTGTTTCTGAAGCTCGCCGCCGACTGCGATCTCGACACCGGCGAGAGTTGCGACACCCCCGTGATTCCGATCATCGTGGGCAGTTCGTCGCGGGCGATCCTCGTCTCGCAGATGCTTCTGGAGCGGGGCATCAACGCCCGGCCGATTCTCTATCCGGCTGTTCGCGAGACGGCCGCCCGCGTGCGTTTCTTCATCACGAGCGAGCACAGCGAAGAGCAGATCGCGCAGGCGGTCGAAGCTGTCGCCGAAGTGATGGCCGCGACGCAGGGCTAGCGCGGCACGCTGCGTGGTAACACGATCGCATCTCCCTCGTGCGGACAAGATTTCTTGTGGAGACAAGATTTCATCTTCCTATGTGGGGACAAGATTTCATCTTGTCCATGGCAAGTTGAAAACTTGCCGCCACGGGAGAGGCGTTCGCGAGACCTAGGTCGGACGCGGGCTGGCCGGCCACTGCAGCGGCTCGCTGCCGAAGATGCCGTCGCGCCGTGTCGCCGACCGCCGCCGCACGAAGGCGTCGGTCACGACCAATAGCGCCGGCAGGAACACAAGCTCCGCGACCGTGGCCGCGGCCACCGCTGCGCAGGCGAGCATCCCAAATCCCGCCAGTGCCGGCACGGAGCTCACCGTGACCGCCGCAAACCCGATCGCCAGCACGATCCCGCCCAGCACGACCGCATTGCCCGTCTCGGCGACGGCGCGGCGAACGGCGCTGGCGATCGACAGCCCCTCCCGACGCTGGCGCTGGAGCGCCGACAGCACGTGCACCGTGTCGTCGACCGCGAGCCCGAGGCAGACGTTGAACACGATCACGGTGGCCGGGTCGAGCGACTTGCCGAGTGCCACGAGCAGCGCCCCGATCACCGCGAGCGGAAAGACGTTTGGAATCAGGCTCACGATGCCCGCCAGCGGCGAGCGGAAGGCAATCGCGAGAATGCCACCGATGACGGCCACCTCCAACAGAAGACTGGAGCCGAGGTCGCGGACCAGTTGACGGATGTTGCGGGCCGATACGACCGACATGCCGGCCAGTTCGAACTTCCAGCCGGGGCGATCGGCGGCGATCGTGGCGAGCCCTGTGTCGATGCGGTCGTAGACGCCCTCCAGCGTCCGCGAGCCCAGGTCACTCACGCGGGCCCGCACGATTGCCATGCGGTTTTCCTCGTCGACGAGATCGCGAAACTCAGAGGCATCGAGCCGCTGCCTGGCCCGCTCTGGAAGCGTGCCGGCCACCGTCGCGAGCGACATCGCCCGCGTGACTCCGCCCGACTGTGCGAGCACGTCATGCACCTGCCCGAGCGCCTCGACCACCGGGGCATCGAGCCAGCCGAATCCCTCCGGCCAACGGACCACCACATCGACCCCCATCACGCCGCCAAAATCCTTGTCGACGCTGGCCAGCGTCCGAGATGCAGAAGCCCCCCGCGGCAGGCTGTCGGTCACGCGATTGTCAGCGTCGAGCCCAGCGGCCACGAGCCCGAGCAGGAGCGTGGCGGCACAGCCCACCGCGGCGATCGGCCGGGCATGCCGCACGGAGAATGCCGTGAGGCCGTTCGCCAGACGGCCGGCATGCCGGGAGGATCTGCCCAGCCGCATGCCGCTGAAGACCGGTGAGGAGGCGAGCAGGGGGGTGAGCAGCGTGACCGCCAGAAAACTCGCCACGGCGCCGGCCGCCGCCGCCAGGCCAAAGTTTCGCACCGCATCGATGCGTGCTGCGGCGAGCGAGGCGAACCCGATCGCCGTCACCAGGCTCGTCAGGCCGCAGGCCACGCCCACCCGCCGGATGGCCCCGCTCGACGCCGCCGCGCCAGCCACACCCCGTCGCGCACTCCGCCGCATGTCCTCGATGAAGTGGATCGAATCGCAGGTGCCCACCACGAGGGCCAGCGACGGCACCACGCTGGTGAGCAGGTTCACCGGCACGCCCCAGAGGCCGAGGATGCCCATCGCCCACACCGCCCCCACGAATGGCGGCACGCAGGCGACCACCGTCGATCGCACACTCCTTGCCACGACCGCCGACAGCACGACGGCCAGGCCGAATCCGAGTGAGTTGAAGAACAGCATGTCATGGCGGAGCGCCTGCGCCGCCTGCTCACGGAGTGCCGGCAGGCCGGTGAGGGCAAGCCTCAGCACGCCGTTGCCAAGGTCTGCATTGTGGTCGGCAAGAAGTTTCTCGATGCTGGCCACGACCTCGCCCTGCCGGGGCGGCCTGTCGGCGGCTGCCGAAAGTCGGGCGATGAGCAGGCTGGAGGTGGCGTCGACGGAGAGCAGGTGGCCTGCAATCAGCGGATGACCGGCGGCGCGGGCCTTGGCGGCTTCGCCATCCGCCGCGGTAAGCTGCCCCTCGACATGCGGGATCACCGGCAGCACGGCACCAGCCGCGCCCTGCCGGCGGATATCGAACATCGACCGTACCTGCTCCACGCCGTCGATCGTGGCCAGGCTGTCAGCGAGCGAACGGAGCGCGGCGAGCGAGGGGCCGTCGAACAGGTCGCCGGAGCGGGCGGTGGCCCGGATGATGCAATCACGGTCCGAGGCCCCGAAGCGGGCCGCGACCTCGTCGACCAGCCGAAAGTCGGCGTCGGCGTCTCGCAGCAGCGACCGCAGGTCGTCGTCGATCTTCAGTCGCGACAGCCCGAATGCGGCCAGCAGTGTCAGAAGGCCGACGGCGACGGCGGCGAAGAATCGCCAGCGGGGTGGGGCAGAAGGTGCAGTTCCTCCGGATCGACGATCCAGCCCCGGCAGTCCGCTACCCCACAGCGGCACGGGATCGCCGCGTCGGCCGGCCAGCAATAGTCGATCAGCAGTTCGTCGCCCGCGTTGATCGGACGGATCGTTTGCAGCCACAGCCGGTCTTCCTGAAGGCTCCCATCCTCTTCGTCAAACCAATAGAAGAGCTCGCAGTTCGGATCGCAACTGTGGTTCAGAAATCGTAGCGGCGCGGCCGGTTCCAGCACCCTGCCGCTGGGCAATTCCATGCAATAGCTCGGATCCTCGGGCTCCACCGGGAAAATCTCGCCCTGAATCTCCCCCAGCACCATCCCGGCCTTGAGCTTCCGCCGGGCAAACACGCCCCGGCCAACGTGCGTCTCGTTGACCTCCACGAGCTGGCTGAGCTTGTCACTTGCCGCCGCACGGGTGGTTTTCGATCGAAGGGTCTGCGGTGCCCCAGGCGGGGCAGCCAGAAGATGTGTATCCTGTGGAAGTGTCATGGACGTGATGGCGTATCTGGTTGCAGTGCGACGATTCGAACCCCAAAACTTTAGCGGCGATGAACAGCGTTCGTCAACGGTCGATGCATATCGAGGCTCTGCCGTTGGCGACGGCGCAATCGGCGTCCGCAACCCGCCTGCGGCTGCTCCTGCTCCGCCTGCTCCTCCTCCCGTTCGTGGTGTCGCTGATGATGCCGTGGGGAGTGTTGGCACTGGGCGACGAGGTGAAGCCGTCGCGACCGGCGTGCCCTCTGCGAGTGGCCTGTTTCAATGTCGAGAACCTCGCCGCCCCCGGCGAGCGGACCACGCTCACCCGCTTCCGGTTCGAGCCGGCCCGCCGCCGCCACCTGGAGCACGTCGCCGCCGTCATCGAGACCCTCGCACCCGATATCGTGGTGATGCCGGAGGTGGTGTCGCGCGAGGGCGTTGATGCGGTCGTGAACCTGCTCCACGCCAAGGGGCTCAAGGACTATCACGGCTATCACGTGGATGGACGCGACAAGTTCTCCGGATTCGACGTGGCCATCCTCTCCCGGATCGTGCCCGACGAGGTGGATGGTCGCCAGATTCACATCTATGTGCCGTCTGGCAACAAGCGGTCGGCCAAGCGGCCCCGGGACGGCGATGTCGCCGCCGAGCTGCCGACAGCCGAGGCTCGCGATGCGACGAGCGAGGGCGGCGACGGATGGATGCGTCGCGGCTACAGCCATGTCGATAAAGGTGGCATCACTCAGAACGAACAGGCGGTGTTGCAGCGGCACGCAGCGGCCTTCTTCACGGTCTGCGGTCGGAAAATCGCCCTGCTGGGGCTGCATCTGAAGAGCAATCCCTCCGATGTCGGCAGCAACGCGCAGCGGATGGCCGAGACGGCGATCGCTCGTGAGGTCGTGCGGCGGGAGTTCGTCGCCCGCGGCTACACGCCGATCGTGCTTGGCGACATCAACGACTACGACCCCGACGTGCCAATGGCCGACTCCAATCGCCGCACGCGGACGACCGTGCTGCACGACCTCAAGGATTACGACGAGGCCTCGGGCGGCGATGAGCTCGTCAACGCGGCGCAGTTCATTCCCCGGGTGGCTGACCGCTACACCTCGCACTGGGATTTCAACGAGAATGGCGCGGCCGACGCCGACGACGTGTTCACGATGATCGACCACGTGCTCGTGCACCGCGATCTTGTGCCGGCGATCACGCGGGCCCACATCTGCCACGCGATCGATCTCGACATCTCGGATCATTTCCCGGTCGTCGTCGATTTCGACCTCGCGAAGCTGCCGGCCGAGTAAGTCGGGCACGGTGGGCAGGGGGGCCTTCGTGGCAGCAAGTTTTCAACTTGCTGAATCCGGGGCCGGGCATGGACAAGATGCAATCTTGTCCCCACGGGAGCAGCCGGGCATGGACAAGATGCAATCTTGTCCCCACGGGCTGAGCCCCGCCAAACTCTACGCCTGCAGCTCCGACCGCACCTTCTCGAGCAGCTTCTTGGTGGCCAGGATCCCCTCCGCCTCCGGCAGCGCGTTTCCTTCGTATTCGATGCCCACCCAGCCGCGGTAGCCGGCGGCGACGACCATTCGCAGCATCCGGCGGTAGTCGGTCCGCACCTCGTTGCCATCGGCGTCGAACTCGTGGCTCTTGGCGCTGACGCCCTTCGCGAACGGAAGCAGTTCCTCCACGCCCAGGTAGCGATCGTAGTCGTGGAAGTTGCCGAAGTCGGGCAGTGTGCCGCAGTTCGGCTTGTTCACGAGCTTCATCACCCCCGACAGCCACTCCCCATTGCTGGAGAGCCCGCCGTGGTTTTCCACGATGACAGCCATGTCCATCTGGACGGCATAGTCGGACAGTCGCGACAGCCCATCGGCCACAAGCTTCTGCTGCTCCTCCGGCGAGCCCTTGCTCCCCGCACTCACCCGGATCGAGTGACAGCCGAGCCGCTTCGCCGCCTCGACCCACGGAAAGTGGTTTTCGATCACCTTGGTGCGGGCCGCAGCATCGGGATCGCCCAGATTGCCGAGGCCATCACACATGATCAGGACGTTCGTCACGCCCTCGTCCTTCGCCCGCTTGGCGAGGTCGGCCAGGTAGGCCGCGTCCTTTGCCTTGTCCTTGAAGAACTGGTTGACGTACTCGACCGCGTCGATGCCAAATTGCTGCTTGGCGGCGCGGGGGAAATCGAGGTTATCAAGTTTACTGGCGAAGATGGTGCGGTGCAGCGACCATTCCGCCAGCGAGATGCGGAAGAGAGGCGCCGCAACCGGGGGCTCCGCGGCCCAGGCCTGTGACGCAGCGATCGCTGCTGCCGCGGCAGCCAGGAAATCCCGGCGGACAATGGGTGTGGAAAGCACCATGAAAAAACCCTCTTCGGAAGCGTACCAGACGCCGCCACCCCCCGCACCATGCCGTGGTGCGACCGATTGCATGCGGGGGTCAGACCGGGGCCTCGTCCTGGAGGTATTCGCGGGGGCGATAGGTCCACAAGAGCGGCAAGAGCAGGAGGGTGGCCACGGCCATACAGCCGCAGAAAAACCAGTAATAGGCGGCTCCGGCCAGCAGCGAATTGCCGGCCGCATCCTGGGAGAATGTGTTGACCAGCGCCGTGAACAGGTTGCCCAGCGACACGCTGAGCAGATACAGGCTCATGATCAGCGACTTCATCTGCGGCGGGGCCTGGGTGTAGCTGAATTCGAGGCAGGTGATCGACACCAGGATCTCCGCGGCGGTGATGACCACGTAGGCCAGCAGCTGCCAGCCCACGGAGGGCCAGCGGGCGGTGAGCTGCGAGCCATCCTTTCGCACTGCCATGCCGGCGTTGACCATCGCCTCCACCCGGGCATCTTTCCCCTGCAGCCCGGCTGAACCGTCGCCGTGCTCCCGGCCCGTCCCATTCTTCACTGTGTCAGCCAGTGCATTGAGGCCCGCGTTTCGCATGGCGGCCTCCGTCGCCCCGTGGTCCACGCCGTCGTCGGCCGCGATCGGCGCGACGACGCCTCGAAACCGGCTCGCCTCGGTGTCGATCAGTCGCTGCGCATGGGCGGTGATGGCAAACGCGAGGATCGTCAGCAGGAAGCCGGCGAGGATCTTGCGGAGCGGCGTCAGGCGAATGAACCGTGCAACGGCCGGGTAGAGCACCAGGCTGAAGAGTGGAATGAACACGAGCACGAGCAGCGGATTGATCGCCTGAACCTGGCTCTCCAGCCACTCGACGCCGAGGAACCGTCGGTCCATCTGCTGCGCCTGCTGCACCCACGCGCCGCCCGACTGATCGTAGAGCGACCAGAACACGGCCACGAGCAGGTAGAGTGGCACGAGCTTGAAGATGGCGGCCAGCCCCTCCGGGCCGAACGTCTCGGCGAAGTAGCGAGCTCCTCGCGGCGGCACGTGGATGAAACGGTGCCGCCCCAGCCAGAACACAAGCGTGGCCAGCGCCATGAGAATGCCCGGCACGCCGAAGGCCCAGCCTGCGCCATGGTTCCTCAGCAGCCAGGGCGTGAGGAGCGTGGAGAAGAACGAGCCAAAGTTGATCGCAAAATAAAACCAGCCGAACACCCGCTCGAGCAGGTGACGATTCGAGTGGCCGAACTGGTCGCCCACGTGGGCCGACACGCAGGGCTTGATGCCGCCGGAGCCGATCGCGACGAGGGCCAGGCCGGCCAGCAGCCAGCCCCGCGGCGCGAGCGTGGCCGCCAACAACGGCTGCGGCAGGTCCATCAGCGCCAGGCAGAGATGCCCGAGGCAATAGACGATCGACAGAAGCAGGATCGTCAGATATTTCCCCAGGAAGGCGTCCGCCACGATGCCGCCAATGATCGGGAAGAAATAGGCGCTGGCCACAAAGAGGTGCATCCACTCCCGCGACTCGGGCTCCGTCATGAAGTCGGGGCCGCCAGCTGTGGAATGGAGGAACTGCGTCATGAACACGACGAGGATCGTCTTCATTCCATAGAAAGAAAACCGTTCCGCTGCCTCGTTACCGACGATGTAGGGAATCCCCGGCGGCATGCCGGTGGTGGCGGACGGGTGGGTGGCGAAGCCGTGCCGGGCGGTGGTCGTGGATGGCATGACGGTCTCGCGGCCCCAAAGGAAGACAAAGGAAGACGGATGGTTGGCGTGGCAAGGCTTAGCTTACACGTCCGAGAATGTGTCACAGATGCCTCGTATGGTGCAAACCGCATCGGCAGCCGACACTATGGTCTATGGATCCGAATCTGCACCCCAACGACGTCTCGTCATCGGCCCAGCCCGCGGGTCTGCTCGTCGTCACCATCGATCGGCTGCCGGCCTGGATGCTGGCCGCCTACGGCGCTACCTGGGTGGCGACTCCGGCGCTCGACAGTCTCGCGGCGCGAGGCGTCGTGTTCGACCGCGTGATCACGCCGTCGATCGCGGCCCGCGACACGCTCCACGATCTACTCACGGCAGGCGCGGCCGTAAACCAACCGCTAGACCAGACGCTCCTGACCGCGGCTGCCGATGGCGGCTGGCGGCCGGTGGTCGTCACCGACGATGCCGCCGTGGCGGCGGGCATGACTGCCGGCGACGCTGGGCCTGCGGCCAGCGTGCGGCTTGTCGAGGCGGTGGCGAAGGAGATAGTCGAGGAAGACGATGCTCGGACCGGCATCGCGAGGCTCATCGACGCCGCCCTCGAGGTGATCGCGTCGAAAGAGCACCGGCTGGTGTGGTGCCACGTCGGCAGCCTCAACGTGGCATGGGATGCACCGGAACGGTATCGTGATCGCTATGTTGATCCAGAGGATCCGCCGCCGCCGAGCGGGGCCCGCGTGCCTGGGTTTGCCGTGGACGCGAACACCGATCCCGACCTGGTCGTCGGGATCCGTCAAGTGTTTGCCGGTCAGGTCACGCTGCTCGACAGCCAACTCGGTCGGTTGTTCGCCGCGGTGCGCGAGGCAAAGGCTGCGGCAGGCGGTCCGTGGGCGGTGCTCGTGGTCGGCGTCCGCGGTCTGCCGCTGGGGCTGCATGGCTGGGTTGGCGGCGGTGAACGGGAGCTGCCGTTTGGCGAACTGATTCATGTGCCGGCGATCTTTGTCGATGCGGCCGGGCGGATGGCGGCCCAGCGGTATGGCGGGCTGGTCGTGCCTGCCGACTTGGGCGCGACGCTCGCGGATCTGGTGGCCCAGGGAACGGGCTCGTTGCCACAGGCATCTGTTGTTGATCCCGCGGCGCCATGGCGGGGTGTGAGCCTGGCCGGGCTGTTCGAGCACTGGTCGGCGCCGCGCCGCGACCGAGTGATCGTTGCAGGAACCGATGGCGGCGCGATTGTCACGCCGGAGTGGCATGGCCTGCTAGAGACTGGGGCCGCACCTGCGGACGTAAACCGCGGTCACGAACGCCGCATCCGCCTCTTTGCCAAACCGGATGATTTCTTCGAGTTGGCTGATGTCGCCAACCGCTGCGCCGATGTTGCAGGGCCGCTCGGCGACCTGCTGGAACGGGCCTGCGCGGGGGACCGAGGGGTCGCCTGGCTGACGCCGCTGCCGGAGGCAACGGGCGAATAAGAGGCCCACAAGCCTCGTTTTTCGGCTGCAAAACCCGCTTGGTTGCAGGGGATGCACCCCGCTACCATCCCCGGATGGTGCGCCTGCTATCACAAACTGTCTTGCCCGTTGGCTGCCGCCGTCAGGTGGGCTGCCTGTTGCTCGGCATGCTCGGCATGCTTGGCATGCTTGGCATGCTCGCACTGGCGACCGGTTGGTGGCTCCCGTCAGCGGCCGCGCAGGACGTGGCGGCGCCCGAACGCCCGGTCACCATTCGCGTCAACTGGGGCGGAGGGAAAGCCCGTGCCTGGTCGGGATCAATCCGGCTGGTGCCAGCCGAAGGCGACACAACCCCTGCCGAGAATCTTCAGTGGCAGACGCTCTGTGGCGATGCCGACGCGGCCGCGACCGCCCATGCCGCTGGCAGCACGATCTTTGTCCATGAGCCGACTCGCCGGGGCGGCAATGGCGTCGAGTTGGTGATCCCGCGGTGGCGCGGTGCACGGATCGCGGTGCAGCTGTTTGCCGATGGAGATGAACGGACCGCCTCGACCTTCGAGGCCGCTGTCGCCGATCTCGTGCTGGACGCCAAACAACAGGTGCTCGATCGGGATGGCAACCGGCTGACACTGAAGGCCGCTCCCGGTGATGGACTGCGTGTGGAATTCGTCGCTGAGTCGTCGCTGTTTCGTCCGGGGGAGATCGTTCGCATCGCGGTCGATCCACTCCTGCCCAAGCGGTCGCAAGGGACGGGCGCGGTCGAACTGCGGATGCGGCTGAGGGCTGCGGCCGAGTCCGAGCCGCTGGTCGTCCAGTCGTTGCTGCTTGCGGAAGACGCGGCCCCGGCGGCCGAGCCGCGGCTTCAGGCGTATCAGCGAGTGCAGTTCGACGTGCCACTGCCGGCCCGTGAAGGGGCTTATGACATCGATTTGGAGGCGGTCGAGCGGGGTGGCCTGCGGTGGTCGCGGCCCCTGGCGTCGCGAACGGTGCAGGTGGTGGCGGTCGCCGACGTCGCTGCTGCGCCGGCCGCGGAGAACGGCGATGCTTGGAAGGTGATCCATGAACTCGATCCTGGCAGCCCCCGCCTGCACGAGCGGCTCCGGCGTCTGCCCAGTGTCGGCATGTCGTATGTCCCGATGCCGGCCATGCCGATGCCATCGATGTCGTTGCCAAGTATGAGCATGCCCAACGTGCCGATGCCCAATGTATCGATTCCTAATGTGTCGATGCCCAAGCTGCCGTCGGTGTCGTCGATCGTGCCCAAGCTGAGCGGCCTGCTGGCGGCTGGCCACTCCACCGTCGAAGTGCATGCGCTCGGGCCGATGCTGCGGCTGCCGCCGGCGCGATCGGCCGACGAACCCGCCTGGGAGGGGATCGTGATTGCCGGAGCACAGCCCGGGATGCCGCATCTGGTGGAGGTGGAGTTTCCGCTCGACCAGCGGGCGGTCCTCGGCGTGAGCGTGCTGGAAACCGACGCGGCGGGCACATCGGTCGAGGTTCGCTCCAGCGGCGGATTCGAGGTGACTCCACCGACGGCCGGCGGTGAGGCCGCGGGCAAGGCCGTCGGGCTGGGCCGGCATGGCTTCGTCTTCTGGCCGACCACCCGGCATCCGTTGCTCCTGATCGCCAATCCATCGCCCCACGGTGCGGCGGTCTTCGGACGGGTGAGGGTGTCGGCAGGGCCGCTGCGGCCGCCGGCCAAGGCTGCGGGCACCGCTGCGCGGAGTCTCACCGCCGTTGCCGACGGTGGGCGGCGAGTGCATGCCTATCTGCCGGCTCCCGACTTCTTTCAGTTTGGTGCGCTGGAGCGGCCGGCCAGCGGCTCGGGTCGGCCCTTTGCCGACTGGAAGACGTTTCTTTCCGGCGGCTCCCATGCGGCTGAGTGGTTTTCGGCGCAGGGGGCTGCGGGAGCGATGGTGGTCGTCTATCGCGACGGCGCCGCGATCTGGCCGTCGCGGCTGACGCGGGGTGCTCCGCGTTGGGACAGCGGAATCACATCCGACGCGGGCCTCGATCCTGTCCGCAAGGATCTGCTCGGCATGCTCTGCCGCATCCATGCCCGCGAGGGCCTGCGGCTCGTGCCAGCGGTCTCCTTCGATGCCCCGCTGCCGGCGCTCGAGACGATCCTCGCCGGCGGTGGAGCGGAGGCGGCGGGCATCGCCTGTGTGGGCCGTGATGGCAAGCCAAAACAGACCGATGGCGGCCGCGGCTGCCACTACAACGTGCTCGATCCACGGGTGCAGCAGGCCGTGGAAGATGTCGTGCGCGAACTGGCGGTGCGGATCCGTGGCGCCGAGGCCGTCGATGGCCTGGCGCTGGTGCTGCCGCATGACGGCTGGATGCACCTGCCATGGACGGCCTTCGGGCTCGACGACGTAACGTTTTCGCGGTTTCTTGCGGAGATTGGCGGTCAGGAGCCGGCGACGCTCGGCGAACGCTTTGCGCGGCGGGCGGCGCTCGTGGAGGGGCCCTTGCGGGAGCAGTGGCTCGAGTGGCGGGCCGGGGAGATGGCCCGTTTTCATTCGCGGCTGGCCGACGTCGTGGCCAAGCACGGCAGGAACGTGAGCCTGCACGTGGTGCCAACGACGCTCTTCGCCGTGGGCGAACTGGCAGCCCGCTTTCGGCCGTCGCTGGCGGCCCAGCCGGCCGATGCCGATCTGCTGCGGGAAGTCGGCCTCGACCCGCGGCGGATCACCGAGGATCGGCGGATCGTGTTCGTCTCGCCGCACGTGCATGCCGCGGCAGATGCGTTGCTCGACCGCTCCATCGTGGACAATGCAAACCGCTCGCTTGGCCTTGCCCGCGGGGTGGCCTGTGCCGCCCGCCGGGGGGTGATCACGCTCGAGCAGCCGCTCTCGATGCCTATCGATCGCGTCGTGCCGCATGGGCCCTTCGGGGGCGCGGCGGCTGCCTGCGACACGATGCCGATTCACGCAGTCGCCGAAGGCGCGGCGCGAGGCAGGCCGCTCGCGGAATCGCTCGTGGCGTCGGACGTGGAAGTGATCTTCGACATGAGCCTGTTGTTCGGCCGCGTCGAGCCGTCGTTCGGCCGCTGCCTGCAGGCCTTTGCGGCGATCCCCGGCGGCGGACTCGAACTGGCCGAACCGCTGCCTGCGCCGCTGGTGGTTCGCAGCCGGCGCGACCAAGGGCTGACGGTGGTGAGCATCGCCAACGCCGGGCCGGCCCCGTGTCGCGCCGGGCTCGCGCTCGCAGGTTCCCCATCGGCCGTGATCGATGCCGTCGATGGCACGCGGTTGCCGCTCGACCCGGCTGGCGGTGCGGTCGTGCCGCTGCAAGCATGGGAGGTTCGCACGCTCGTGCTCGATGGTGGCGTGGCAGTGCAGGGGGCGCGAGTAGAGTACGACGACCAGGTGCGGCGTTCGATCGCAACGCAGCTGACCGACCTCGGCCGTCGTCGTGCCGTGCTCGAGACGCCGCGGCCGCTGGGTGTGCTCGATAATCCTGGATTCGAACTGGCCGGCGCAGGCGAAGCCGCCGAGCGGGCGGCTGCCGGCGGCGTAGGCGGCTGGGAACTCGTCGAGGCGAGCCGCGGCACGGTGAAGTTCGTGGCCGGTGCCAACGGCACCGCCGGCCGTGCCATCGGCTTCTCGTCGATCAATGGCCTCTCCACCATGCGGAGCAATCCATTTCCGCCGCCATCCACAGGACGGGTGAGTGTGGCTGTCTGGCTGCGGATTCCCGAGGGTGATACGCAGCCGCCCCTGCGACTGGCGCTCGAGGGCGTGCAGGATGACCGCGAGTATTACCGCTTTGCGCCGGTGGGCGGGCTGGCCGGCGGCAAGCCGCTCACCAGCGGATGGTCGCAGTTTGTGCTCCAGGTCGACGATCTGCCGGCCCACGGCCTCGAGTCGTTACGGGTGCGGTTCGACCTGCTGGGGCCTGGCAGCGTCGAGATCGATGGCGTGCGGGTGTTCGACCTGGCGTTCGACGAGTCGCAGCGGGTGCAGTTGTCGCGGCGGCTGTCGGTGATGGAGCAGCGGCTGGCGGCGGGCGATCTTGGCTCATGCCTGATCGAACTCGACACGTATTGGCCACGCTTTCTTGCCGCGTTTGTCTCCGACGATGCCGTGGCGGCCCTGCGTGAAGACAGCCTCCGGGCGCCGGGCGGCCCGGCGGAGCCGCCGGTGTCGCCAACGGAGCGGTCGGGCAGCATGTTCGACCGCGTCCGCCGCTGGTGGCAGTAGGGGAGAGGCCTGGCATCGCCTCTGGTCACCCTGGGGGCCAGCCGAGGGAGCGGCCGCCCAGCAGGTGGACGTGCAGGTGATGCACCGTCTGTCCGCCGTCGCGGCCGCAGTTCACGACGAGTCGGTAGCCGTCGTCGAGCCCCAGCTTTCGCGCCAGTGACGATGCCACCGCCACCAGGTGGCCGAGCAATGGCTCGTCAGCTTCGGTCACATCGACCAATGAAGGGATCGGCTGCTTTGGAATCACGAGCAGATGGACGGGGGACTGCGGTGCCACGTCGTGAAAGGCGAGGCAGAGGTCGTCTTCGTACTCGATGCGGGCCGGGATCTCGCGGCGGATGATCCGGCTAAAAATGGTATCAGCCGACGCTGCCATCGATCGCTTCCGGGGGAGTGGTGCCGGCGATCGCCTCAGCCTGGCGGGCGGCGGCCGTCTTGCGGATTCGCTTCCGTGGGGCCTTCGGCACGGCCCATTCCTTGGTGAGGTCTTCGAACACCTCCGGCGACTCGTAGCGGACGACGTTGCGTCCCTCGGGCATCGGGCCGACGAGCGACCGGAAGATCGGGGCGCCGCGCAGGTCGAGGTCGGTGCTGCAGTCGTCCGTGCCCACCTGGAGATGGGTCTTGAGAATCTGCTCAGGTGAGTCGAAGTCGCGGATGATGAGTTCGCCGTCCGTGCCGCGGGTGACGATCCGCCATGTGTCTTTAGCCATTGTCGATGTGCTCCTAACGGGGGCGAACGGCCAGCCAAGGCGTTCGGTAGCCCACGTGACAAGGAGGGAAATCGGCATTCGTTGGCGGAGGCTCAAGGAAGGGCGGGGGCAGCGGTCGTGGCCGTCACGGAGGTGCCTTGCCGGCACGCCGTGCCTTTCCGGCAGAAGCGTTGCAGGCGGCCCCCCGATCGAGACGTGGGAGTGGCCCGGCGTGGCTGTCGGCCGCACAAAGCGCTGCCGAACTTGAGCGCCGCAGGAGTGCGTCCTACATTACAGATGCGATTCGGAGGGTAAGCGAATTGGCCAGCGGTCTGACTCGAAATCAGATGCCCAGCAATGGGTTGTGGGTTCGAATCCCATGCCCTCCGCTCGATAAAACCCTAGGTTTCATGCTCCAGACGGGCTTTGAATCCTAGGGTTTTTTCATTGCTGCCAAACGTTTGACGTTTCCCGACGTTGCCCATGTGTTCCGTGAAGTTGCCCAAGGATTTTGGCAGGGCAGCCCCCCGAGAGACTCAATCCGCGGGCAGGGCCATCCAGGCCGGATAGGGGCCGGTGGAGTACGCGCAGAGGGCGGGCTACCCTCCACTCGGTGGTTTTGACCATTTATTTGACGCGGTTAGGGCCGGATGCGAGAACCGTCGCGGTAGTCGATTCCCGTCCTGCATCGCAGCACAAGAGCCACGATCATGATTCGCCTCTCGTTCAAAATGCTTTCCCTTTGGCTGGCTGCATTGGCCTGCCTGCCCTTTGGCTCTATCGCCAGCGCTGAAGCGATTCAGTGGGTGACGGTTGGCGATCCGGGGAACACGGCAGACACGACCACCTACGGTGCTGTGGCGGACTCGTTCCAGATCATGAAGTTTGAGTTCACGAACCAGCAGTACACCGACTTCCTGAACTCCGTGGATCCAAACGGCACCAATCCGAACTCCGTCTACAGCGAATTAGGTCAGGGCAGCAACACCCGTGGGGGGATCACGAACACCGGTACGACCAACGGCAGCCGCTATGCCGTGAAGCCGAACATGGGCGACAAGCCGGTGAACTACGTGAATTGGTTTGATGCGGCGCGGGTTTCCAACTGGTTGATGAATGGCGCGACGGGCACATCGAGCACTGAGATGGGGGCGTACACCCTCGTGGGCGGTCAGACGAGCGGCACGGCCCCGGCGGTCAACTCCGGTGCGACGTTCTACATCCCGACGGAGGACCAGTGGTACAAGGCGGCGTACTACAAGGGCGGCAGCACGAACGCGGGCTACTGGACTTACGCCACGCAGAGCGACGCAGTCCCGACGGCGGTGACGGCGGGTTTGACCGGAAGTGGTTCGTCAGGCAGCACGGGCAACTACGCGAACTACAGCAGTGGAGCCGTCTGGAACGGCAAAACAGGCAACGTCACGACGGTGGGCACCAATGGCGGCGCAAGTGCCTACGGCGCCTTTGACATGAGCGGCAACGTCAATGAGTGGAACGACCTCACGGGCGATGCCGGCTCGTCTCGTGGGCTGCGGGCCGGCAGCTGGTTCGACGCCGCGTCCACCTTGTCGTCACCCATCAGGAGCTCGATCAACCCGTCGAGCGAGTTCGTCTGGTACGGTTTTCGTCTTGCAAGTCCGGGTGCCTCATCCGTACCCGAGATCGACCCGAATAGCCTTGGAAGCGTCTTGGCCCTCGTGCTGGGGTCGCTGGGGTTGCTTGAGCGTCGTCGGCTGAAAGCGGCCTGACCGGCAACGCTCTGGAACAAAACTGGAACAAAACCAAATTGCGATGCTGTTTTCAGCCACCAAAAAGACGCTGGAATAGACTCGCGGTCGTGGCCATCGTCGTGCTCTTCACCATGGCGGGGGCCGCCCTCTGCGAGCCGCCGGAACTGCCCAAGAGGGATGTGTCAGACTTGGGCGGCGGGATGAAAATGGAGCTGGTGCTCATCCCGGCCGGCACGTTCAAGATGGGCAGCGGCGAGTCGGCAGACGACACGGCGGCGTTCTTCAACAAGACGTACCGCGAGAATTTTCCGGCGGACGGTGAAAGTGGGCTGGAAGCCAACTTTTTCGAGAACGAGCACCCGCAGCACGACGTGTCAATCACGAAGCCGTTCTTCATGGGCGCGTACCATGTCACGCGTGGTCAGTTCCGGCAATTCGTCGCTGACGCAGGGTACGTAACAGATACGGAGAAGGATAAGAGGCTGTTGGCCTGGGGCTGGGACTCTGAAAAGAAGCAGTTCAGCAACGACGAGAAGTATTCCTGGCGAAACACAGGTTTCGACCAGACCGACGAACACCCTGTGGTGAACGTGACTTGGAACGACGCAGTGGCCTTCTGCGAGTGGCTCGGCAAGAAGGAAGGCAAGACCTACCGATTACCCACGGAGGCGGAATGGGAATACGCCTACCGTGCCGGTTCGACCACGCGCTACCCCAGTGGCGATGATCCAACGACACTGGAGAAAGTCGGGGAACTGGCCGACCGGACCGACGCCGCGGTCAGAGCGAAAATCCCAGACTGGAAATACATGATCAGGGCCAGCGACAACTACGTGTTCACGTCGCCGGTGGGGAAGTCCAAGCCCAATGCCTTCGGGCTGTACGACATGTACGGAAATGCCTTTCAATGGTGTGCGGATTGGTACGGAGAGAACTCCTATGCTGTGTCCCCCGCAGGCGATCCGATCGGTCCAGATTCGGGTACGGAGCGTATCATTCGTGGAGGCACCTGGAACTTCAGCCCGCTCGGTGCCCGTTCCGCCGAGCGAAACAAGACCGAGCCGGACAGCCGGAACTGTAGCGCAGGCTTCCGAGTAGTCAGGACTCAGTAATACTGAGAAGCCCGCGTTGGGCCGTGCTCGCGGTAGGAACACGCTGGCCGGAAGCTGTTCCTATCGTGAGACGGCCTCAGCCGTGACGGTCGATGACCAGCGGGTCGTGCGAGCGGACATCGCCGATCCGCAGCGACGCCTTCCCCGAGAGCAGGTCGTCCACGAGCGACCCCACCACCTCCGCCCGCCAGCCCGAAGCGAGCAACGGGGCGTGATCATCCTCGTCGTCCCAGTAGCCGAGCTTGTAGGCAAGCAGGTCGCGCATGTCGGAAGACGTGCCGACGAGCGCCGGCGCCAGATGCATCTGCCGGCAGCGCCAGATACATCTGCCGGCAGACGCCCGCGACTGCCGTCGCCAGAAACTGTCCCAGCACGGCGAGTTGGGGGGGCGGCGCCCGGTGCTTCTCGCCGCCCGGGCATTCCTCGTCGGGCAGCTCAAGGCCGCGGGCAATCGCCTCTGACAGTCCGTGGAGGATGTGCCGCAGGTCCGACCGCTGCATTCCACGGATGGCCGAGATCTGCCTCTCGTCGGCGCTCTTTCGCTTGCAGAGTTCCACGAGGAGATCGTCACGGAGCACCCGCTTGGGCGGCATGTCGCGTGACTCTGCGACGCTGTCGCGCCAGTGCCAGAGTTCCCGGGCGATCGCCAGCTCCCGCCGCGACAGGCCTGAGAGCCCCGACACTCTTCGCCACCGCTTCCGGATGAACGACTCCTCGACGTCGTTTTGCCAGGCCTGCATCTCGTCCTCCATCCAGGCGGTCCGGCCGGAGGACGCCAGCTTGCCCTCGAGCTTCTTCCAGAGCTTCTCCAGGTGGCGGACGTCGTCGAGGGCGTATTCAAGCTGTGCGGGAGTGAGCGGCCGCTGCCGCCAGTCGGTGCGTGTCTCACCCTTGTTGGTCGGCAGGTTCAAAAACCGCCGCACGATCGAGGCATAGCCGGCGGGGTAGTCGTGGTCGACGAGGCCCGAGGCCACCTGCACGTCGAAGAGCGACGATGGCCGGGCCTTGATCGCCTGCAGGATGAATCCCATCTCCTCGCGGCCGGCATGCACGACGGTGGTGCGGCCGGGCTCGGTGAGCAGCCGCCAGAACGGGTCGAGCTCCCGCACCTTGAGCGTGTCGATCACCGCCAGCGTGTCGGGCGCCGCTACCTGGATCAGGCAGAGCTGGCTACGGTAGGTGTGTTCCGACACGAATTCCGTGTCGAAGGCGACGTGGGAGTGGGCGGCGAGCCGGTCGACGAGGGCCCCGAGTTGCGACTCGGTCGTGATCAGATCGTATCCGTCTGCGGAAGAGTGGGCTTGAGTCACGCGGGTGGATGCCGGGGATTGCGGGCTGCAGTGAGTTCAGAGACTGAGTTGAGAGGCTGTCTTCAAAGGCTGTCTTCAAATGAAGAGCACGGAGAC
This sequence comes from Planctomycetia bacterium, assembly GCA_026401075.1. GTDB lineage: Bacteria > Planctomycetota > Planctomycetia > Pirellulales > UBA1268 > CAMCQY01. The sequence continues at coordinate 20,530 of JAPLNQ010000261.1, forward strand.
CAGGACGAAGACCGGCAAGAGGACGCCAAAGCTATATACACAATACCCGAAGAAGCTCGGCATCTTCACGCCAGATTGCTCGGCAATCGCCTTCACCATGAAATTCGGCCCGTTGCCGATGTAGGTCATCGCCCCAAGGAACACCGCCCCGAGGCTGACGGCGGCCAGCCGATCCACGTCAACGCCCGCCATGGTGGCGCCGTCTGCGGGCAGCGCCTGGGCGGCCTTGAAGAAGACGAGGTAGGTCGGGGCGTTGTCGAGGACGCTCGAGAGGGCCCCGGTCGCCCAGAAGAACGCCCGCGGCGACTGGATGCCGAGGCTGGCGCCATGCTCGTGGAGCAGCGCCAGCGCCGGCTGCATGCAGACGAAGATGCCCAGGAAGAGCGCGGCCACTTCGAGGATCGCCCCATACGTGAAGCCGTTGCGCGTGCGAATCTCACTCGAGCCGAGGGCCAGCGACAGGGCCACGAGCGTCAGCACCACCGCCTCACGGAGAAACATCCAAGGGTGCCAGTTCGTGCCCGGCACGGCCTTGGCCGGGTCGAGCAACGCCACCGCGGCAATGACGCCGGCCATCAGCAGGGCGTTGGGCCACAGGCCGCTGATCTTCAGCGGGCCGGCCGTGCGGACGTCGCGCTGGATGTCGCTGGGACGTTCGTGGGGATACGCGTAGAACGTGTCCCAGAGCCAGTAGATTGCCAACAGTAGGCCGTTGGTGACGAGCCAAGGCTTCCAGAGCGACAGGGTCCAGAGGAAGTCGACCCCCTCGAGATAACCGAGAAACAGTGGCGGATCGCCGATCGGCAGCAGGCAGCCGCCGCAGTTGCAGACCAGAAAGATGAAGAACACGACCGTGTGGGCCACGATCCGCCGCTCTCGGTTGGTCTCCAGAAGCGGCCGCACCAGCAGCATGGCGGCACCGGTCGTGCCGATTAATCTGGCGGCGAGGGCACCGACACCGAGAAACGTGGCGTTGACGGTGGGCGTGGCCTGGAGGTCGCCCTCGATCCGCACACCGCCGGTGATGCAATAGAGCGCGAAGAGGAGCACGATGAACGGCACGTATTCCGCCAGCATCGCGTTGGCGAGGATGGCGCCGGCCACGCCCCACGACGGACCGGCGGCGGCCGGCCCGACGATGCCGTGCGTCGGGAAGTGGAGGTCGACCGGATGCCGGTGCATGAAGGCGTAGTAGCCCAGTGTGACCATTGCCAACCCGCCGGCCACCAGCAGTTTGCTGGAGTTGTGCTCCCACCAGTGCGAGAGGTGCGCCGTGAGCGGCAGGATCGCGATGGCCGCAAGCAAGAGCGCGAAGGGCAGCACCGTGAGCGTCGGCGGAGAGGTGCTGATGCCACCCGCGTCGCCGGCAGCAGGCGGATGGGCTGCGTCGTGGGCGGCCGGCTCGTGGGCGGCGTGTGGGGCCGCTTGTGCCTGCACCAGCAAATCACGACCATGTTGCGGCCAGCCAAAGGCGGCCGCAGCGGCGTAGGCCACCAAAAGAGCGGCGATCCCGGCAAGCGTTCGGGAAGACGCCGAAGAGGCGGCGGATTCAGCTCCAGAGGATCCAACTCCAGACGATTCAGCGGCGGTCGGGTGCGAGGGTGTTGCGTCGTGCATGATGTAAAACTGGTTCCAGCGGGATCCGCCGCGAGAATGGTATGAAACCGGCTGCGATCATGAAAGCACAATGACGAACGAGCGTGGCGAAACCGGCGAGATCTGGCTGCGGGGCAATCTCCGTCCCGTGGCGTGGCTGGCGATGGTGGAGGCCGTCATGGAAGGCGGGCTCATCACGGCGGCGGCCCAGCGGGCGTAGTCGCTCCCCTCCTTCCTGCTGGTGGCGGTGCCATTCTGCGGCGTGGCAGCCGGTCTGGTCGGCGTGTTGGCGTACGCCGCGGCGCGGCCGCGGCTCGAACGCGTGGGTGGCTGCCTGCGGGTCAGGCTGTCGCCAACCGCCGTCGAGGACGTGCCGCTCGACGCGGTCGAGTGCTTTTTCCAGGGGTCGAATCCAATCGACCGCAGCGGCGAGCTGACCTGCGGCGACCGCGCGGCCTTTCGGGTGAACACGCTGGTGATGCGATTGGCGGAACGCGCCGCCGACTTTTCCAAGCGGGCGACATTCACGCCCTGGGGCACGTGGGACGACGGGTATGTGGTGTTCGATGGTCGCTGGTGCGAGCCGCTGTCGACGGATCTTGCCCGGCGACTCAGCCGCCAACTCGTTGAGGCCAAGCGGACGCTGGCCGACGGGTCACCGTCTGGGGACCAGTCGTCCGAAGGCCAGGCGGCGGGAGTCAGATCGTGAACTGGCGGGGCCTGCTCGTGAGCGTGCGAAACGCCGCCGAGGCGGCCGAGGCGCTGGATGGCGGTGCCGCGATCATCGACGTCAAGGAGCCGCGTCATGGTTCGCTCGGTGCCGCGGAACCGGAGGCGATTGCCGCGGTGGCCCGGGTGGTGGGCACTCGTCGGCCGTGGACAATGGCCTGTGGCGAACTGGGGGGTGACGCAGCGGACGAATCCGTCGCCGGATCGATTCGCAGCCGGTTCGACCGCATGCTGGCACTCTTGGGGGGCTCTGCGGTGCCGCCCGCAGCCGTGAAGATCGGCCTGGCCGGCGCGGCGGGGACCGACTGGCAGCGTCGCCTGTTGGCGGTATTTGAGTCGTTGCCGGCCGGCAGCGACCGCGTGGCGGTGGCCTACGCCGATTGGCAGCAGGCCGGGGCGCCGTCACCTCCAGAGGTGATTGCCGCCGCGGCCGGGCTCAACTGTCCGGTGTTGCTGATCGACACGTTCGACAAAACCGCCGGGGGACTGTTCGCCTGCTGTCCGCCGGGGATGCCGGCAACGTGGGTGGCAGCCGCACGGGCCGCGCGGCTGCAGGTGGCCGTGGCTGGTCGCATCGCCCCGGCGGAAATCCAGTCGGCATGGGACCTTCGGCCCGATGTGGTCGCGTTGCGATCGGCTGTATGCTTCAATGGCAGGGATGGTGCGGTGCAGGCCGGGCTTGTCCGCAGTGCCGTCAGCCTGAGTCGCGCCTAAACTGATCGCAACAGCCTTCGGAATCGCCTTCCACACTTTTCGATATGTAGGAGACCAGCCGTGAAACCGATCGAAGTTCGGGTGCCGCACTCGCTTGAGCGGGACGAAGTCCGTCGCCGGCTCGATACGGCGCTCGTCAGGGCAAAGGACGAATACGCCGCGGTCGTGGGAGATATCGAAGCTTCGTGGGAGGGAGAGGACCGCCTCCGCGTGCTGCTGACCGTCAGTGGGATGAAGTTCGACGGCACCGTCGACATCATGGTCGAGGAACTGGTCGTCGCACTGCAGGTTCCGGGCATGGCGGCTTTGTTCAGCCGTCGCATCCGCGAGGGCATCGAGGAGCGGCTGGGAGGATTGATCGGGTCGCAGCAGGTGTAGGGCTGGAGCAGTCCCTACCGCGTGGGCTCGCCGGGAATGGTGCCGGTGGACGATGCTCTCTGGGTGAACGTCATGCACTCCACGACCACAGCCCGTTGCGCGCAGGGGATCGCTCTGGCGGTCGCCCTCGCCGCCTTCGTTGGCCCACCAGCCGTGGCAGCACGGCTGCAGCCGGAAGATCCGTTTGCCGACGAACTCAATCCGTTTGGCACGGGGAAGGCACCTTCGCGGCCACCGGCCGCAGCCCCCGCACAGCAGCCGCGTCCGGCGCCCAAGCCGGCGGCCAAACTGCCCGTGCCCTTCCCAGAAACCACCGTTCCCGGCGAACCGGCCGAACGCAGGGGGGCCGCGCCGGGCCGAGAGGCTCGGCCGTTTTCCCGCGACCGGGATCGCGACATCGATCGTGACCGGGATCGCGACATGGATCGCGAGCGGGATCCAAATCGGGATCCAGACGTCCGCGGTGGGGGCGGCGCCGCCCCGCTGCCACGCGAGCGGATGTTTGGCTTTGACGAGTCCGACAGAGAATCGCAGCGAGAGCCCACGGAGGGAGAAAAAAAGCTCGTCGAAGCGGAACTGCTCGAACGGCAGGGCAAGTTCAAGGAGGCCCGCGACATGCTCCTCGAGGTCGTGAAACTCGAGCCCAACCTGATGATTGCCCACCTGGCGATGGCAGTGGTGCAGCGGCGATTGGGAGACTTCCGGGGATCGGTCGAATCGTGCTCGAAGGGAATCGAGATCGACCCGCTGGAGCCGGAGCTCTTCCTCCGGCGTGGCATCGCCTGGTTTCACCTCGGCTTGCACGGCATCGCGCTGGAAGACTTCGAGGAGGCCGCTGGCATGTCGTACGATGATCCGCGGCCGGAACTCTGGCGGGGGCTCACGCTCATCGAGCTCGAACGACCACTGGAGGCGATCAACGCTTATGCCTCCGCCATCCGGCGCGACCGCGGCTACATGCTGGCCTATCTCAATCGTGGGCTCGCCTATCTGGCTGCCAACGAGCCCGGCAAGGCGGAGTTCGACTTCAATCAGGCCATCCGGCAGAAGCCCAAGGATGCCAGGGCCTGGGCGAACCGCGGCGTGGCACAAGCGAGGCAGGGACGGTATCGCGAGGCGATCGAATCCTACGAGACGGCGCTCGGGATCAGTCCGGGTGACAAGGCTGTGCGGCAAAATCTCGAGGCCGCCCGCCGCATGGCTGGTCAGGAACCAGCGAGCCGCAGCCGGTAGCGATGATCTAACGCCCAAACACCCGCAGTGTGTCGTCGTTGATCGTCCACTGGAGCGAGAGCGGACCGAGGATGGTGTCGAGCAGTTCGTCGCGGGATGCATCCTTGACGGTTGCCCGCACGATCTCTTTCGGGGCGATGCCTGATCGGGTGAGTGACTCGCGATCGAGGTCGAGCTTCAGTCCCAGTCGGGCGGCGATCACCGTGAGAAGTTCCTCCAGCGGTGCCGCCACCTGCAGAGAGAAGGTCTCCTTGTCGGTCGCCGGTTTTGGTCTGTCAGGTGAAGGGAGGCGCGGCGGCTTTCCTGCGGCTGGCCGGGCGGCGGCAGGTGTGCCTGCGGTCGCGGTGGCTGCCGCGGGCGGCAGCCCGGCGTCGATGGCGATGATCCGGCCTGTGGGCACGCGAGAGGCGGGGCTGCCAGCGGCGGCACGGGCGACCTGCCAGTCGACCCGGAGGTCGTAGGCCGTGAGGAGCAGGTCGAGTCCCTCGGCCAGCGTCAGGTCGGCAAGCGACGTTGCGGGCAGGTGATCGTGTGGCACCATGGCGGTTCCCTCGAGGGTGATGCCGGCCTTGGTGGCGGCGGCGGCCACCAGATCGCGGGGCCGGGCACCGGCGGGCCACTGCCACGGCATCTGGCTGTCGAGCACCGACCGCTGCCGGGTGGGCAGCGTGGCCACGCGAGACTCGCGGGCCTGTTCAGCGCGGGCGACCACGGTGGCCAGACCGAGTGGCACGATCACGACCGACGATCGCAGTCTGGCCCCCGGCACTCGAGCCTGATCGTGGTATCGGGATCGAGCCGGTGATCCACCAGCACCGGCAGTCGAGCGGTTTCGCTGACCCGGTCGGCCCACTCCCGGAGGCCGATGCCGCTCCAGGTTGCCGTGACAGGCATGTCGAGAACGGCTTCCCCCGCCAGGCAGGCTGCCTCTGGCATCATCCCGAGCATCATCCCGAGCATCACGGCGGCGATCGTGAAGAAACCGCGGCAACCCCGCCGAACCGTGGAACGGGCAGACGGCATCGTGGGCCGTGCAGTAGGCTCAGGCCGGCATCGGGATAAAGCAGACAGCGGCACGCGCAGACTCCAGGGATACCTCGCCGGACTCCAGGGATACCTCTTTGGGTATGTCATGGAGCATACCGCCGGCGGCGGGGACGACGACAGGCGATCATGGCAGCCCACACAACGATCGTCGTGCTCGGGGCCGGGATCAACGGAGCCGCCATCGCCCGCGAACTGTTGCTTTCCGGCGTGGGAGTGATCGTCGTCGATGGTGACGACATCGCCGCCGGTGCCACGGCCTGGTCGACGCGGCTCATCCATGGCGGGCTGCGGTATCTGGAATATGGAGAGATCGGCCTCGTCCGCGAAAGCCTCACCGAACGCAACCGGCTCGTGCGACTGGCGGCCCATCTTGTCCGGCCGCTGCCGTTCTATCTCCCGGTGGCGGGCCGCTGGGGTGGCCTGTGGGCCGCCGCCGCGCGGCTGGTCGGCTGGGAGTCGCTGGCGCGCGCCTGGCGGGCTGGGAAGGGGCGGGGCAGCTGGACGGTGGGAATTGGACTCTCCCTCTACGACCTGCTGGCTGTCGGCTTCGGCTGGCCGCGGCACCGCATGGTGCGGGCGGGCGGTGCGGGCATGCCGCAGGTCGCTGCAACTGCCTTTCCTCGGGCAGGGCTCTACTGCGATGCGCAGCTGCTCTTTCCGGAACGGTTCGCGGTGGAACTGCTCGTCGACGCCCGCGACATCGCCGCGGCCGCGGGCACGCGGTTCGAAGTCTGCACCCAGCGTCACGCCGAACTCGGCCGCGACGGCGTGCTGCGGGTTGGCCCGTCTCCGGCGGGCGGCGGTCCGTTTGAAGTCAGGCCCGATGCGATCGTGAACGCCACGGGTGCCTGGGTAGACCGCACGCTTGCAGCGGTCTTTCCGGGCGGCGCGGGGGCCGCCGGCCGTCGGCTGATTGGCGGCACGAAGGGAAGTCACCTCGTGGTGCGGTGTCCACCACTGCGGGCCGCGTTGGCCGACTACGGAATCTATGCGGAGGCGGCCGACGGCAGGCCCGTCTTCGTACTTCCCTTCGGCCCCGAACTCGTGCTCGTGGGCACCACTGACATTCCCTATGTCGGTGATCCGGCAGAGGCCCGGGCCGACGAGGCGGAGATCGGCTATCTGCTCGCAGCGGTGACGCGGCTGTTTCCAACGGTGGCGGTCGGTCGCGATCACGTGCAGCAGCACTACTGCGGCGTGCGGCCACTGCCCTTTGTTTCCGACAACGCACGGTCGCCGGCGGGGGTCACCCGCCGCCATCTGGTTGTGCGGCATGAAGGGGCTTCGATGCCGGTGTGGTCCATCGTGGGCGGCAAGCTCACCACCTGTCGCAGCCTTGCCGAAACGACGGCGGCCATGGTGCTCGGCACGCTGGGGCTGCCTGTCCTCGGCACGTCGCGGGAGCGGCCGCTTCCGGGAAATTGCGACGAAGCCTCGCGGGCTGCTGCCATGCTTGAGTGTCGCGGCCTGGCGGAGCAGGCGGGCCTGCCGCGGGCCCACGCCGCTGCAGTCGCAGAGAATACGGTCGCCCTGTTCGGAGCACGGGCGGCGTTGGTGTGGCGCGGGGCAGATGGTCCGGCTGCCGACGGCCGCCTGATTCGCGGGGTCGGGCTGCCGCTTGCCGCGGTGCGATTCTGTGTCGACGAAGAATGGGCCACCACGCTCGACGATCTGAGCGAGCGGCGGCTGATGCGGTCGTTTCACGAACGGCTCAGCCGCGAGGCGATCGCAGATGTGGCGGCGGCGCTCGCCGATGCCGGTGCCCTCGCGACGGATCGCGTGGCCGCGGCCGTCGACGGATGCGTGGCGAGACTGGAAGAACGGTATGGCCGGCGCGTGCCCCCCACGGGCAACGGGCGGGGCCAGGATGGGACGAACATGCACGAGGAGACACGATGACCGCAGCCGGAACAGCCAAGACCTGCATCCTCGCGCTTGATCAGGGGACCACGTCAAGCAGGGCGATCCTCTTCGACCGGCGTGGGATTCCGCTGGCGACGGCGCAGGAGGAGTTTCCCCAAATCACTCGGACGGAGATCATACGAACACAGCCCGCGGGCGACGCCCCCGCTGAAGACGTCGCCATCGTGGAGCACGACCCTGAAGCCATCTGGCGGTCGCAGCTCTCGTGCGCCAGACGCGTGCTGGAATCGAGCGGCACTGCGGCTGAGCAGGTTGCCGCCATCGGCATCACCAACCAGCGGGAGACGACGATCCTCTGGGACCGCACCACCGGCCAGCCCGTGGCGCCGGCGATCGTCTGGCAGAGCCGCGTCTCGGCGGCCATCTGCGGCCGCCTCCGGGCGCAGGGCATCGAGGACGACGTCCGCCGCCGCACTGGCCTGCTCCTCGATCCCTATTTCTCCGCCACCAAGATCATGCACCTCTTGGAGACGATACCGGGGCTGCGGTCGCGGTGCGAGGCCGGCGAGATCCTGTTCGGCACGGTCGACACCTTCCTGATCTGGCGGCTCACGGGCGGTCGCGTGCATGCCACCGATGTCACGAACGCCAGCCGCACGCTCCTCTTCGACATCCACCGTCTCGAGTGGAGCGACGAACTCTGCGGGCTGTTCGACGTGCCGCGGGCGATCCTGCCTGAAGTGCGTCCATCGAGCGGTTCGTTCGGCGCGACCGACGCCACCTGGCTGGGGGCATCGATACCGATCGCAGGCTGCGCCGGCGACCAGCAGGCGGCGGCGTTTGGGCAGGGCTGCGTGCGGCCGGGTGACGCGAAAACCACCTACGGGACCGGCGCATTTCTGATGTTCTCCACCGGCCACGAGCCGGTGGCCAGCCGCCACGGCCTGCTCACCACGCCGGCGTGCACACTCGCGGACGGCCGGCCGCCAGCCGCGTCGGCCGCCAGCTATTTTCTCGAGGGATCGGTGTTCGTGGCGGGGAGCCTGGTCAGTTGGCTCCGGGACGGGCTGGGAATGATCGGGCATGCCAGCGAGATTGAACCGCTCGCGCAGAGCGTGGAAGACAGCGGTGGCGTGATGGTCGTGCCGGCGCTGACGGGCCTGGGCGCGCCCCACTGGGATCCCTTTGCCCGGGGGCTCATGATCGGGCTGTCGCGGGCCACGGGCAAGGGCCACATCGCCCGCGCGGCGCTCGAGTCGATCGCTCTGTCGGTGGCCGACGTCGTCGACTGCATGCAGCAGGATGCGGGCGTGAGCCTGGGGCGGCTGCGTGTCGACGGAGGTGCCAGCAGCAACGATCTGCTCATGCAGATGCAGGCCGACGTGCTCGGTCTGCCCGTCGAGCGGCCGGCTGTGCTCGAGACGACGAGCCTGGGAGCGGCACTCCTGGCAGGCTTGGCGACGGAATTCTTCGCTGATCACGCCGCCGTCGACGAGGCACGGCGTGTGGAACGGGTCTTCGAACCACGTGTGGCTGAGGGGGACCGCGCACGGCTTCTCAGGCGGTGGCGAGACGCCGTCGAACGCTCCCTCGGGTGGGCCCGGCAAGCCTGACGCTTTCGGGCCAGCCTGACGCCTACCGGACGATGGGGCCGCTGGCGGGCGTGCGATGCTCGGCGACCATGGCCCCGGAGGTGTACCGCTGCGGATTCGCAGCGAAGGCATCGCGGGTTTCCGTCGACGCGAACAGGTAGGTCCGGGATTGGTAGGTGACCCCGTAGCGACGCTGGCCAGGGGTGCTCTTTCCGGTATCGAACGCCATGACAGGATCATCGCCGGAGAGCGCGGGTGCGTAGCGGTCTGGATCCGCCAGGAACGCCTTCTGTTGTTCGGCGCTGGCGAAGAGATAGGTTCGGCCGCGATGCCGCACGCCCCACTGGGCACGGCCCTCGACCCACGCGCCTCGTTCCGCGAGCGTCACGGGGCAATAACCCTCCAGGCCGACCGGCATGGAACCGTAGGCATCGGGCTCCACCGGGGTGGCAGCGGTCTGGGGCAGTGTGCTGGCGACCGTGCTCGTGCTGCTCGGAGCCGACTTCGGCGCCGCAGGCTTCGAGAACAGGCTGAACGGCTTTTGGAGGGCCGAGAGCAAAGACGAGGTGGCGGACGGCTTCTGAGGCTTGGTCTCGGCGAGGGCTGTGGCCGATGCCTCGGCGTTCGGCTGCGCCGGCGTGGCGGGGTTTTGTTCCGCCTGCGGTTGCTGGGCTGCGGAGGTCTTCGCGTCGGCGAGCGACGGGGAGCCGGCGGCCTGGGAGCCGGAAGTCTGGGCGCTGGCCGCCGGACCGGCAGTGGGGCTCGCCGCCATGGCAGCCGCAGCCGCCGGCGTCGAGGGCGTGGCCGGTCGGTCTTGCTGCGGCAAGCCCAGCCACGGGGCTGCCCCGGCTGTCGAATGCGAAGGAGCGGTGGTCGTGATGGGCGTGGTTTCGATGGTGAGTGGCGCCTGCGTGACAATGCTGCCGCGTGCGGAACTGCTGGCGAGTGTCGCGGGCGGCTCAGCCGGCATCGATGCCGTTGCCACAGCGGTCGGGTCGGGCGTCGAAACCGCAGCCGCGGTCGGCGCCGATACCGTGGAGGGTATCACGGCCGGCTCGGCAGGCGGTGCCGTTGGCGGACTGATGGTGGTTTCGCGGAACGATGCGGCGATGGCCGATTCCGATCCGCTGGCCGGGACGCCATCGTCGCTGGCGAAATCGGAGAGCATGCGGACCTTGGCGGCGACGGCGTTGATCGCCTTGCCACCAGGTGGCACGGTGCCACGAACGTCGGCCGTCGTGGCCGCTCGGAGGCCCTTGCCATTTTCGCTGCCGAAGGTCGGCAGTGCGGACCCGCTCCCGGAGATGTCGGCAAACTCCCGCAGACTGACGGCTGGCTCTGGCGTGCCGTGGGATGACGATCGTGTTGCCGTTGCCGAAGCGAGGGCCGCCTCCTGTGCTGCGCGGGCGGCCGCAGCCACGAATCCCGCCGGTGTTTCGGGGACTTCAAATTTTGTCAGCAACTGCTCGTCGGTGTTGAGGATGCAGGCGGTGGGCACTTTCGTAATGCCGAGGCGACGCGTGGCTTCGGGGTTTGCATCGACATCGACACAGACCGGTTCGAAACAGGCCCCGATGAGGGCGACGGCTTCGTCGCTGGCCAGTGTGGTCCGGTCGAGAGTCGTGGTCGCCGAACTCCAGCTAGCGGTGAAGATTGCCAGCACGGGCCGCTGGCTGATCTCCGCTGCCCGGCGGGCGGTGGCGAGATCGGGGTGCCACGGAATGGCGGCGGATGCACTGGCCGTCCACGCTGAGAACAGTGTGAGCGCGGCCACGGTGGCCAGCAGGCGGCAGATTCGGGAGGGGGTTGGCATTGGAATCACCATGCAGGTGGAAGACATCACTCCAGCCTCTGGGCCTTGTGGGCCTCTTGGGACAACTGGCACCAACGAACGCCTGGAACCGAAGGGCGGTAGCCTGGCCAGCGGAATACCGTGAGCCGTTCAAACCAACCAACTTCAGGACCGGAAGATGTATCGGTCGAAACGGTCGCAGGAATCGCATCGAAAACGCCGTTGGCTCCGATTTTGGCGGCAGAAGCAGCCATGAGGTTTTTCCAGAGCCCCTATTTATCCAGCGAGTTATCCAGCCTTTGGCTCGAGTGGTGCCCAGCCGCTTGACATTTCTAGCGGGGCGGAAGATACTCTTGACGTGCACGTCGTGTCAGGGTTTTCAGCAGCGGCATAGCCGCCGTGTCACTCCCGAGGAATCTCCGAAAGATTTTTCGAGATAGCGGGCCTTTCAGCGGCCCCCCCGGGATCTTCTTCCGGTTCCCCAGCCGTTCATGTGGAGCGATTGGGGCTGGAAAGTCTGTGTTCTGAAACGCGCGGGCATTGGAGCCCGGGGTTCCGAGCCACATCCTCACGTGCCACATCCTGTAGGTCTCAGTCCTGTAGGCTTTGGTTGCTGGAGGGGTTTTTTTCTGGGGTCTCTTTCGTTCGGTCTTTTCGACCGTTCCTGCCGGACTGTCCGCGATGTGCGGGCCGCTTGAACGGTACGAACGGGTGTTGTCCGATCCTTTTTCCTAGGGTGTTTTCTATCCATGTCGAAGCGGAGGCGATCGCGGGGCCGCGGTGGGTTTGGCGGGCAGGGAGGCCAAGCGCCGGGCGGTTATGGTGGTGGTCAGGGGCAGTCCCAAAGCGGCGGCGGCGGCGGGGGCGGCGGCAGCTACGGCGGTCGTCGTCGTCGGTTTCGTCGTAGCGGCGGCGGTGGTGGTGGCGGCGGCCCGGTGCCTACGGGTGCCGGAGCGGTCGACATGGAGGGGGAGGGCATGCGGCCACCGGAACTCGAGCCGGAGGTCACCGAAACCGGTGAACCGATCCCGCTCGAACCAGGCCAGGGCATCCTGGAGATGCACCCCAACGGGTACGGATTCCTGCGGAGCCCCGACACCAACTACGTGCGTGAGCGAACCGATCCCTTCGTGCCAGCCACGATGATCGAGCGCTATCGGCTGCGCGAAGGCGTGTCGATCAAGGCCCTCGTGCAGCCGGGAAGACGGCAGCAGGGGCCACGGGTCCGAGAGATCCATGAAGTGGAGGGCTTGCCTCCCGACCAGTATGTCAACGTCAAGATGTTCGACCAGTTGACGCCGATCAACCCTGAGACATGGCTCCGTCTCGAAACCGGCCAGCAGCCGATCACGACTCGTGTGATGGATCTGCTCACGCCGCTCGGCAAGGGCCAGCGGGCGTTGGTCGTGGCCCCGCCGCGCACGGGCAAAACCGTGCTCCTGCAGCAGGTGTCGCAGGCCATCTCGGCCAATCACCCCGATCTTCACCTCGTGATGCTGCTCATCGACGAGCGGCCCGAGGAGGTCACGGACATGCGCCGGACCGTGAAGGGCGAGGTCATGGCGAGCAGCCTCGACTGCGACGTGGAAAGCCACGTGCGGCTTTCGCAGCTGGTGATCGAACGCTGCAAGCGGATGGCCGAGTCGGGCAAGGACGTGTTCCTCCTGATGGATTCCATCACCCGCATGGCCAGGGCCTTCAACAAGTGGGTCGGCAACACGGGGCGGACGATGTCGGGCGGCGTCGACATCAAGGCACTCGACATTCCCAAGAAGCTGTTTGCCACGGCCCGCGTCTTCGAGGAAGGAGGCTCGCTCACGATTTTGGCGACGGCCCTTATCGACACCGGCAGCCGGATGGACGAGCTGATCTTCCAGGAGTTCAAGGGCACGGGAAATATGGAACTGGTGCTCGATCGAAAGCTGTCGGACAGGCGGGTCTGGCCCTCCATCGACATCTCGCAGTCGGGGACGCGGCGCGAGGAGAAACTGCTCGATGCCAACACGCTGCACGCGGTCGGCATGCTCCGCCGCACGCTCTCCTCGATGCACCACGTCGAGGCGATGGAGCAGCTCACCAAGCAGCTCGCCAAGTTCAAGAGCAATCGCGAGTTCATCTCATTGATTGCCAGTTCGCGTGCCGACGATTGATGGCCCGCTTAAGACTTGCCGGCGGGCGCGGTCGCGAGTCGGCCGAGCCAGTAGGCATATTGAGGGTCGCCATTGCGGAAGGAAAATACGGCGTCGGGCAGCCTCGATTCTTCCGGTCCCTCAGACCGAACCCTGACGACGATGGTCCCCTCGCCGCGCTTTTCGATCGACAGCCGATGATCAGGAATCGGAGAGGCTTCCGGCGGCGATGGCATGATGACCCGCTTTCGGAGGGCATGGGTTACAGTTGACTGGCACCCGGGGATCTCGTCATCGAAGTATGCCGCGCTTCGCGAAAGGAATCCAGCCGGTCCGCGGCCGGGATCAGCCATCTTTTTGACACCCCGCGCACGGCATTCCTATACTTGCTCTCCAAGCCGATTCCCCCCCCGGAGTTCACCCGCATGACGCAGTATGCGTCGCTCGCCGACGATTTCTACGTCAACATGAATCTGGCTACGGAGATGGAACTCCCGGGCCAGCGTGAGACGATCCTTCACTTCTTCGAGCGTGTGCAGAAGCGTTTTCCGACGATGCGCAAGTTCTACTGCCGCGATAAGCGGGATTACGTCCTGGAGGAGGACAAGGAACAGGGGCGGTATCGCTGGGCAGCGGTCGAGACCAAGCGGCTCTGCTCCGGACAGGTGAATCCATCGTCGTTGGACGCGGTGCTCGACCAGCACCGTCTCGTGCTCGATCTCGCCCCGGCGTTTCTCTCGATCAGCCCACTCGATTGCGAGGCGCTCGATGTCCTTTTTGGTTTCGATTTTGCCTTCCGCGGCAACCACAACGCCTTACTGGCGGAGGCCCTCGGGGTGGGGCCGGCGTTCGACAGGACGGCCGAGATTCCCGGAGGCCGGGTGATCAATTACGAGCCGTCCCTCACGATTTCGCTCGACGAAGACTGCCGCGTGCAGGTTCGAGTCAGCACGGAGACGAGGACCAATGCCTTTCAGGTTCGCACCGGCGACTTCACCGAGGAGCAACTGAGCGTCTACGTGACGGCACGGCAGTATGGGAGTCTTGAGCCGGGCTCCAGTTATGTGGACGCGATGGACCGTCTCGCCACGCTGGCCCGCGAGGTGGTGGACACGTGTGTGGTCGACCAGATCCTGAGGCCGCTCGCCCGCACGATCTCGCTCAAATAGTGAGTATCACGGAAAAGCCATCCCTGGCCTTTTCAGCGATTCTGTGGCGGCAAGTTTTTAACTTGTCCGTTGGTCCGGTGAGGATTCCGCAAGTTAAAAACTTGCGGCCACGGGTCTAAACCTTCGGCCACGTGTCTCCACCTTCGGCCACGGGTGCGCGTCAGCGCTCGTTGCTTGGGCGGCCGCCACGGCGCGAGTCGCGAGGTGGCCTGTCGGATGAGCCGCGTGATGAGGAGTCGGCCCGCGGTTCGCCACCACGGCCAGTGTCTGCCCCGCGGGGTGATCGGCTGCGGGCGTCGAGATTTCCGGCGATGACGATGCCGATCGCCTCCACCCAGCTCGGCACGTCGAGCACCTCGTTGAGACCACTCTCGATGATGGAGTCATCATCATCCGCCGGATGACGGTCGTCGCGGCCACGGCCGTCGTGGCCGACATCCTCGACACCGAGGAATTCCAGGCCCTCGTCGTCTTCTTCGCGTCCTCCCGCCACCGGAGCGAATTCGTCGCGTCGCCCGCGATCGAAGGTCGACGCCGATCGGCGCTCATCGCTCGTGCTCCTGCGGCTCCGTCGACCGCTGCGGGCACTCGCGTCACTCGAACGACGCGGCTCGCGGCCGCCCTCGGCAGGCGCTGCGGTACCGCTAGAATCGCGGCTACGGCCATCAACGCGGCCGCGGCGGCGGCCATCAACGCGGCGGCGGCGGCGGCGACGCCCACCTGCTTCGCCCGGCTCGCGGTTTTCCGACTTGCTGGTGCTGGAAGGCTCGCCTCCCTCGCGGCGCGACGTTTCCGACCGGCCAGAGTCGCCGGTCTTTCTGGCGGAGGACCGCCCGCCATACCCAACCGGCAGCGGCGCGTCGTCAGCATCCTGATCGGCACTCCGGGCCGACCCTTCGCCACCATCCCGCGGCGGCTCGCTGCCGTCGCGGTCAGCCTTCGGCCGGACGCCGACCTCGCCGTCTTCCCGGTCACCTCGGCCGCGGCGGCGGCCGCCGCGGCGTCCCCGTCGTCGACGTCGCCGCGGTGCTCCGTCCGCGTCGCGGTCACCATCAGCTGCCGGCTCTTGTCGCCGGCCACCGTCATCGTTGTCAGCCGTCTCACTCTGCTGGTCGACGCGGTCCGTAGACCCATTCAGCCGCCCGTCACGCGATTCGTCCAAGCCGCCGAGATTTTCCGCATCGGCGGGCCGGCGGTCGGTAGCCTGTTCGTCATCGAGACGTCCTGGCAGCGGTCTGTCGCGGCCTTCTTCGCGGCGTCCGCGTCCGCGGCCACCGCGGCGGCCACGGCGGCGTCGGCCGCTGCCCTCGCCCTGTTCGTCATTTCTGCCATCCCGCGGTGCGGCTCCAGATTCGCCGCGGTCACGAGACTCTGCCTCCGATCGTTCGCCGACGGGCCTGGAAGTGTCAGCGGCTTCGGGCCGAGGAGTTCCAGCGGCTTCGGGCCGAGGAGTTCCAGCGGCTTCGGGCCGAGGAGTTCCAGCGGGCGGCCGCTCGTCGTCACGACGCTGTTGCGGGGACGATTCGGCGGGCGGGCGGCGGCTGCCAAAGGAGAACTCGTCCTGCTCGCGGTCGCTGCGACGGGGCGGCGGTTCGACCGCGGCCCGCGGGGCTACAGGTGGTTGTGGGCGGCTGGGTGGGGATGTTGCCGGCGGCTCTTTGGCAGGCTCGAGCCCCAGTGAAGACGCCACGTTGCCCCAATCAGACTGGGCGGCGGCGGGCTTACTCTCGCGCGGCTTCTGCGGCGGGCGGGCAGGCGTTGCCGGGGTCGCGGCAGCCGGACGCGGTGCGGGCTCTTCCCCGGGCTTGGCGGCGGACTTCGCGCCGAGAGACTCAGCCAGACTGGCCCAGGGGTCGTTCTTCTGTTCGTGTTCCGACATCGATGAGTTCCGGAGTGGGATTGTGGTGCGGGGGCTGTGTCGTGCGACGGAGCAAAACCCGGCGAAATGCCGCACGGGGATGCTCCTGACCACGGGCCGGCCTGCAGAATACTACAAATCCCGCCAGCGTGGCAGTCGGCGGCGGCTTGTATCAGGAAACCAGCGGCCCGCCGGGGCTGGCGGCCAGCACTACGGCGTCGGGAGCCGGGAGAGAGCCCGGATCATGCTGCCGTTGTCGGCGACGTCGAAGAGCGGACGATAGGGGCTGGCCAGGCCCCGCCGGGCGCGGCCCGCCGGGTACCAGACCAGATTGGCCGAGAGGTTCCAGGCCGAGGGAGCGAAGGTCACGCTGGTCGTGGGATCGAGTTGGACGGTCTGCGACTTGTCGGGCAAGAGGTAGGTAAACGTGCCCTCCAAGGCGAGCGACCGCGACATCGGGGCGCGGATCGTCGATCCGACCACACCCTGGCCGTTGCCCGAGGCACCGCCCCAGACCCGCGCCTCGTTGGCGTCACCGAAGTGGAGCCGATAGAAGGCGGTGTAGAGGTCGACCGTGCTGGCCATGCCAGGCGACCGACCGGCTGGCGAGAACGATCCCTTCTGCTCGGTGGCGTTGAAGGCGCCCCAGAAGCCAAGTTCGTGATAGCCCCAGACATAGCTCAGCTCGCCGCGTATCTGGGACACGTCGACGTTCTCGAAGTAGCTGTCGCTGAGGTAGTCATACACTGCACCGCCCTGCAGGCCGCGGCCCTCGAAGGCCCGCGTGAAGAAGCCGGTGGTGACGAAGACCTGATCCCGCGAGTTGGCACGCAGCGTTCCCTGGCTGTCACTGAGCGTGGGCTGCTGGAAGTTGGTCTGCACGCCCCGGACGCCGATCTGCCAGCCGACACCGAACGCGTTCCAGAAGGGCATCGCCCAATTGATGTATTCGTTCGTGCCGTAGTTGCCGAGCAGGCCGAAGTTGGACTGGTTCTGGAAGGCCGTGATGCCGGCACCGGCACTGAAATCGCGATACCATCTCCAGCCGTAGTAGGGCTTGCCGAACTGCCGCAGCCAGGCGACGACCCGGCCGTCATGCGGCCAGCAGGTCAGGAAGCTGTCCGACTCCTCGCAGGCAAAGGGATCGTCGTAGAACGATTCGACATGCAGCTGGCTCGGATATTCACCCATCCACATGCCGCCATCCTCGGGCGACATGGCTCCGTCGGTGTACTCGCCCCCGTAGCCCTGGCCGCCCATGCCATCGGGCCCCATCTCCATCATCTCCGACGGGGTGGTGTTGATGATGATCGACGGATCGTCGATCGTGGTGATGGACTGGGGAGCGTTCGGCGCCGGCAGCACCTGATTCGGCCCGCTGGCGGCGGGGAGTCGTCCGGGCACGGAGCCATCGTCGATCGCACCAGCCTGCGGAGCCCGGGCCATCACCGACGGCAGCCCGTCGGCGTTCATCGCGAGTCGGTCGGGCCGCTGGCCAGTCGATCGGCTGGCAGTCGTGTTGAAACGCGGCGCCAGTCCACCGCCGAGAGGGTTTCTGGCTGGGGCTGTGTCCGGGCGACGGGGAGTGCCCTCGACAGCAAGCACCGGTCGGCCCGCATCACCCTGCGGGGCCCGGAAAAGATTGACATCGCCCATGCTGGGCAGAGTCATTTGGCCGTTGTTGGTGAAGTTCGAGCTGAAGCGTCCGGGCGAGCGGTTGTCGCTCTTCCAGTCGCCCATCTGGCCCGCTGGCCGGGAACGCGGTGGTGCGGAAGGCTGGCTTTGCGGGACTCGCCGACGTGGCGCGGCAGCCACGGCCGGCACGCCGGCGGGCAGGCCCACCGAGGCCGGTGCCGCGATCGGGGCAGAGGCAGCGGCCACGGGCTGCGTGGTGGCTGTCGCTGTGGCGGGCAGGCCGCCAGACGGCGTGACTGTTGCTTGAGGGGCAGGCTGAGTCGTCGACGAGGGGCCGGTGGGCGCTGAGTCTGTACCGCCCGACTGGCTTGAGGCCGCTCCACGATGGGGCGTCCAACGCAGTTCGCTCGGCCCGCCAGCGGCGACCGCCGTACTGGGCTGCTGCGACCAGGCGAGGCCGTTCCCCAACAGGGTGACGGCCATTGACATTCCAAAGAGGTATCGCAAGCCGTGCGAAACATTCATGACAGACTCCTTCCGATCCGGCGCCGCGGCGGGAATGGCCCAGCCGCTATTCGTCAATCGGAATAGCTATCGTCATCCGCACGACCGAAACTTCCGCCAAAATCGACGCGACCAGAAGTCCTTGCCTATTTTGCGCAGTCGAGTGCGGCGGCAAGGTCGGCAATCAGGTCGGCCGAGTCTTCGATGCCACAGGCGAGCCGGATCATGTTGTCCGGGATCCGAAATGTCGCTCGCTCGGCGGGAGAATAGTTCCAGTAGCTCATCACCAACGGCTGCTCGATGAGCGACTCCACGCCCCCCAGGCTCGGGCCGATCCGCGGAATCTTGACCGCATCGATCACCCGTGCCGTCTGCCGCCAGTCGGCGTCTTTCACGAAGAACGTCACCAGACCACCGAAGCCCCGCATCGTCCGGGTCGCCAGCGTGTGATAGGGATGGCTCTCCAGCCCCGGGTAGAGCACCCGCTCCACCCGCGGATGCCCCTCGAGAAAGCGGGCCACGGCCAGACCGTTGGTGTTGTGCCGTTCCATACGCAGAGCGAGCGTCTTGAGACCACGCTCGAGAAGATAGGCATTGTGAGGCGAGTTTACGCCACCCATGATGCCGCGGAGGTGGCGGACAGGCTCCAGCTTCTCCTGCCCGCCGATAACGACGCCCGCCAGCAGGTCGTTGTGCCCGCCGAGATATTTCGTCGCCGAGTGCAGCACGAAGTCGACGCCCAGTTCCAGGGGCCGCAGGTTGTAGGGCGTGCAGAGCGTGGCGTCGATGAGCGAGAGCACGCCGTGGCGGCGGCCAATGTCGGCAAACCGCGCGATGTCTACGACGCTCAGATGCGGATTGGTGGGGGATTCGCTGACGATGAACTTGGTCCGGGGCGTGATCGCCGCCTCCATCGCCGCGTAGTCGCAGGTGGGCACCTCGCGGAACACCACGCCAAACCGAGTCAGATGCTTGCGGCAGAATTCACGGCTGCGGTGGTAGCACTCGTCGAAAAAGATGATCTCCTCGCCGGCATTCAAATGGGCCATCAGCAGGCCGACCAATGCCGCCATGCCGCTGGAGTAGAGCACGGCCGACTCACCCCCCTCGATCGCTGCCAATTTATCTTCGACGACCCGCTCGCTGGGATTGCCGTAGCGACCGTACTCCTCGCGGGGCTGCTTCTCCTCGATGAAGTCGATGATCGACTGCGTGTCGCGGAACGTGTAGGTGCTCGACGCGAAGATCGGATCGGTGATCGAGAAGCCCGGCTTCTGCCGGGCCTCGCCGGCATGCACGGCCGTGGTGGAAGGGCCGAGGGCGGGGGCGGCTGAACCGGTGACGTCGGGGGTGAGCATGCCGAATCCTGCGGGAAAAAGGGTCCAGCCGAGTCTAGTTGAGCTTCGGACGACCGACAAGGAACACGCTGCGGCGGCGGCTTCGCGGAGTCCCCCGGCTTCCGCCGGGGGCTTTTATGGTGAGAGTGTCCGCGCCCCACGCCCCAATGAAAGCCCTGAGCGTAAGCGACGGGATGATGGGAACGTTCGACCCGTGGCCACGAGTTTTTAACTTGTGGAATCCGTGTCACCGTAACGGACAAGTTCAAAACTTGTCCCCACAGGGGGCAGTGGACATATCGTTCCGAACAGGAATGGATCCCGTCCCGCTTTTCTGCCCCGATTGCTACACTTCCCAACCATGAAGAAAACCACTCCTTTCGCGGCTGCTCGAGCGTCGGGCGAATCGGCCCCGCGGCCGCTCACGCCGCCCCTCCGCGTGTGGATCGGGGTGGCCTCGCTGGCTGCCGCCGTCGCCATGGTGCGGGCCGGATGGCTCGAGCCGATCGTGGGCGGCATCGTTGACCAGGCCGCGCGAAACATCATCTCGCTCATTCTCTGCTTTTCAGCGTTGATGACGCTCATGCTCTGGTTCCTGCGTGAAAGCGGCCATGCGCCGGCTGTGAAGCGGGCCGTGATCGGCGGACTGCTCGGCGCGGTGGCCCTGGGCGCTGCGGTGCTGCGGATCGAGCGGGTGTCGGGAGATCTTGTGCCCGAGTTCGCCTTTCGCTGGAGCCCATCCCGCGACCGGCTGCTGCCGCAGCATCGACCGGAGCCGCCCGCGCCGCAGGGCGAGGCAGTCGCAGCCGCTCCCTGGCAGGCATCGACCGACGATTTCCCGAAATTCCTCGGGCCGACCGGGAGCTGTGGCATCGACAGCCCCGTGCTCGATGCCGACTGGGATGCACGTCCACCGCGGCGGCTCTGGAAACGGCCGATCGGCGGCGGCTGGAGTGGCTTCGCCACGTGTGGCGACCATGCAGTGACGCTTGAACAGCGAGGTGACGACGAGATCATCTCCTGCTGCTCGGTGGTGACCGGCGCACCGGAGTGGGCCGTCGCCGTGAAGGGAAGGCACGAGACCGTGCTCGGCGGTGTCGGGCCGCGGTCCACCCCCACGATCGTCGATGGTGTGGTCTACGCCCATGGTGCCA
Organism: Planctomycetia bacterium; assembly: GCA_026401075.1. Classification (GTDB taxonomy): domain Bacteria; phylum Planctomycetota; class Planctomycetia; order Pirellulales; family UBA1268; genus CAMCQY01. The sequence goes on from JAPLNQ010000261.1 coordinate 41,260, forward strand.
CTGGCTGGCTGCACGCGATCGACGGCGCGACGGGCCGCGTGCTTTGGAAGAAGGACGTGCTCGACGAACTCGGCATCGATCCCGTGGCCCACGCAACGATGGTGTCCTGGGGCAGGGCCGGGTCGCCGCTGGTCGCCGACGACCTCGTGATCGTGCCGGCCGGCGGCCCGCGGACGCGGCGATCGGCACAAGACCCGGAGTTCCTCTCACTCGTCGCCTTCGACCGCGCGACCGGTGCGCGTCGTTGGATCACTGGCGCTGAACAGATTAGCTACGTGTCGCCGGAGCTGGTCACGTTCGGCGGCCGCGAGCTGATCGTGAGCGTCAACGAGGCGCACGTGGCCGGCTACGATCCGGCCGACGGCCATGAGATCTGGGAGCATCCCTGGCTCGGCCACTCCAATTCCGATGCCAGTTGCTCGCAGGCGATGCCGGTCGGAGACCGTCGGCTCTTTCTCTCCAAGGGCTACGGCATCGGGGCTGCGGTCTTCGAGATCGAGAAGAACGATGCCGAGCCCTGGACGCTCCGCGAGGTCTGGAAGAATTCGGCAATGCTCAAGACGAAGTTTACGAATGTCGCCATCCACGAGGGCCATGCCTACGGCCTCTCCGATGGCATTCTCGAATGCGTGCGGCTTGACGATGGCACGCGTCGCTGGAAGGCCGGCCGCTATGGGCAGGGGCAGCTGCTCCGCGTGGGGCCGCTCATGCTCGTGCAGGCGGAGTCGGGCGAAGTGGTGCTCGTCGACGCGTCGCCCGAGAAGCATGTCGTGCGGGGCCGACTGGCCGCAATCGACGGTCAGACCTGGAACAACCTCTGCCTGTCGGGCAGCCGGCTCTTGGTGCGAAATGCCGAGGAGGCAGCCTGCTACGAGCTGCCCCTCCTCAGCAAGGCGGGCATGTCGAACGATCCTGTCGCAGCTCCTGTCACGGGAACGACGCCGTGAACGATCTGACTGGACGGACGGCGCTGGTCACCGGTTCGACCCACGGCATCGGCCGCGAGGTGGCGATCACATTGGCTGCGGCCGGGGCCCGCGTGGCCGTGCATGGCCGCTCTGCCGAGGCGGCAGCAGAGCTGGCGGCGGTGCTGGCCCAAACCGACCGCCATGCCGGCACGTTTCTCGCCGACCTCGCCGACCCTGCTGCCATCGAGCAACTGATCGCCGAAGTCGGCCTGCGGCTGCCGCAGCTCGACACGCTGGTGCTCGTCGCCGGGGCCGACGTGCTCACCGGCTCGCCCGCGAAGTGGAGCTTCGAGCAGAAGCTCGACCAGTTGCTGCGGGTCGACGTCGTCTCCACGATGCTGCTCGCAAGGGGCATCGGCAGATCGATGCGTGATCGCGAAGGGGGCTCGATCGTGACGATCGGCTGGGATCAGGCGGCCACCGGCATGGAGGGAGACAGCGGCGAACTGTTCGCTGCCACGAAGGGGGCCGTGATGGCCTTCACCAAGAGCCTCGCGAAGTCGCTGGCACCGCAGGTGCGGGTCAACTGCGTGGCGCCCGGCTGGATCCGCACGTCGTGGGGCGAGGGGGCCAGCGGCGTCTGGCAAGAGCGGGCGGTTCGCGAGAGCATGCTCGGCCGTTGGGGCACGCCGGCCGACATCGCCAACGCCATCCACTGGCTCGTCTCGCCGCAGGCGGCGTTCGTGACGGGGCAGGTGATCCCCGTCAACGGGGGCTTTCGGCCGGCATGACGGCGGCTGAAGTCGCAGCCGGCCCACTTTCGACCGTGGCGACAAGATTTCATCTTGTTGGGCGCGGGCCTGATTCAGCAAGGTGAACACTTGCCGCCACGGAGACTGTCAAAACGTCACGACTCTGGTGTCGTCGTGACGGCGGTCGGGCGGGGCGAGCGACTGTTCGGCCACGCTCGCGTCGAGGTCGGCCACGCGATCCGAGTGGTGGTGGATGCCGGCGATGGCGAGGAAGTTTGCGAGCAGCCGGAAGCCGTGATGCGTGAGGATCGATTCGGGATGAAACTGCACGCCATAGAGCCGGTCGGCCTCGTGTGCGATCGCCATGATCGTGCCCTCGTCGTCCCGTGCGGTCACAGTGAGACCCGCCGGCAGTCTGTCGGGGGCGATGACCAGCGAGTGATAGCGGCAGGCGATCAGCGGTAAACGGCACCGCTGTAAAGTCAGACACTGGCAACTCGGGCAGGCTGTGCTGGCCGCGAATAAACTCAACGATGGACTTGCCTTCAGCCGTCTCGTCCGCCAGCGAGGCGCG
>JAPLNQ010000252.1 GCA_026401075.1 Planctomycetia bacterium
CATATTGCGTAGCCACTGCCATATTGCGTAGCCACTGCCATATTGCGTAGCCACTGCCATATTGCGTAGCCACTGCCATATTGCGTAGCCACTGCCATATTGCGTAGCCACTGCCATGTTGCGTAGCCACTGCCATATTGCGTAGCCACTGCCATATTGCGTAGCCAAACAATAGGGTTGGAGCAGTCGTGGTCGGGACGCTACGCGATTCTCTTCCGTGCCCACGAGTTTTTAACTTGTGGAATCAATGCCAAGACTCGGACAAGTTGAAAACTTGCCGCCACGGGGGAGCGGGAAATGCCGTGCCGAACAGGATTGCCCCGTCCGTATTGTCGCCCTTCTCACTTGGCTGCCGGCGGCGCCGGTGAGAGGATTATCTCGACGGCGGTTCCGCGGGGTGGCACGCGGCCGTCGAAGGCGTCGAAGAGCAGCGACTCGTTCGACTGCGAACTCTCGATCGGTAGGTCGAGCATGGCGGTCGGAAAATTCGACAGGCAGATCAGATCGCCGCCATCGGCCTGGTAATACTCCTTGCCGTCGGAGGGATCGGTCCAAAACACGCTGCCGGCAAACACCCACTGCTCCTGCATCGGCTTGCCGGTGCGGGTGTCGCGGATCCACTCCTGTGCGGGGAGTTCGCGGACCGTTGCCCGGCACAAGGCCGACGGCCAGGAGCGCCGCATGCACGAGTCGGGCGGTCGACCGGGCGGACACGATCGACTCGTGCTCCTTGGTACCTCGGGGACAGGCGAAAAACTCGATCGGCCCCTTGTCGATGGCGATCTCGCCCCCCACGACGACCCGCTTGTTCTTGGCGTCGATCCAGACTTCTTCCGAAGGAGAGAGGCGTTTGAGTTCCGGATGGCGATCAGGGACGGCTGGCGGCAGTGCTGGGTCGGCGCCGCGGGCCGCAGTCGTCAGCATGAGAATCGTCAGGACTGCGAGGACAGGCGGGGTGAAACCGCCGCAGCGACGGAGAACCCCGCGATTCGGGGCGGTATTCGGAGACGAGAGTGGCCACATGAGCGATGCGCAGGGGTGCGGTGGGGTCGTGGATGCCGGGGCTGCCGTCAGGTACCATACCGAACCCTCACGGCCGGTGCGAATCCGAGCCCGGCCCACGCGATTCCCCGGCACGGATAAACCCCATGGTCACGAACACGACACAGACTCGAAACGGTAAGCCCAAGAAGTCGGGCAAGCGGGGCAAGGTAGCCGCCGACGCGCTGCCGGAGGCCGTCGCGGCAGAGTCCAGCGGGCAGTCAGGCGACAGCGAGGCCTCGTCAGCCGGAGAGGCGACTTCGCGGTCAGATGCCAGCCGCGCGCCGGCGAAGGTGGGCGCCGGGCCTGCCGGCCGGCGCATCCGGGCGATCGCGGACGTCAGCGAGTCGCTCGATGTGCGTCGCCGCCTGCGGCGTCTCGCCAGGCAGATCGAACGCCGGTCGCAGGACATGCAACACATGACGCTCATCGAAGGATTGATCAGCGATTGCCTTGACGATGCGGCGTCGATGACCGTCGACCGAGAGCGGTGGCTCTTGTGCGAGGCTGCCACCTGGGGGCTGGCCTGGATGGCGCGGACGCGTCGGGCAGGTGGCTCGGCCGGGGGACTGCTCGAGCGGCTCGTCAAGTCGGCGCGGTCGGCACAGGCTCCGCTCGCCGCGGGCGACACGCAGTCGGCGCGGTTCGTGCTGACGGTGTCACGCTTGTTCTGCGATATCGAAGCCTGCCGTTGCCTCGACCGCGATGCCGCCTCGGCCCTGGGGGATGAGATCCGCCGGCTTGTGTCGGCCGAGGGAACCGTCAGCCTGCGGGGTTCGGCGGCGATGGTCGAGCGGGTGGTGCGGTGGAGTGCGGCGCGGGATGTCGGGCTGGCAACCGGCTCCATGCCGTGGGACGGGCCCACCGAGAAGCTGTTTGCGAAGGCGGCGGCTACGGCGCTTCGTCTGCTCGGCGGCCAGGGCCGACTGCTGGTGGGGGCGGGCCGGATGCCGGCGGCGTTTTCCGATCCAGTGCTGGCCGTCGCGGCGGAATCCGACCGCAATCGAGTGCGGCGCACCGCCGAGGCGGAGCAGGGTGCGGCTCGGCCACGTGCGGCCGGCGGACGAAAGAAGAAGGAAGACAAGCACGAACGGCTGCTGCCTCGGGATCTGCACGATGCGCCGGCGGCCATCGCGATCATCCGCTCCGGCTGGGAGCGGAACGCGATCCGAGTGCTGCTGGAATACCGCGACTCCGTGCCCCATCTGGAGATCGCGGTGGGGGATCGGCTGCTGGTGGATGGCCCCTGGCAATGGCGGGCCTCGAAGGGCGGACGACCGCTCGAGATGGAGGGACCGTGGAGCGTTTCCTGCTGGGAATCTGACAAGAAAGCGACCTACCTGGAGATCATCGCGCCGCTGGCCGGGGGCCTGCAGATCGATCGACAGATCGTCCTCCTGCCGCGGGATCGCGTCCTCTTGCTGGCCGACACCATCACGCACCAGACAGGCGAACGGGCCGAGGTCCGGGCGGGAGACGCTCTGCCGGAACCGCTGCGGAGCCATGCCAACAGCGGGCTGCGAATGGAATCGGTCGTGCCGCTGGCCGCCACGCTCGAGGGCGAGCAGGCGGAGGATACCCGTGAGGTCCTCGTCTACGACACGAAGCAGCGGATGATGGCGCTGCCGCTGGCCCTGCCCGAGTGGAAGACCGCCGGCCGTGGCGGCTTCGCGGTCACGCCCGACGGGCTCGCACTCGATCATCATGCTGCCGGCAGCCGGTGCTACTCCCCGCTCTGGCTCGATCTCGAGCCGGCGCGGCAGGGACGCCCGCTCACCTGGCGGCAGCTGACGGTGGCCGACACGCGGCAGAACCTTCCGCCGCACCAGGCCATTGGTTTCCGTGTTCAGGAAGGTCTTGAGCAGTGGCTCGTCTACCGCACGCTCGACGAGCCGCGGAACCGCACCGTGCTCGGCTGTAATATCTCGTGCGGATTTCTCATGGGCCGCATCGGTCGGACGGGCGCTGTCGATCGGGACATCGAGATCCACTAGATCGAGATCCACTCGATCAAGATGCGCTCGATCAAGATGCGCTCGATCAAGATGCGCTCGATCAAGATGCGCTCGATCAAGATGCGCTTGTTCGAGAAGCCGCTGGCTTGGGAGGTGTCATGGCCGCCGCAGACAATCCCGCCGACCGCTGCCGACAGAACCTCGCGGGCGTGCGCGACCGCGTGGCCGAGGCCTGTCGAGTGGCCGGTCGCGAGGCCGGCGCCGTGCGTCTGATCGGCGTCACGAAATACGTATCGGCTGAGTCGACGCGGATGCTCCTCGAGGCCGACTGCCTCGATCTGGCGGAGAGCCGTCCGCAGTCGCTCTGGGCCAAGGCAGAGGCGTTGGCCGATCATGACCCCGCGCCGCGGTGGCATCTCATCGGCCACCTGCAGCGGAACAAGATCCGCCGCACGTTGCCCCTCGTATCGCTCGTGCACTCACTCGACAGCCTGCGGCTGGTTGCGGCGATCGAGGCCGAAGCCGCGGCCTCAGGGCTGGTCTGCGAGGCGCTGGTTGAGGTGAACCTTGCCGGCGACCCGGGCCGTACCGGAGTGATGGAGGCAGATGTGGCAGCGGTGCTTGAAGCCGCCACCCGCGCCCAGCATGTGCGGGTGCTGGGGCTGATGGGCATGGCGGCCGTGCCGGACGGAGAAGAGAGTGGCGTGGCGGCGCGGCGGCAATTTGCCCGGCTCCGCGAGCTGCGGGACGAACTCGTGGGCCGCGTGCCGACGGCGACGGGGCTCCACGAACTGTCGATGGGGATGAGCGGTGATTTCGTGGAGGCGATCCTGGAGGGATCGACGCTCGTGCGGGTCGGCTCGGCCCTCTGGGAGGGGATCGAGGGGTGAGGCATCGGCATGGAACACGTTCGCTCATGCAACCCGGTGTCCCCCGGCCTCCGCCGGGGGCTTTTATTCAACCCGAACCCTCGAATAAAAGCCCGTTGCGGAAGCGACGGGGCTCGGCGCACTTATGGACTGCATGGCAGGATAACCTCGCGAGTATTCCATCTTTCATGCCAGGAGACCATTTATGTCATCGCAGACACTTCAGCTGATCACGTCCCACCGCGGCGCGTCGTTTTTCGGTGTCGACAAGGTCGACGTTTCGATCGGTCCGCTCGCCGTCCGCTCGCGACGGCTCGCAGGCGGCCGCCGCGATGGCGTGCTCCTGGTGGAACTCGTGGCGGGTTCGACGAAGGTCTACGTGCTTCCTGATCGCGGCCTCGGCATCTGGAAGATCATGGCCGGCGAGTTCGAACTCGGCTGGCAGTCGCCGGTGCATGGGCCGGTGCATCCGCGGTTCGTGCCGCTCGCTGAGCCGTCGGGGCTCGGCTGGCTCGACGGCTTCGATGAACTCGTGGCGCGTTGCGGCCTGGTGAGCAACGGGGCCCCCGACTTCGACGAGGCGGGACGGCTCTTCCACCCGCTGCACGGCCGGATCGCCAACCTGCCGGCGCACCATCTTGATGTCACGCTCGACGATGCCGCCGGCACGATCACGCTCACCGGCGCCGTCGACGAGACGCGGTTCCACTTCCATGCCCTGCGGATGACGACCTCGCTCACGCTGCATGCCGACCGGCAGCGTGTCTCGTGGACCGACACGGTGAAAAACATCTCCGACCGTCCGGCCACGATGCAGATGCTCTACCATGTCAACTTCGGCCCGCCGCTTCTCGGCCCCGGCGCGGAACTGGTGGCCGCTGTCGAGGAACTGGCGCCGCGCGACCAGACGGCCGCAGGCGATGTGGGCACATGGAATCGTTTCGATTCACCGCGGGCCGGCCGCAGCGAGCAGTGCCACTTCATGCGGCACAGGCCCGACGAGAAGGGGATGGCCACCGCGATGCTCGTGGCCCCGGAAGGCCGGCATGCCGCCTGTCTGTCGTGGCGGACCGACACGCTTCCCTGCTTCACGCTCTGGAAGAACCAGGCGGGCCTCGCCGACGGCTACGTGACCGGTCTGGAGCCAGGCACCAACTTTCCCAACCCGCGTTCGTACGAGGAATCGCAGAGCCGCGTGGTGCCGCTGGCGCCCAACGCGAGCATGCGATTCGACCTGGCCATCGAGCACCTCACGGGGCCGGCCGTCGACGCAACGCGCTCCCGACTGGCCGCGATTGCTGCGATCGCACCGCCGAAGGTGCATGCGCAGCCGAAGCCGGGCTGGAGCAGGGCGTGAGGGTGTTGGACGGCCGCTATCGTTCTCGATCCGATCTGGTCAGCGGGGTGGCATCACCATCTTCACCGCGGGCCGAGGCCAGCACCTGCACGCCGTCAGCGCGATGGACGTCGATCCGGTAGGAAGTCACGCCGCCGGTGCTGTGCCCCTCCCAGAGGTGGCCGTCGTGAAACACCTGCCCGCGATAGACCTCGCCTCGGTCGAGGATGGCGACCGTGTGGATGGCGATGGCGGTGCTGGCTTGCACGGGTGTCTCCTCACGGTCCTGCAACGCTTACGAACTGCATGACAGCATCGAGCAGCCGGCGCGGTGGCGGGCCCATTCGGGCCGCTTGGCCGCGAAGGCCTCCCTGCCGGGCTGCTCGGTGTAGGGGTGCCTCGAGACCTCGAGCATCTCCCGTACAAGCGTGAAATCACCCGCCTCCGCCTTGTCGATCGCCAGCTGCGCCAGGTAGTTCCGCGGCACGTAGAGCGGGTTGACCGCGTTCATGCGGCCGCAGCGGACGCTGTCGGGAATGGCCTCCTCGCGGATGCGAGCCTGATAGCGGGCCAGCCATTCGCCGAGGGGATTCCGGTCGACCGCCGCCCCGCCCTCTGATTCATAGAAGCCGGAAGAGACCGCCGCCAGCAGGCTGGCATGATTGTCGGGCGTGGCGGCCTCGCCACGAATCGTGGTCAGGCCGCGAAAAAAGAGCGTCATGTCGATGTCGACCTCGGCCAGCAGTGGCCAGAGATCGGCGACGAGTGGATCGTCGCCCGTGGCTGTGTCCACGCCGACCTGCAGTCCAATGCCCAGCTTGTCGGCCATCATCCGGCGGTAGCCCGACTGGAAGCGATCGACGTAGGCATCAAGTCCCGCCTCGAGCGGTTTGGGATCGCCCACCACGGGCACGAGCGCGTTGGCAAGTTGCAGCAGGTTCCAGTGGCCGATCTGCGGCTGGGCGACGAACCGGTAGCGGCGGCCCTGGGCGTCGGTGGTGTTGGGCGTCCAGTCGGGATCGACGTTTTCGAGCCACCCATACGGGCCGTAGTCGATCGTCAGTCCCAGAATCGACATGTTGTCGGTGTTCATCACGCCATGCACGAACCCCACCCGCATCCAGTGGACGATCATCGTGGCGGTCCGCTGGCAGATCTCGTCGAACATCGCAGCAACCGTCTCGGCCGACGGCGGACCCGACTGCGGGACCAGATGGGGAAAGTCGCTTCGCACGGTGAAATCGACGAGGCGTCGCAGTTCGTCGATCTCCTGCCGCGCCGTGAAGATCTGGAAGTTGCCAAACCGCGTGAACGACGGCGCCACGCGGCAGACAACCGCGCCGGGCTCCGCCCTGGGGTGGCCATCATAGAACATGTCGCGGACCACGCGCTCGCCGGTGGCGACGATGCTCAAGGCGCGGGTGGTGGGCACGCCGAGATGGTGCATCGCCTCGCTGCAGAGAAACTCGCGGATCGATGACCGCAGCACCGCCAGGCCGTCGGCCGTGCGGGAGTAGGGCGTGGGGCCGGCCCCCTTGAGCTGCAGGGTCCAGTGCTCGCCGCGGCCGTTGACGACCTCGCCCAGATTGATGGCGCGTCCGTCGCCCAGTTGGCCCGCCCAGTGGCCGAACTGGTGCCCGCCATAGCACATCGCGAACGGCTCCATGCCGGCCAGCAGCCGATTGCCGCTGAAGACATCCGCGAACGCCTGCTCGTTGTCGGGCGTCACCTCGATGTCGAGGAGATCGGCCACCTCGTGGGCATGGGCCACGAGTGCGGGGGCCGCGACGGGCGTGGGGCTCACCCGCGACCAACAGGCCTGCCGCACCTGCCGACGGCTGTTGACCGGTTCAGGATCGCCGGGCAGTTCTCTTGTGAACCGGTTTGTGAACCGGTTCGTGAATCGCAGCGACTCGAGGCTAGGCATCAACGCGCCTCCGCGGCAGACGGACTGCACCAATTTCGCGTGAAGTCAGTTTCGTGCGCAATCAGTCGTCGAACCGGACCTCGCGGATTTCGAACTTCATCGTCCCGGCTGGCACGTCGATCGAGACCTTCTCACCCACTTTGCGGCCCAGGAGCCCTTGTGCGAGCGGGCTGGCCACGTTGATCCGGCCGGCGTCGTAATCCTCTTCGCCGGCACCCACGAGCACGAACACCTCCTCGTCACCGAACTTGAGGTCCTTCACGACCACCGTTGCGCCGAAGACCACCTCGTCACTGGCTTCCTTCGCCCGTTCCACGATCACCGCTCTGGCCAGCTTGTCGCGGAGGACATTGATCTTTGCCTGCATCATCCCCTGACTCTCCCGCGCCCCGTGGTACTCGGCGTTTTCGCTGAGATCCCCCTCGCTGCGGGCGGCCGCCACCCGCTGGGCAAGCTTCGGCATCTCCTCGGTCTCGAGTTGATCGGCCTCGGCCTTGAGCTTCTCATAGCCGGCACGGGTCATCGGAATGCGGTCGGACGACATGTGGTACTCCCTGAAAAGATGTCAAGAATTGCGATGCGTGGTTCGGGCGTCGCCGGACGCGTGCCGGGACGAAGATCAGGACGCCTGGCCGGATCAGCCTGACGACGCCCTCTCGGGCAGATAGAGCAGGCGGCCGCAACTGCGGCACATCACCACCTTGCCCACCAGCAGTTCCGAATGCATGTTGCCCGTGATCTGGTGGTAGCAGCCCCCGCAGCTCTCTCCGTCGAGCGGCGCCATGCCCTCCTCGCCTTTTTGTTTGATGGCACGGTCGTAGAGATCGCGGATGTCGGCGGGCAGTTCCCGCTCCGTCGCTTCCAGTTCGCTTCGGAGCCGCTGGACTTCGGTCTCGAGGTGAGTTCCCTCGGCGGCCACGCGGGCCTTCGTCTCGCCGAGCACCTTGCGGGCGGCCTCCACGGCCGTCTCCACCGTGGGGAGCGTGTTCTTGATCGAGTCGACACGTTCGAGCGACTCGAGGATCTCATCCTCGAGCACTTTCGTTGCCATCGTGTCGGCCGCGATCTGCTCTTTGAGCGTCTGATACTCGCGATTGGTTTTGCAGGCGTTGAGTTTGCCGTCGAGGTCACGAATCTTCGTCTCGGCCGTCTTCAGCTGCAGCTGCTTCTGGTCGGTGGTCATCTTGGCCTTCTTGACGTCTGCCTGCACGCCCGTCCGCCCCGCCTCCGCCGCCTCGACCTGCGCGGTGTAGGCAGCAATCTGCCGAGGACCGGCGGCGATCCGTGTCCGGAGATCGGACAACTGCGTGTGGATGCGGTGCAGCGTCCGCATGATTTCATTGGCGACGACGGTGGGCATAGAGTCACTTTCGGTTCGGTCGGGGAAGAGTCCCCGTCCGAAAAAGCTTACCAGATCAAAGGCTGAAAAACACCGGGCCGGCTGCCCTCGCAGCCGGCCCGTTATGGTGCTGTTCCTTCGAATGTGGCAACAAGATTGCATCTTGTTGGACTCGGGCCCACATTCGGCAAGTTGAAAACTCGCCGCCACAGGGAACCGAAGGCTTTAGCCGGGCATCGCTTCCATGAAGGTCTCGAGCTGCTTCGAGCGGACCGGATGCTGCAGCTTCTTGACCGCCTTCGCCTCGATCTGCCGGACACGCTCGCGTGTCACCCGGAAGATCCGGCCCACCTCTTCGAGCGTGTAGGTGTAGCCGTCGGTGAGGCCGTATCGCAGCCGGATGATCTCCCGCTCGCGGTAGGTGAGCGTTTTCAGCAGCGACTCGAGCCGGTCCTTGAGCAGCCCATGCGTGGCGGAATGCGTGGGGCTCACGGTGCTCGAGTCCTCCACGAATTCGCTGAAGCTGGCGTCCTCGCTCTCGCCCACGGGCCTGTCGAGGCTCATCGGCTGCCGCCCCATGTCGAGCACCCGGCGTGCCTCTTCGAACGCCACGCCCGCTGCCTGCGCGATCTCCTCCGACGTCGGCTCGCGGCCGAGCTCGTGGAGCAGTTTCTTCGAGGTGGTCCGCAGCTTCGAGAGCACGTCGATCATGTGCACCGGGATGCGGATCGTGCGGGCCTGATCGGCGATGGCCCGAGTGATCGCCTGTCGGATCCACCAGGTCGCGTAGGTCGAGAACTTGAAGCCACGACGATACTCGTACTTGTCCACCGCCCGCATCAGTCCCGTGTTGCCCTCCTGGATCAGATCCAGGAAGCTCAGGCCGCGGTTGCGGTATTTCTTGGCGATCGACACGACGAGCCGCAAATTCGCCGCGGAGAGGTTCCGCTTGGCGGCCTCGTATTCCGCTTTGAGCCGGGCGAACATGTCGACTCGCCGGCGGAGCGACCGCGGGCTTTCGAGCGTCGTGAGCATCAGATCGCGGAGTTCCTTCCGCATGTCGGCACGGTCATCGCGGGACATGTCTCCAGTTTCCATCAGCCGAAGGCCCCTCTGGAGATCGTCCATGCGGCCCGACATGCCACGGAGCAGTTTCACCAGCGGCTGCACCCGCCGCGTCCGTAGGCTCAATTCCTCGACGAGCATCAGCGACTTGCAACGGCTGCGGCGAAACCGTATCCGGGCGGCGCGGGCCGCCTCGGGCGACGTCTTGCGGCTGATCAGCAGGCGGAAGTCGGTCTTGTCCTGCTCGATCAGGTGTTCGAGCGTCTGCAGGTTAAGGGGCATCCGCGACTGGATCTGCTCCTTTGTCAGTCGTTCGGTGAGCGAGACCTTGATCGTGCGATCGAACGGCAGCTTCCCCTCGTGGACGCGACGGAGTGTCTCCACGGTGGCCTGCAGCGAATACGAGCAGCCCAGGATGGCGCGGCGGAACCGCTTGCGCGTGACCTCGATCCTCTTGGCCAGTGAGATCTCCTCGGCCCGGGTCAGCAGCGGGATCTCAGCCATCTGGGCCAGGTACATCCGAATCGGATCGTTACCGGCGTTCGACGGTGCCGTTGTGATCGCCTCGTCACGGCGCGGCTGTGCAGGCCGCGGCTTGGCGGCTGGCGCCCTCGTCGCGGCGACCTGCTCGCCCGGCTCGGGCGGGGTGTCGACCAGTTCGATTCCCTGCTCCTCGAGCGCCACCAGGAGGCAGTCGATTTTTTCGGGGTCGACGGCTTCGTCGGGGAGGTAGGAGTTGACCTGATCGAACGTGAGATAGCCCTGTGCCTTGCCGGCCACGATCAACGCCGTCAGATCGGCATCGGCGTGGGCGCTGGAACCAGACAGTGGCGCGGCCGGCTCAACTGCCGCGTCGGGCCGGGCATCGGGATCTGTTCCGGCGTGGGCCGGGGGGGAGTCGTTTTCAGGTTGGGACATCGACAGAGTGCTCGCAGATCGTCGCATCAGTGGGTTCTCCTTCACCATCGTACCGTCACCTCGCGCACCGCCCCCCGACCTGTCGGGAAGATGTTCCCGGCGAGGCCGATTGCAGCGACGAGACGGGCACCTTCACCCATCCTTGGGTTCGGTCATGCCCTCATCGACATCAGTCATGCCCTGAACAGCACGCCGTTGGGCGACGAGCTGTTCCAAAAGAGCCGCCTCCGAGCCGGGATCCAGCCGGGAGGTTTTCAATGTACGAGCGCTGCGGTGCGCCTGCCGCTGGGCCGAGCGGCGTCGCAGAGCGTCTTCGAGATGTTGGATGCGTTCCTGTGATTCGAGCGGTGTGCGCGTTGCGGACGTTTCGTCGACGGCGACCAACAGGCTTTGCACAGCGGGGTCATGGATCTCAAGCAGGAGCCCCTGCAGAGCGATTTCGCGGCCCTCGGCGTGCAGTCGGCGGGCGGCCTCCAGAACGGCCCGGCCCTCCTGGGTCTCAAGCTCCGCGGATTGTACCTCGCGGACGATCAGTCCGGCGCCATCCGGCACGCCGACAAGCACCTCGATCACCTCACGATCCCATGCCGGCAGCCGCCGCATCGGTTCGGCGGAACGGCCCATGGCGTCTCCCTCGTCACCGGTGTCGGACCGGGTGGCCGACGCTGCAGAACGCCGCGGGGAGGTATTTCGCAGGGCGAGCATTCGGGATCGCAGCACCTCGCGGGAAAGACCGAAGCGACGCGAGAGCCGTCCCAACACCTGGTCCTCACGGAGCCGCGACTGTGACGGCGTGAGCGATGACTGCTGCGACACCTTCGCGAGCGCTGCAAGCACGCTCTCGACGGCGGTGAGCGCTGCGTCGTCACCGGCGTCGGGGGCGAGACTGGCGAGGGCCTCATCGAGCCGGTAATCGAGCGGGTCGCCGGCCGATGCCACGAGCGCCTCGAATGCATCGCGGCCCTGTTCCAGCACGAACTCGCACGGATCCACGCCCGACGGCAGCCTGGCAATTCGCACGTCGATCGGCTCGGCGAGGAGGACGTCGAGAATCTCATTGGCGCGGCGACGGCCGGCATCGTCGCCGTCGAGCACGAGCACGATTCGGTCGGCATACCGCCTGAGCAGCTTGGCATGTCGCTCGCCGAGGGCCGTGCCGAGCACGGCGACCACGTCGTGAATCCCTGCCTGCCGTGCCGCTAGGCAGTCGGTGTAGCCTTCGACCACGATCGCCCGCCGCGACTTGCTCATGGCATCGCGGGCCGTGTCGAGGCCATAGAGCATCGAGCTCTTGGAGAAGAGCGGTGTTTCGGGCGAGTTGATGTATTTCGCGGAGTCAGGCGGGGCGCCCGGCAGCACGCGGCCACCGAAGGCGACGCACCGCGACAGATGGTCACAGATTGGAAACATCGCCCGGTCTCGAAACCGGTCGTAGTGGCCCGAACGATCCTGCCGCTCGACCACGAGGCCCGCCTTGGCCAGGTGGGGTGTGGCGATACCAGCCTCTGATGCCTGCCTCAGAAGCCAGTCCCAGGCTGGTGGGGCGTAGCCGAGGCGGAACGTGTCGATCGTCTGCTGTGTCAGGCCACGCGAGGCGAGATAGTCACGTGCCGGCTTCGCCTCGGGGGCGCCATGCAGACAGTCGCGGTAGCGGTCTGCGGCCCAAGTCAGCGCGGCGAGAATTGAGGCTTTTTCGTCGGTCGGCAGGCCGCCTCGGCCGCGGGGCAGGTCGATGCCGGCCCGCTGGGCAAGCTGCTCGAGCGCCTCGCGGAACTCGAGTCGTTCCATCTTCATCAGGAAGCTGAAGACGTCGCCGCCGATGTTGCAGACCCAACAGCGGAAGGTCTGGCGTTCTGGGTTGACCTGGAAGCTGGGCCGAGAGTCTTCGTGCCAGGGACAGAGCCCCACCATGGCCTTGCCCGCACGCCGCAGCGAAAGGTATGTCCCTATCAGATCGACGATGTCGATCGCATCGCGCACACGTTCCTTGAGATCGTCGTGCGAACTCGATGGTGCTGATGGATGGGGCACGAGGGATTTGCATTCCGTGGCTAGTGTGGAACCTGCCGCCGGAATGTAGGCCCCGCTGGAAAACGGGTCAATCTCAAGAATCGCCTGCCCATACCGCCCTTTTTGCCACTGGAGGCCTGGGTTAACTGATGGCCTGGGGGGCAGGGGAGGGCTGGGCTGCGTCGCTTACGAAAGCAGCTTGTCAATACTCGCCAGCAGTCTGTCCATGGCGAACGGCTTGCGGATGTAGTCGTCGACGCCCAGCATCTCCGCATAGGCCTTGTGGCGACTGCCCTCGTTGGCGGTGATCATGATCACCCTCATCGGCACCGGCCGGCTGCGGCGCAGCTTTTCCAGAACCAGAAAGCCGCTCCGCTTGGGCATCATCATGTCGAGCACGACGAGATCTGGCTCCTCTTTTTCCGCCATCATGAGGCCCTGATTGCCGTCTCGGGCCACCAAGATCTCGTACCCGCGGGATTCGAGCACCGTCCGCATCGATTCAACGATCTCTGTGTCGTCATCGACGAGCAACACCCTCTTGCCGGCGGCTTTTTCAGGCTTGGTGGCGGTCGCTGTCGCGACGTCGGCGGACGAGGCGTCTGTCGATTTTTCGGCGGGGATCTTGCGGGCTTTTCTTGGTGCTGGCATGGATGAGTCCCGGAGCAGTGCCCGCCGGTGGCCGGAGTTGTGTGAGCGAGGGTGTGGCAGGCGACCCCATTCTAGCACGACGACGGCGGAGAAACCACTTTCTCATATCAGATGCGGACGGACAGCGTTCGCGTGGGGCCGGTGCTGGCCGAGAATCACCGCCGCCGAGGCGAGCCCTAGCGCCGCGCCCATGAACACATCGCTGGGATAGTGTGCCGAGCTGGCGACCCGCTGCGCTGCGGCTGAGGCGGCAAGCAGGGAAAATAGCCAGGTGCCGTGCGGATATTTCCAGGACAGCGCCGCCGCGAGCCCGGCAGCAGTGGCGGCGTGTCCGGAGGGGAAGCTGTTGATGTCGCTGTGGCTGGCGATGGTCGCGGCAATGGAGTCGCCAAAAGTGGCGAGCGACGAGGCCACGGCCGAGAGATCAGCGGCCCTTGGCCGGACTCTGTCGAGAGGCGTGAGCTTGATGATGTTGGCCATGAGCCCGCCGGCGAAGGTCGCTGCAAGCATCCGCACGAGGTCGCGGCTGATCGGCAGGCTGCCCAGCCGTGCCGCGGCACGGCGGCCGGCGAGTGTGGGGTCGAGCACGGCCGCGGCCAGCAGGATGCTGGCCACACCGATACCGTGGCCACAGACCTCAGAAAAGTTGAGAAACCGCATGATCTCTTTGGGGATGTGGCCCGCCTTGCACCAGCGGGCGACATCCAGATCAACAGAGAACGCGAGCCCGCCTAGGCAAACAAGTGCGATGGCGGCGGCGATGAGTCGCCGCCGCAGGCTGCCCTGAGGAAGGGCGGAATGAGTGCTATCGAAGCTGGTGCTGCCAGACGGCGGCGTGGATGGGATCATAGGAGGATTGTCGCAGGCCGACGCCCAGGGTGTCGAGAGTTGGGTCTGCTTCCGCTCAGATGCGGCTGGGTTGAGAGCGTCGTCAGGTCCAGAGCCCGCGATCGAGCACGCGGTAATTGATCGCCTCGCTGACATGGGCGCAGCCGATCTTTTCCGCGGCATCGAGATCGGCGATCGTGCGGGCCACGCGGAGCACCTTGTCGTGGGCGCGGGCCGAGAGGCCCAGATCGCTGACCGCTGCCTTCACCAGTTCCGCCGCCGCCGGATCGAGCGGGCAGAATTCACGGATCTGCCGGCTCGTCATTCGCGCATTGGCGCGGACCGGCAGCCCAGCGAATCGTTCTGCCTGCCGGATGCGGGCCGCCATCACGGCCTCGCGCATCTGGCTGCTCGATGTGCCCGACCGGCTGGCCGAGAGTTCACGGAAAGGCACGGCCGGCACCTCGAGATGGATATCGATCCGATCGAGTAGCGGCCCCGAGATCTTGCTCATATATCGCTCCACTTGCGGCGCCGTGCATTGGCACTGCCGCCTGGGATCGCCGCGGTAGCCGCAGGGACAGGGGTTGAACGCCGCCACCATCATGAAGTCGGCCGGAAACCGCGTGCTCCCCTTGGCGCGACTGATCGACACGTAGCCATCCTCGAGCGGCTGCCTGAGCACCTCGAGCGTGCGACGGTTGAACTCCGGGAGTTCGTCTAAAAAAAGGATTCCGTTGTGCGCGAGGCTGATCTCCCCTGGCATCGGTATCGATCGGCCGCCGATCAAGCCGGCCTCCGAGATCGTGTGATGCGGTGCGCGGAAGGGACGCGTGGCCAGGAGCGGCTGGCCGGCGGACAAGAGCCCCAGCGCACTATAGATGCGAGTCGTCTCGATCGACTCGGCGGCTGAGAGCTGCGGCAGGATCGTCGGAATCCGCTTGGCGAGCATCGTTTTACCGCCGCCGGGAGGCCCAACCATAAGACAGTTATGGCCACCAGCCGCCGCCACGCAGACTGCCCGTTTGGCGGCCTCCTGGCCACGGACGTCGGCGAAGTCGACGTCGTAGGCGGCAAAGCGGTCGAACCATTCGGTGACGCGGGGCGGACACCGGGGAATGTTGAGGTCGCCTGCGAAAAACTGCACCGCCTCGGTGAGCGAGGAGACGGGAATAATCTCGATGTCTTCCACGACTGCCGCCTCCGTCGCGCTCGCCGTGGGCACGACGAGCCCCCGCAGGTTTTTCTGCCGCGCCGCTGAGATGGCCACCGAGAGGGCGCCTCGCGTCGGTCGAGTCGAGCCCTCGAGCGAGAGTTCGCCGACCACCGCGTAGTCTTGAAAACGCTCCGAGGAAAACTGCCCGCTGCCGGCGAGGATACCGAGGGTGATCGGCAGGTCGAACGTGGCCGCCTGCTTCGGCATCTCTGCCGGGGCGAGGTTGATCACGATTCGGTCGTTGGGCCGATTGAAGCCCGAGTTGACCATGGCCCGCGCGACGCGGTGGGTGCTCTCGCGGATGGCTGTGTCGGGCAGGCCGACGAGCACGGTCGAGGGCAGGGCACCGGTTGAGACGTCGACCTCCACGTCCACGGGCACCGCGTCGATTCCCAGCAGTGAAAAAGTCTGCAGTCGTGCGAGCATGGCGAAGTCCTCCGGGGCATGCGGATGCTTGTTCCGCGAGGACTATACAGCCGTATACATATTGCGTCAACTACTGGCGGGGGAAAAAGAGTCCGGCAGTTGTTTCGCGATATTTTCGCTCGTCACCAGAGGCTGCGCTCCTCGAGCGCGGCAAGGAATCCGCCCAGTGGCAGCACATCGATGCCGTCTTCGTTGCGCTGGGGGCGATCACCGAGATAGACGATCAGCCGGCGGTCAGCGAGCGACGTCTTCGCCTTGGCCTCGATGGCGATGGAGCGCTTCCCCGACTTGATCAGGAAATCGACATCGATCTGGCCCTCGGTCGGCGCCCAATACCAGAGGCCGTCGAACGGATGGCCGGTGCCACTTGCGGGCTCGCCATACGCGCGGAGCAACTGGCCGATCCACCCCTCGAAAAGCGCACCCCGCTCGGCGGCCGTGGGGGGATGAAACTCCCGCCTGACCGCCCGCACGACGCCACTGTCGGACCAGTAGAGCTTCGGATGGCGTCGTTCCTTCACCCGCAGCTTCGCCTCGAATGCCGGCAGCAGCCAGGCAAGATGCGTGTCGGCGAGGATGCCGAGGTAGCCGTCGACGGTCGTGCGGGCCACTCCGGCGTCGCGGGCGAGCCCCGCGACGGAGAGCACCTGCCCATGGAAGACCGCCGCCACCGGCAGGAAACGGGCGAAGCCGGGCAGGTTGCGGACGAGCGACTCGGCCTGAATCTCCTCCTTGAGATACATCTGCACATACGACTCGAGCGCCTCCCGTCTATCGGGGGCAGCCCAGATCACGGGCAGGCTTCCGTGGCGGAGCACCTCGGCCAGATTGAAGTCTCGGCCTAACTCCTGCGGGAGGAGCGGAAACATCTGCCTGTGCAACGCCCTCCCCGCCAGCAGGTTGGTGCCCGCCTGTTTCAGTTTGCGGGCGCTCGACCCCAAGAGAACGAACCGCATCCGCTGGTCTTCGATGAAGCGGTGCACCTCGTTGAGGAGCGACGGCAGCCGCTGAATCTCATCCACAACGACCGTTGCCCCGCGGGGGAGTGTCCGCAGTTCGTTGGCAAACAGGCCGGGCTCCCGCAGATAGGCCTGAAAGAGCCCCTCGTCCAACAGATCAATCCGTCGCGCCGTTGGCAGCACCCGCTTCGCCCAGGTGCTTTTTCCCGCTCCTCGCATGCCGAAGAGAAAGAAACTCTGCCCCACGGGGGCCGAGAGAATGCGATCGTAGGACTGGTTCTGAACCATGCCGTCATTTATACCGGAAATATGACGGCATGGCTAAAATGGGGACGGGAGCGATTTTCCGGTCATCGGATTGCAACGCGAATCTTGGGCGGTTCTGGGGAAAATCGCTCCCGTCCCCATTTTATTCTTACGACAGGCTGGGCAGGTGTTGGACGTTATCTCGCTTCAACGCTATCGCTGCAGTTCCGTCGGCAACTCGTTCAGCGGCGTGAGCTCGAGAATATCGGTCTGGTACCACTGGTTACTCTCGACTGCCCCGGTGTCGCGATTCGTGAAGCGGAAGCCGACGACGTGCGACGGGTAATGGTGCTCGTCGGCGGTTTTTTTCCACTCGCTGAAGACATGCCGCGTGTCCATGTAGTCGATCGCGACAAGACGCTTTGAATCCATGTCAAAGAACATGTCGATCGGTTCCTTGGCAGACTCGGTCACACGCAGACCGAATGCAGGTTTGCCGTCTACCGTGATGCCGTGACACGATTGAACACAGGACTGCGGATCGAGCAGGATGCGGAGGCTCCAAGCCCAGCACAGCACGCGAACCTTGTCTTTGTCACGCTTCGCTCTGCCGATCCACCAGTCGCCGGAGACCTCCACGACTGATGTGCGATTCCCCTTCTCGTCCTGCGACACCGGCTCTGCTGGCGTTTTCCTGACCAGCAGTCGTTCGCGAAACTGAAACAGCTTCAGCAGTTTATTTTCACCGCCAGCCGTTTTCAGCACCTGCGCGACGCGTTCTTGCGGATCGGGATCGTTCGCATGAGCAGCGACCGACAGGAACGTGATGAGCAGAAAGAAAATGAATCGCATCTGTGTCACCCAGTTGACCGGCTCTTCTTCGACCGCACCACTGCCGGAGAGTGTATCCGGACTCATGACGTTGCCCGCACCATCACGGGCCCCGGGTGGGTCAGATCACCAGGATGACGGCATCAGGCTGCTCCGGCAGCATGACCGACGAGCCTGCGATTCGGCTCGCCCTCGTTGAGCGTGGGCCGCTCGGGGCGGCCCTTGAAGGTGTAGACCAGGCCCATGTTGTCGAGCCCCATCAGGTGCAGGATCGTGGCATGCAGGTCGTGGACGTGCATCCGCTCTTCAACCGCCCGCAGGCCGACCTCGTCGGTCGCGCCCACCGTGATTCCTCCCGGCACTCCACCGCCGGCCATCCACATCGTGAAGCCGGTGGGATTGTGGTCGCGGCCGTCCCCCTTCTCGCTCATGGGCGTGCGGCCAAACTCACCACCCCAGACCACAAGCGTCGAGTCGAGCAGCCCGCGGCGGCGGAGGTCTTTGATGAGCGCTGCAACAGGCTGGTCCATCTGCCTGCAGAGATCGGCGTGGCCTTTCTCGAGCTTCGAGTGGCTGTCCCACTTGCTGCCCGCGCCGTGATAGAGCTGCACGAACCGCACGCCCCTCTCCACCAGTCGGCGGGCGAGCAGGCAGTTGCGACCAAACGACGCGGTTTCCTTCTGATCGAGACCGTAGAGCCGCTGCGTCTCCGCCGTCTCCTCGTCGAGGTTCACCGCCAGCGGCGCCGCGGCCTGCATCCGGAAGGCGAGCTCGTAGTTGCGGATGCGGGCCTCGAGCTCTGATTGCTCCGGCACGACCGCGGCAAATTCGCGGTTGAACGTGTCGAGCAGTTCGAGCTTGGCCTGCTGCCGTGCCATGCCCACGCCCTGCGGCGTGAAGAGGTTTGGAATCGGCGGATTGCCGCCGCTGATGCGGGCCCCCTGGTAGACCGCGGGCATGAAGCCGGCCCCCCAGTTGCGCGGGCCGTTCACCACCTGGCCGTCGGTGTCTTGCATCACGACGAAGGCCGGGAGATCGTCGTTCTCGCTGCCGAGTCCGTAGGTCACCCAGGCGCCGAGGCTCGGCCGACCGCCGAGCACGGCACCGGTGTTCATCTGGCAGACGCCGCCGGAGTGATTGATGCCGTCGGCCACGCAGGAGCGGATGACCGCGATCTCATCGACGATCCCGGCGGTGTGCGGCAGCCAGTCGCTCACCCATGTACCCGAACGGCCGTGTTGCTTCCAGGTTCGCTGGTCGGCCAGGAGCGGCGACCCCGCCTCGCCCATGGCGGTGATCACCGTGCCGAAGCTGGCGGGGAGCGGGCTGCCGGCGAGATTCTTCAAGAGCGGCTTCGGGTCGAAGAGGTCGATGTGGCTTGGCCCCCCCTCCATGAAGAGAAAGATCACGCTCTTCGCCCGGGCCGGATGGTGCGGCGGCCGGGGAGCCAGCGGGTCGGCGCTCGCGGCCTGGCCGGCACCTCCGCCAATGAGCGATGCCAGGGCCAGGCCGCCGA
>JAPLNQ010000286.1 GCA_026401075.1 Planctomycetia bacterium
CCTGCCGTGCACTCGACGGTCAGTCAGCCATCCCAACGCGCGCCGAACTCGACCTACACCTCGCCGGGTTCACGGCGCCCTGAAAAAAATATCCAATAACCCTGGCGCTTCGGCGTCAATCGTAATCCCAAGGAGAGCCTTCATGACCGCTATTTATGCAAAATCCCTCGCCGATCTCAGCCGAGACGGCGCAATGACCTTGTTGGCTCTAGACCAACGCGCCTCTTTGCGTACGATGCTAGCGGCTGGCGGTGACGAGAGCCTGATCACCGACGCCGATGTAGCGGGCTTTAAGAAGACGGCCGCCACGGGACTGGCCCCGGTTGGGACGGGTATTCTTCTCGATCTTGAATTCGGGCGAGATGCCGCCCGACGAGGCCAAACAGATCGAACCGGCGGCCAAGGCCGACCTGCTCGACGATCTGGCCCACGTGATGGTCACGGCGAGGAAGACGCTCGCCGACTCGGGAGGGGCGGTGACGATGCGCCGGCTCAACCGCCGCGAGTATGCCAACACGCTCCGCGATCTCTTGGGTGTGGACATCGACGTGCATGAACTGCCGGCCGATGGCCAGTCGGGCGGATTCGACACGGTCGGCTCAGCCCTCTTTATCTCCGCCGACCAGATCGAGCAGTATCAGGCCCTCGGAATGACCGCGATGGACGAGGCGTGGAAAAGGTATGGCGGAGCGAAGAAGCCGAGGAAAGCGCACGTCGAGGCCGAGGAGGGAACGACGGCGAAAATCCGAAAGTCGCTGGACGAGCGGCTTGACGCCCGCGATCGCCTTGTGAAATGGATGGCGGACGTGGAGCAGGCCGCGGCACGGCCTGAGAACGAGGCGGTGGCGGCCGAGTTGCGGAAGGCCGGCCCCAAAGACCCGTATGCCCTCATCAAGGGCTGGGATCGCCTGCAGGGGGCGAAGTCACCGCAGGATTCCGGGTGGACCGATGTGATTCACTCGCTGCACGAAGGTGACGGCTGGTGGAAGCTCAACGTGCCCTATCACAAGGCCTACGCATCGCACCCACTCGTCGAGACCGGGTCACTGCTCTCGGTCTACGATGTCTACGTCCACCCGTATCAGTCCTTCAACGTGCCCGGAGATTGGCCCCCGGGAGAATACATGCTTCGTCTCCGCGTCGCGGCGCTCGACGACGCGCCGCCCGAACGGCGATTCATCGAATTCGGCCGTCGGCACCAGGATTATGCCGTTGAGGGCTGTCGGCAGGTGACCGGCACGCTCGCCGAACCCCAGATCCTGGAGATCCCCGTGAGCATCACGTCCGGTGGCTCTCGCGGGTTCTGGATCTACGAGAAGGGCATCCACGACACGAACGAAAAAGCACACAGATTTTTCTTCGACGCCCATGGCAAGAACGGTGTCGGACCGCCCTTTGCCATCTGGATCGACTGGATCGAGGCCGAAGGGCCGCTCGACGCGGATCAGCCGGCGCCGGCGGCGCTGGCCGAACTCCTCACCGTGCCTCCGGTCGACCAGCCCGGGGCCCCGAAACCTTCGGCTGAGGAAGATATCCGCGGTGTGCTCGAGCGGTTTGCGATGCGGGCGTTCCGGGGACGTGCGGCCGATGCCGCCTATCTCGACCGGCTCGCGGCGATCTTCGAGAAGCACCGTGCGGCTGGAAAACCATTTCGCGAGGCCTTGAAGGAGCCCATCGCCATCGTGCTCTCGTCTCCGCACTTTCTCTATCTCGCGGAGCCACTGGGGGAGCAGGATAGACGCAAGCTCGACGATCTCGAACTGGCCTCACGGCTGTCATACTTTCTCTGGAGCAGTCCGCCAGACGACATCGTGCTCGAGGCGGCCAAGGCGGGGGAACTGCAGGTGCCGGAGGGCCGTGCCAAGCAGGTCGACCGGATGCTTACCGACACGCGGTCGCGAGAGTTCGTGACCGCGTTCACCTACCAGTGGCTTGGCCTTGAGCGGCTCGAATTCTTCCAGTTCAACGACAAGCTCTATCCTGATTACGACCTGGCCACCAAAGCCCTCTCCAGGCAGGAGATCTTCGAGACGATCGAACTGCTTATCAGCGAAAACCTCAGCCTGAAAAACCTGCTCAAGAGCGACTTTGTGGTCGTCAACGGTGTGTTGGCCCAGTATTACGGTCTCGAAGGCGCGGCGGGGGATGAGTTCCAAAAAGTAAAACTGCCGGCCGACTCACCCCGCGGCGGCCTACTGGGTATGGCCGCGGTGATGGCCATGGGAAGCAACGGTGAGCACACGAGCGCCGTCGAGCGCGGCGCCTGGGTGCTCCGCAAGCTGCTGCACGACCCGCCGCCCCCCGCCCCGCCAAACGTGCCCCAACTGACCAGACTCGAGGGCAAGCTGCTCACGAGCCGCGAGCGGCTGAGGCTCCATCAGGAGGAGCCGCAATGTGCTTCGTGCCATCGCCGAATCGACCCCATCGGCTTCGGCCTCGAGAACTTCGATGCCGTCGGTATCTGGCGGACGGAAGACTCGTATATCAAAGATGGGGTCGGCACGAAGACCTGGAAGATCGAGCCGGCCGGTGCCCTGCACGGCGGGCCCGAGTTCAGGGATTTTTATGAACTGCGGGAGATCATTGCCTCACGGCCGGATGCCTTTGCTACGGGATTCACCGAGGCCCTGCTCGAATACGCCCTTGGCAGGCCCGTCGGCTTCTCCGATGACGAACTCGTCAAGGCGATCGTCAAGCGGGCTGGGGACCAGGATTACTCAGTTCGCGAGTTCATCCATGCGGTCGTCCAGAGCCGCGCGTTTCGCACAAAGTAGCAGCATCACGGAGTAAGCCATCATGTTCACCGCATCCTCCCGCCGCCGGTTCCTGAAATCCGCCGGCACACTCCTGGCGCTGCCGACTCTCGAGTCGCTCGGATTCCGACGGTTTGCCCGCGCTGCGGCTGCGGCGACCCCGCCCAAGCGGATGGTCTGCCTCGGGATCGGGTACGGCGTGACCGAGGAAACGTGGTTTCCAAAGGCAAGCGACGTTGGGGCCGGCTACACGCTCCCAGAGGGCCTCGCTCCACTGGCACGCCACAAGAACGACTTCACGGTCGTCCAGGGCTGCTCGCACCGGTTTGCCAACAACCCGCACGGCGGCAGTACGTTCTGGCTCACCGGGGCCAACCCCTTCGGCACGGCCGGTCAGAGCTTTCACAACTCGATTTCCATGGATCAGGTTGCGGCCGCACAGCTTGGCAGGGACACGCGGTTCACATCCATTCAACTCAACGCCAGTGAGCCCGGCATGGAAGGTCCGGGCCACGGTACCGGCCTGTCGCTCGCCTGGGATCATCGCGGTAAGCCGATGGCCGGGTTCAACAGCCCCGTGATCGCGTTCCACAGGCTTTTTTCCGCCGAGGACGCACCGCTCGAGCAACGGCAGAAGCTGCTGGGCGAGAAGCGAAGCGTGCTCGACGCGGTGCTCGAGGATGCGAAGAGCGTGCAGCGGGGACTCAATGCCGCCGATGCCGACAAGCTCGACGAGTATTTCCAGGGGGTGCGTGACATCGAGACGCGGCTCTCCAAGGAGGAGCGGTGGCTGAGCGAGCCGAAGCCGAAGTCGCCGCTGCCGCAGCCGGGCGAGGGGCTTGTCGGCCGCGACGAGGTCTTGCTCATGTATGACATCATCGTCGCCGCCCTGCAGACCGACAGCACCCGCGTGCTCACGTTCCGGCAGCCCATCCAGCACCTGCTCACCAGCCTCGACATCAAGGTGGCGGCGCACGACATGAGCCACTATGCCCTGGGGCCGCGGATGGAGGCCTCGAAGCAACGCGACAGGGCGCAGGCTGAGATGCTGGCCACCCTGATCGACAAGCTCAAGTCAACAAAAGAGACCGACGGCTCGAGCCTGTTTGATCACACGACTGTCGTCTTCGGCAGCAACCTCCGCTCGATCCACTACCTCGACAACTGCCCGACGCTCCTGGCGGGCGGTGGGGCGGGCATCAAGCTTGGCCAGCACCTAGCGATGCCGAAAGGAACGCCCTTGTGCAACGTCTGGCTCACACTGCTCAAGGGCACCGGCATCGACGTGGAGTCACATGGCGACAGCACGGGAGTTGTGAAGGAGTTAGCCGGAACGACGGCGTGACGGGCACATCCCATCGCTGACGCTCCGGGCTTGTATGGGCAGTGGTCGCTGGTTCCCATAAAAGCCCCCGGCGTAAGCCGGGGGATAGTGGCCGCGGACGGGACGGCGGGGGCCGAGTATCGGCCATATGCAGTCCTGCAGACTGGTCTTGAGGCTCGCGGAGGGCGTTGGGTAGAGTCCCCGCGGCAGGATGAGTTTCATGCGTACAGGACTGTGCGAGCCTATGAACATGACGTCATGTGGGATCAGGGCCTCCGGGCTCGTGGCGGTTGTCCTTCTTTTCGCCAGCCTGGCGGCCGTGCATGCGGAACCGCCGGCGCAGCCTCCCGCCGAAAGAATCGACGGGCATCCAGCCCTTGCCCGATCGCCGAGGCATACGACGACAGCGCAGGGCCGTCAGGGCGATGCCATCAACGTGGCCTTCATCGGCACGGAAGAGGAACTGCATCGGATGTTTGCCGCCGCCGGCTGGTATGCGGCCGACCCGATCACGATGGAGACCTCGATTCGCATCGCGGCCGACGTCGTGGTGCACAAGCCCTACGCCCATGCTCCGGTGAGCGATCTGTATGTCTGGGACCGCAAGCAAGACGCGGCTTTCGAGCAACCCGTGGGCGACAGCCCGAAACAGCGGCATCACGTGCGGTTCTGGTGTTCCCGCGAAGTGGACCGGCAGGGCGAACCGCTCTGGCTTGGTGCGGCGACGTATGACGAGCGGGTCGAGCTGAGTCGGACCACGGGTGGCGTCACGCACAAGATTGGACCTGAGATCGATAGGGAGCGGAACAAGCTTGTGAACGACACCGCCCGCGCGGGAGTGCTCGACGGGTACTACTGGGTGGACCCGTTTCACAAAGACCGGCAGGGCCGCAATGGCGGCGGCGATCCCTACGTGACCGACGGCCGACTCGCCGTCGGCGTGATCGACGTCCGGCGGTAGCCCGCCCTGCTCGAGGGCGTAGACAACGGCGTGGAATCGCACGGCGACAGCACGGGGATTGTCAGGGATTTGTCGAGCTGACATCCCTGAGCCCTTGTGCCCGGGTGCGCACGAGAGCCGCATCTTCGGCACGATCCAGGGCCAGATACTCCGTGGCGAGCATGAGAAGGGGCACGTGAAGTCTGCATGAATCGGTCCCAAACAGCTTCTCACGGACAGCCACGACCCGTTCGAATGCCGTGCTGGCTTCCTCGTGCCGCCCTTCTCTGGCATTCATCATGCCAAGATGCATGAGCACTTCGCCGGTGACATTGTGCTCCTTGCCGAGCGTCCGCTCACACACGTCGAGGGCACGCTCCAGGTGTGGGCGTGCCTCGTCCCAGCGACCTTGCAGCCGGAGTGCCGCGCCTAGATGCATCGAGATCTCGCCGATCCGAGGATGCACGCCCTTGAAAAGAGACTCGTAGACCTTCAGCACGCGTCGAAAAACGCCCTCCGCCTCGCTGAATCGGCCTTGCGACGCGAGGGTGCAGCCGACGGCTGCCAGGGCGCCTGCCGGGAGTTCGTGGTTCTCCCCATACGCGTCGAGATAGATGGCGAGTTGTCTCCTGTGGAGGGGCTCCGCCGCCTTCGCATCACCTCGCTCATGGTGCAAAGCAGCCACGTCTCCGAGGATTCCCGCTGTGCGGACGTCTTCCTCGCCGTAGATCTCTTCTGCTATCCCGAGCGATTGCTCCAAGAGCGGTGCCGCAAGGTCATGTTCGCGCAGTCCGCGGTAGAGTGACCCCAGCGCCTGCAGCGCCCCCGCGAGGCGATCCTGATCCTCGACCCGGCCCGCTGCGATCTCTCTCCGCCACAGGGTGACAGCCTCTTCGAGGATCGGTCGTGCCGCCGCATAGTCGCCACTGAACTGCAGCACCTGGCCGACGGTCTGGAGCATGTCGCCCTGCAGGCGTGGGTCGTCGCGGAAGTGTTCCGGCGTTCGCTCGCCAGCGGTATTCAGCATCTCGAGAACCGTCATATCGCGTCTTCCGGAATAGGGGTCCGCACTTCGCATGGAGTCCATGAGGAAGTCGAACAGGCGTTGCGTTCGGTTCTGCTCCTTTCGGGCGATTGCCTCCTGCTCGCTGGCACGGTCGCGCTCGGTGATAGCAAGTTGCTCGTTGCTCCGGGCCTCAGCCGCGTTCAGCATGGCCTCGCGACGACTCGCGACCGCCAGCGTTTTCTCCTGCTCGGCGCGAATCGCAAAGGTCGTGACCGCGAGTGTCGCCCCGACGAGGGCCAGGAATACCGTGGCTGCAGCAGTTGCGGCGATCCGGTGCCGACGGGCAAGTCGGGCAACGCCGTCGATGAGGCCCATTGGCGCAGCGGTGATGGGATCGCCGACGAGATATCGGCCCAGATCGGCCGCAACCTCAGCGGCGCTCGAGTAACGACGCGTCCGATCCTTTTCCAAGCACTTGTGCACGATCGTCGCAAGATCGCGGCGGAGGCTCTTGTTGACCGATGACAGCGGAGCCGGATCGACATCACGCACGACGTGGGCCACCTCAAACACGCCCTTGTGCGCCACGTCATAAGGAGGTCTTCCCGCGAGCAGTTCATAGAGAACGACTCCCATGGCATACACATCCGCCCGAACATCAAGTTCATCGGGTTCGGCGGCGAATTGCTCGGGACTCATGTATTGCAGCGTGCCGATCAGCTGCCCGACGTTGGTGTGCATGGTGGTCAGTGCTCGATCCGCGTCCGTGCTGCGAGCGACGCCGAAGTCGATGACCTTCGGCGTTCCGTCGGCGCCGACGAGAATGTTGCCAGGTTTCAGGTCGCGGTGGATGATGCCCTTCTGATGCCCGTATGCGACCGCTTCACTGACCTTGCGAAACAGTGCGACGCGGGCATGCGTCGGCAGGGAGTGGTCTCTCGCGTAGTCAACCAGGGATTTGGCGTTGGGGATCATTTCCATCACGAAGTACGGGACCACGCCGCCTGCCACGTTCTGAAGACCAACCGAGTGGATCTGGGCGATGCCCGGGTGCGTCAGGCTGGCGAGCACCTGGGACTCGTACTCAAACCGTTTCATGAGGGCGGGCGTGATGATGCCCGAGCGGATCACCTTGACGGCGACCGTGCGACGGGGCTTGTGCTGCAGGCCTTCGTAGACTCGCCCCATGCCGCCATCGGCGATGATCCGCAGGATCGTGACGTCCCCCAACTCTGCGCCGAGCAGGCGGTCCTCCGCCGGTGGTGCGGATTGCATTCCGAAGTCGTCGGACACATTGCTCAGCGCGGGGTCGAGGACGCGGGTGAAGTCCGGTGCCGTGTCTTCGGGAGTCGGGGTGTCGGATGTCACGGGAGCGGGCCGATGGGTCTGCAGAGCGTGCGATGTGTGCAGGACGTGTTGCAAGAATCTCGCATGGCGCAGCCGCCGACGTCAACGATGCCGCACCCGATCGACGAGCACGGCGGCCAGGATGACAAGTCCGAGCACGACCTTCTGTGTGTAGCTCTCGATATTCGTCAGGTTCATGCCGTTTTGGATTACGGCGATGATGAAGGCCCCGATGAGCGTGCCGAGGATTTTTCCCTCGCCGCCCGACAGGGCTGTGCCGCCGACCACGACCGCCGCGATCACGTACAGCTCATACATCGTTCCGTAGGTGGGTGAGCCGCTCTTGAGCTGCGAGGCCATGATCACGCCGCCCAGGCCTGCGAGCAGGCCGCAGGCGACGTAGGCAAGCAGCAGGACGCGGCGGACGGGCACGCCCGAGAGCCGCGCCGCCTCGCGGTTACCCCCGACGGCGTAGAGGTAGCGACCGAGGACGGTCTGCGACATGAGCACATGCGCAGCCCCATACAGCAGCAGCATCAGCACGACCGCGTGCGGCAGTCCCAAGAGTCCCGATCCGCGGCCTAGCCAGACGAACGACTCGGGGATCTGGTAGATCGACTGCCCGGCTGACGCGAGGTAGGCCAAACCGCTGGCGACAAGCATCATCGCCAGCGTCACGATAAAGGGCGGAATGTCGAAGAGCGTGATCAGTGTCCCTGTGAGTCCGCCGAGGAGTCCGCAGAGGCCGATCGCCGTGATGCAGGCGAACACCATTCCCACCGTCGAGGCTTCCACGCCCCCGGCGTGGTCGCGGATCAGCCGGGCGGCCGTGACAGCCGACAATGCCGCGAGGCTGCCCACCGAGAGGTCGATACCCCCGGTGATGATCACCATCGTCATGCCGATCGCCATGATCGCGATCACCGCGATCTGGTTGGCGATGTTGAG
>JAPLNQ010000301.1 GCA_026401075.1 Planctomycetia bacterium
GCATCTGCGACGTCGCCAGAAGCAGCCGGGCATCGTTCGCAACTTCTTCAAAGAGGAACATGTTCTATACGCGGCGGCTGCCGGGTAGAAACGTCAACTATTGGATGCTCCCCGTAGTAGCACCAGCCGACGGAGTCGGCCAAGCGAAAATGGCACGATGCCATGTTTCGCGTGTATACAGCCCATGGGCAGCCCCGGAACTTCAGCTGCTCGCGCTGCGGTACTTCGCCAGGGCCGCCTGGAAGACGAGCCGTGAGATCACGAGCGATGCTGAAGCCGCGATCAGGGTGGCCGCGATCAGCCCCCAGGCTTCGCCCGAGAGGGGCATCGCGATCGCGCGGGCGGGCACATTCACGACGAGCAGGATCGGGATCACGAAGGTGCACAGCATACGGAGCGGCCCGCCCCATGGACCGGAGTAGATCTCGGCCGGATAGCGGGAGAAATTGGTGAGGTAGAACCAGAAATCGTAAAGGCTCTGGTTGCGACCGAGAAAGATCGTGGCCGCTGCGAGCATGATGATGAGGCTGTAGAGGATCACCACGCCGCAGAGGATCAGAAGCGGATAGAGCAGCCACGCCACCAGCGACGGCACGTGATCCATGCGGGAGACCGCCCAGCCGAGGAGGCCCACGCCCACGAGGCCGTTGGCAAACGACGAAAAGTCGATCCGATGCATCGAGAGCATGAACTGCGCGTCGAGCGGCTGCACGAGGACGGCATCCAGGCCACCGGTGCGAACCATCTCGGTGAGTTCTTCGGCGCTCGGCATGAAGAGGGCCTGCACGATCGAATTGATGATCAGGCCGGTGGCCACGAAAGCGAAGAACGGCTCCTTCGACCAGCCGGTGTTTCTGCCGATCTCCGAAGTAAACGTGAAGATCAGCAGATAGAAGGCGAGGTTCATCGACATCCAGCCGAGACTCGTCACGCACTCCAGCAGAAAGTTGGCACGAAACGTCATGTCGCGAACGAGACACGCCCGCGCAAACGTCAGAAAGATGGAAACGTATCTTTGCATAGTGAGCACCATGAGCCCGAGATGCTGAGGAGCCGGACTGGCGGCAGCTCGAGGAGCTTGGGCGTATCCTCGCCTCGCGACGAGACTGCTGCCATCCGGCGACCAATGTGGTATCTATCCCAGTATCTGAGCGTCCAGTCTCTGAGCGACCAGCCCCTACCCTCCAAACGCGCTGTAGCGACGCGTGCCCCGCCACCAGGCGACCCGGCAGGCGACGGCCATCACCACCACCCACCCCGCCTCGATGCAAAGATCGCGGGCCAGTGTGGCACCTTGGATCTTGCCGAGCCAGACGGCCGCGGGGAAGTAGGCGGTGTATTCAAACGGCAGCCAGCGGATGACGTCGGCGATCGACACACCGGCGATGCCCGTGGGAATGTCTGCCAGCATGTCGATGGGGAACATGTGTCCCGAGAGCAGATACTGCACCAGCATGTAGGCGAAGATGATGCTCGACACCTCGAGAAACCAGAAGCCGAGCATGCCGAGCGTGGCCTCCATGAAGAAGCCGAGCAGAAACGAGAGCACGAGCGACAACACGTAGGCGACTATCGTGAGGGCGTCGGGGACCGCCGGAAAATAGCTCCGGCAGACGTAGAACACGCCCGCGAACGGCAGGATCGCCACGATGTAGTAGACGAGCTTGTGGGCGATCCGTGCCGCCAGCAGATAGGCGACGTAGTCGACCGGCTGCACGAGGTATTTCTTCACCGAGCCGTCGCGGACGCTCCGGGAAATGCCGCCGGAGAGGCCGGGCATGCTGGAAAAGGCCCGCGTCACCATCGTCAGCAGGTAGTAGGCAACGATGTCGTTCCGCGAGTAGCCGGCGATGTCGGCCTTGCTGGTGGCATTGAAGACGGCGGTCCAGAGGAAGACCTGCGTCACGATCGGCAGAAACCGCATCAGCGTGCCGATGATGAAGTCGCCCCGGTAGACAAGCCTCTCCTCCAGACAGATCGCCAGCATCGTGAACCAGGTTCGCAGGCCGGCGAACGGTCCGCCTGTCGCGTGCGGCAAAGCGCGGTCGGTCGAGGCGGCGTCGCTCATGCGGTCGCCTCCGCCATCGGGGGCGCGGCGCCTGCGCGGAACAGCGTCGCCACGATCTCCTCGAGCGGCACGTCCTCCACCGACACGTCGCGAACGCTCTCGCTGCGGAGGATCTCCGGAAGCACATCGGCGATCCGCGTGCGGTCGATGCGGAGTGTGACCCGCGGCCCCCGGATCTCGCAGGGGAAGCCGAACCGTTCCATCTGCCCTGGTGACGGAGTGGCATCGAGGTCGAGCGTGACGATCTTGTGCGTCGTGAACCGATCGACGATCTCGCTCAGCGGCCCGTCATGGAGGATGCTGCCGTGCGTGATCACCACCACGCGCTCACAGAGCGCGGCGACGTCTTTCATGTAGTGCGTCGTGAGCACGACCGTCACGCGTCGTTCGGCCTGCACCGCCTTGAGGAAACCGTGGATGGTGTGCTGGGCGACGACGTCGAGGCCGATCGTGGGCTCGTCCAGAAACAGCACCTCCGGCTCATGCAGGAGCGCGGCGACCAGTTCCAGCTTCATTCGCTCGCCGAGCGAGAGTTCGCGAACAGGCTGGAGCATGAGCTTGCGCACGCCGAGCAGGTCGACCAGTTCGTCCCTGGTGCGTTCGAAGCGGGCGGGCTCGATCCGGTAGATCTCCTTGTGGAGCCGAAAACTCTCGGCGGCGGGCAGGTCCCACCAGAGTTGGTTGCGCTGGCCCATCACGAGGGCGAACCGCCGCCGGAAATCGTCGGCCCGCTCCCAGGGCACGTGGCCGAGGACGTGGGCGGTGCCCCGCGAGGGCGTGATGATCCCGGAGAGCAGCTTGAGAAAGGTCGTCTTGCCGGCGCCGTTGGGGCCCAGCAGCGCCACGAACTCCCCCCGCCCGACCGTGAGGCTCACGCCGCGGAGCGCCTCCACGAGTCGGCTCGTGCGGTGGAACAGGCCCGTCACGCTCGCCAGCAGGCCCTCCGGCTTGTCGTAGACGCGGTATTCCTTGGCAAGCGAGTCGACCGTGATGACAGCAGCGCCGTCGGTATCGACAGCCCCGCCACGATTGGAGTTGTGCATGCGAGAAGTATAGGGGAAAACCTTGGCGTCCCGTCCCGGAGAACTTTTCAGAATGGCGTCGCCCACGATGATTCGCATTGGCCTCGGACACGATACCCACCGGCTCGGCCCCGGGACGGGCCTGGTGATCGGCGGCATCACCATTCCGCACGATCGGCGGGCCCTCGGCCACAGCGATGCCGACGTGCTCCTCCACGCGATCACCGACGCGGTCCTCGGGGCGGCTGCACTGGGTGATATCGGGGAACTGTTCCCCGACACCGATCCGGCCAACAAGGGGCGGGATTCGGCCGAGATGCTGCGGCTGGCCGCAGACCGCGTGGCCGCCGCCGGCTGGCGGGTCGTGAATCTGGATTGCGTGATTTCTGCCCAGCGGCCCAAAATCCTGCCCTATCGACAGCAGATCCGGTCGCGGGTCGCCGCCATCCTCGGCATCGACGAGGGCAGCGTGTGGCTCAAGGCCAAGACCGGTGAGGGCGTCGGTCCGATCGGCGCCGAGGAGGCGATCGCAGCCGAGTGCGTGGTGCTGCTGGAACGATTCAAGGAAGCCTCCTAAAGACCTGAAGAAGTAAAGACCAAGAGACAAGAGACAAGAGACCCAGAGACTGGAGCGGAAACGAGCGATGGCGACGACTGAAGCGAAGCAGGCGGCAATGGGCACGGGCGAAAGCCTGCCGGCGATCGAGGTCTACAACACGCTCACCAAGAAGAAGACGCCGCTGGTCACCGTGAAGCCGGGCCAGGTCGGCATGTATCTCTGCGGTCCCACGGTCTACAAGCCGAGCCACATCGGCCACATGGTCGGCCCGGTGATCTTCGACACCGTCAAACGGTATCTCGAGTATTCGGGCTGGAAGGTGACCTGGGTCGTCAACATCACCGACATCGACGACAAGATCATCGCGGAGAGCGCGGCACGGGGCACCACGATGGCGAAGCTCGCCACGGAGATGACCGCCGACTACCTCGAGAACCTCGCCGTGCTCGGCGTCGAGAGCATCGACGAGATGCCGAAGGCGACCGAGCACATCGGCACGATCATCACCTTCATCGAAGGGCTGATCGCGAAGGGATATGCCTACGCGTCAGACGGCGACGTCTACTTCGACGTCATGAAAGACGCCGACTACGGCAAACTGACGAACCGTTCCGTCGAGGCGACGCAGGGCGAAGGCGGATCAACCGCCGAGCGGAAGCGGTCGATGGCCGACTTCGCACTCTGGAAGAAGGCCAAGGCGGGGGAGCCGTCGTGGGAAAGCCCGTGGGGCCCCGGTCGGCCGGGCTGGCACATCGAGTGCTCGGCGATGAGCCGGGCGATCCTCGGCGAGCACTTCGACATCCACGGTGGCGGGCTCGATCTGATCTTTCCGCACCATGAGAACGAAATCGCCCAGAGCGAATCGCTCCACGACTGCCCGATGGCCACCTACTGGATGCACAACGGCCTGATGCAGGCAGCGGGTGCCGCCGGAAAGGTCGGCGGCCGGCCGCGGGGCTCAGAGGCTGGGGCCGACGATGCCGCCGCCGAGGCGGCCGCCCAGGCAGCCACCCAAATAGCAAGTAAGATTTCGAAGTCGACCGGTGCCGAGCCGTTCAAGAACCTGCTCGCCCGGCACCGTCCGGAGGCGATTCGCTTTCTGCTGCTTTCCACGCACTACCGCAGCCCGATCCACTTCGGCGAGGAGCCGCTCGGCGAGAGCGCCCGGGCGCTGGAGGCTTTCGAGCGGCTCTTCACCCGGTATCAGCGGGTCGGCGGGAAATCGTTCTATGCCCTGCCCTGTCGCGATCGCCGGTCGGGGAATGCGGCGGTCGGGGCCGCGGGCGAAGAGGTCAAAGCCCTGCGGGAAAAATTCCTGGCGGCGATGGACGATGACTTCAACACGGCGATCGCGATGGCGACGCTCTTCGACTTCGTGCGAACGGCCAACAAGTTCGTCGATCAGCAGGGGCTGGAAAAGCTGGAGAAGAAGGCCTCACCGGAGCCGCTTGCCACGTTCGACGCGATGATGCTCGTGCTCCGCGAACTCACCGGCACGCTCGGCATCTTTCTGAAGGAGCCACAGGCGAAGTCGGGCGGCGCCGACGAGGGACTGGTGGCGAAGCTGATGGAGTTAGTGATCGAGATCCGGGCCCGGGCCCGTGGGGCGAAGGACTTTGCCACGGCCGACCTCGTGCGCAACAAGCTCACCGAGGCGGGCGTCGTGCTCGAGGATCGTGCCGACGGCACGCTCTGGTCGCGGAAGTAAGGCGGGCGCCCTTGATCCGGTGCGAATCCCATCGCTTACGCTCCGGGCTTGTATGAACGCTCCCCGAATCCCATCGCTTACGCTCCGGACGCGTATAAACGTTCCCATAAAAGCCCCCGGCGTGAGCCGGGGGATCCTGTCGGCGAACTCGCGTCCCCCCCGCTACCGGGGTAGTCTTTCCTGATTCAGCCGCCACTCCAGCAACTCCAGAAAGACATCGCCATGCCCGCCTTCGACACCCCGAATGGAAGAATCGAGTTCTCAGGACCCCAGATCGCCAGCTGGTGCCTCGGGCTCGGCGGCGTGCTGGCGGTGCTCGGCATCCTCGCCATCGCCGCCCCCTGGGTGGCGTCAACCGTCATCGATTATCTCTGCGGCGGCACGCTGATCGCGGCGGGCATCTCGCAGCTCGGCATGGCGGCCGGCACCTGGACGTGGCGGGGCTTCTGGCTCGCGCTTGTCTGCGGGGCGCTCTCGGTCGTGGCCGGCGTGGCCATGCTCACAATCCCTGTCGAGGGCATCCACGCGCTCGTCACGTTCCTCGGCATCCTGATCCTGCTTCAGGCGGCGGCCAAACTGACGGCCGCGTTTTCGGTGCCTCGCGAATTCCCCCGTGGCTGGATCCTCTTCGACGGGATCATCACGGCGGTGCTCGGCGGCATCCTGCTCACGAGCCCGGCCAGCCAGGCGGGGCTCTACCTGGGAACGCTGATCGGCATCAACCTACTCTCGAGCGGGATCGCCGCGGCCGCCGCGGGGTTCACGCTCCGCCGATCACGCTTGGCGTGACTCGCCGTGACTCGCTGGAACGCTTATGGCGTTATCAGCTCCGCAGGTACCAGATCGGAGATGATCGCTTCAAAGCGTGGGGCGGCCAACTGGGCACCATAGTCGGTGAGATGATCTTCATCGAAGTAGACCACGTTTTTCCCGTCCAGCACGAGAGCCTCGTGGCCGTCAGCACCACCGGCGTAGAGATCGTACGTCGGCATGACGGTCACGTTTCGATAGCGTTTCGCCAGGTTTCTCAGGGCAGACCGGCCGCGTTCATACGCTTCGGTATCGCTTGCCGGCAGGTAGTGACGAATGCCGTCCCTGGGCTGCAGTCGCTGGTAGCAGAGCCACTGGATGGCGGAGCGGCCATCGCCAATGTCCAACTCCGGCGGCTGTTCGACCAGGAGCACATGACCGGCATGGGACTCCAGAAACTCGAGCAGGGGGTCGGCGTCGCTTTCGAGACTGAGCGACCAGCGGTTGCCGATGATCACGAGGTCGGGCTTCCAGCGGGCAATCCATGCCATGCGTGCCTTGTCGAAGTCGATTCTTTCCTGCGCAGTGAATACGCCCGCCCGACTCCGGTCCACCGGCAGATCGATGAACGGCTTCGTGGCTTCAGCGGCCTGAAACGACGTCGTGATTCCCCGTGTCTCGATCACAGTGCGAATCGCGGAAGCCCACATGCAGCCGTGAGAATCGCCCAGCACCACGATTCGGGGCGTTCCCTCCGGCCCAGAAATGAGCCCGCCCTGCAGAAATTCGTCCGCTGGGCGGACTCTGTCAGGCACCTCGTAGCTGATACGCATTATATCCAAGAAAGGATTGCTTTTCAGGCCGCTTAGACTGCCTGAACCGCGAAGACCGTAGGAGACCAGCGTCACCGTCGGCCTTCCGAAGGCCGACGTGTCGTAGTGCCCGTTGGACCGCGCCACGGCGACTGCAAGACAGATCGCCACCGCGTACCCACCGGCGATCACCGGCAGAAGCCGGCGATTGCGGCGGCTGGGCGTCTCGACCAGATAATACGAGAGTGCGCCAAGCAGGAGGATGGGGATGCAGAGCAGCCACGGCGTCGCCTTACGCCCGAGCAGCTCCGCAAGGACAATCACCGGCCAGTGTGCCAGAGGTAGATGGAATACGACGCCTTTCCCAGCCACGTGAGCGGCTGCCGCGTGAGCAGCCAGTGGCAAGGCCCCGCCTGGGCGAATGCCAAAACAAGCACCGAGCCCACCACGGTGAGGCTTGCCATCCAGTTGAGATTTTTACCGGCCCAAGGGGCAAGCACGAAGGTCGCGAAAATCAGGCCAAGTCCGACAAGCCCCGCGGTGTCACGCCACGGCGTCGGTTCCGACCGGATCCGGTGATCCGAGGGCAGGAACGCAGCCAGGCAACAGCCGGCGCCGAGTTCCCAGGCGCGGGTGGGCAGCAGGTAGAAGGTGGACGTGAGGCGGCCTACGGCGAGGCTATAGAGGAACAATCCGAAACTCGCGAGAGTCGCCACAAGGATCGCTGGCCGCAGACGCTGCGGAGCGACCCTGTGCACCATCCAGAAACAGAGCGGCGCGACAAGGTAGAACTGTTCCTCGACCGACAGCGACCAGGTGTGGAGCAACGGCGACTGTTCCGCCTGCGGGCCCCAGTAATTGCCTGTCGTCCGCCAGAAATAGATGTTCGCCACCGATAGGAGGGCCGCCACCGCCTGCCCGCCTATGCCCGGCTGGTCAGGGCGAAAGACAAAGAACCAGGTCACCGCGAGCGTGGCGACGATCATCGTCAGCATCGCGGGAACGATGCGGAGAATTCTCCGCACCATGAACTCCGCGAACGAAAACGTCCCGGCCTCGATGTCGCGAAGGAGGATCCGGGTGATCAAAAACCCTGAGATCACGAAGAAGACATCGACACCGAGAAAACCGCCGGGTAGCCAGCCAGCGCCGAGGTGAAAGAGCACCACGGGCACCACCGCGCAGGCCCGCAGGCCATCGATCTCACGGCGATAGCTCGTTCCGGACTGCATGCAGGCCTACGGCAACTGGATCGCGACCGGCTCGCTCTCCGTGCCTGCTGCCTCGGCGGCGGCCATGTCGCGGATGTCTTGGGTGATCTTCATCGAGCAATACTTCGGCCCGCACATGCTGCAGAAGTGGGCGCTCTTGAAGGTGTCCTGCGGCAGCGTCTGGTCGTGGTATTTCCTCGCCGTCTCCGGATCGAGCGACAGCCGGAACTGCTCGTTCCAGTCGAAGTTGAACCGGGCCCGCGACAACGCATCGTCACGGACGCGGGCATTCTTGCGGTGCCGGGCCAGATCGGCGGCATGAGCCGCGATCTTGTAGGCGATCACCCCCTGCTTCACATCCTCGGCGTCGGGGAGCCCCAGATGCTCCTTCGGCGTCACATAGCAGAGCATGGCCGCGCCGCTCCAGCCGGCCAAGGCCGCGCCGATGGCGCTCGTGATATGGTCGTAGCCAGGCGCGATGTCGGTGACCAGCGGACCGAGCACGTAGAAGGGCGCCTCGTCGCACTCCTCCATCTGCCGCTTGATGTTCATGTCGATCTGGTCCATCGGCACATGCCCCGGCCCCTCCACCATCACCTGGCAGCCTTTCTTCCAGGCCCGCCGTGTCAGTTCGCCGAGCACGTGCAATTCCGCGAACTGCGCCTCGTCGCTGGCGTCGGCGATCGAGCCGGGCCGCAGGCCGTCGCCAAGGCTCCAGGTGACGTCGTATTCACGGAAGATGTCGCAGAGATCCTCGAAGTGGGTGTAGAGAGGATTCTGCTGGCGGTGGGTCATCATCCAGCGGGCGATCAGCGAGCCGCCCCGGCTGACGATGCCGGTGATTCTTTGCATCGTCAGCGGCAGGTGCTCCTGCAGGAGCCCCGAGTGGACGGTCATGTAGTCGACCCCCTGCTGCGCCTGCTTCTCGCACATGTCGAGGAAGTGCTGCGGACGCATGTCGTCGATGTCGCCGCCAAGCTCTTCGAGCATCTGGTAGATCGGCACCGTGCCGATCGGCACCGGTGACGCGTCGATGATCGCCTGCCGGATCGTGTCGATGTTTTTCCCGGTCGAGAGATCCATCACCGTGTCGGCGCCGTGGTGAACGGCCATGTGGAGCTTTTCCAGCTCCATCTGCTCGTCGCTCGTGACGGCCGAGTTGCCGATGTTGGCGTTGATCTTGGTGAGCGCGGCGATGCCGATGGCCATCGGTTCGAGCCGCTTCGTGAGGTGCACCTTGTTGGCGGGGATCACCATCCGGCCCCGGGCCACCTCCGCGCGGATCAGTTCCTCGGGGAGATCCTCGCGCTCGGCGACGAACTTCATCTCGGGAGTGATCTCATCGCTCTTGGCACGTTCGAACTGGGTCACTTGGTAGGCTCCCTGGGAGGCTGTGTTGAGATATCCAATACGGTAGCAAAAGTTTAGGTCGTCGTGGGGGATAGGCGATTCTCGGCCGGGAACTCTGCCGGGCGGGCTGCCTGGACACGCTCCACTCGCTTCGGCGGCTCCTCGGTGGACTCTTCTCCCTTGGCAACGCCTTGGGCTCGGAGGCGCCTGAGGCTCGTTTCGGTGTCCAGGCAGCCCGCCCTCGTGATCCCGTCGCTTGCGCTCAGGGCTTTTATGGAGCCCGCCCTCGTCCGTGAACAAGTCCGTGAGGGGCTGCCCATGTCCCGAGAGCCGGCGTTGCTGACGAGCGCAGGCAGGATGCCGGAGCGAAGTCAGCATCGAGTGAGCGAAGGCCATGGATGGCCGTAGCGAACGTCCGGCGACGGGGCATGGGCAGCCCCGAACTGTTGGCCAGCCATTACAGCGTCTTCAAGTATTCGAGCACGGCGGTCTTTTCTTCCTCGTCGAGCGCGTCGGGGAAGTCGTGGCCCTTGGCACTCTTGCCAGGCTTCGACGTGTTGAAATGGCGGCGACGTTCGGCGGAGGAGAGCTTTTCCTGGCCCGGCCCTGTGGGCATTTTCTCCATCTCAGCGACTTCCAGGCCGACGCGGGTCTGGTCGTAGCCCGTCGGCGTCCGCTTCCAGACGGCCGGCCGCTGCTCAGGATGGAGCACGTGCCAGAGCGTCGGCACCGAGCCGTTGTGGAGGTAGGGAGCAGTCGCCCAGACGCCGTCGAGCGGCGGCGCCACGTAGCCGGCGGGAGACTCACGATCTTTCATGGCGGCGGCATCTTCACCCATGTGGCCAAACCAGCTCTTGCTGAGGTCGCCGCGTTCCTTCGCGGTAAGCGAGTCGAACCGCACGCGGTCGGTGCCCACCTCTGCGATGTCCACGATGCGATCGGGGTAGGTCTCTTTCTCGGCCCCGTCGGCTGCCCCGGCAGTGCGGTAGATGCCGTGGCAGTCGGCGCAGTGCTGCTGGAAGATCACCCGTCCTTTGTCGGCGAGCTGCATGTTGATGGCCCATGGCCACCGTGGAGCCTCAAGCGTCTCGATCCACTGCTCGATGTCGCGGAATTCGTCCTCCCAGGCATGGAACTTCTCCGGACCGTTCTCCTTCACCAGGAGAAACTGCATCAGGATCCGATGCCCCTTGGGCGCGAACCCGTCAGCGTAGAGGCTCCGGCGATTCTTGTAGTGCCACCAGACAGGCGCATCCATGTCGTGATGGACGAGATCGAACCGCGGCGGCCGCTGGATGATCGAAAGGTCGGGACTGCGGTGCCGCATCAGCGCCACGCCAAACATCACGGCGTTGGTCGTGCCGTTGGTGGTGCCCAGCGGCAGAAACAGCGATCCCATGTCCATGTGGCCGAAAGGCTTCCGCTGCTTCACCTTGACCAGCCGCACCTCCTCGGTCAGCGTCTCGAGCGCATAGTTGGAATTGGGCAGCCCAGGGATCGCCCGGCCGTCGACCTGGCCCTGGTGGCAGGCGAGGCAGCTCATCGTCCACGCGCCCGATGACGGATCGACCACGTACTGCATCGACCGGGATGGGTCGTCGGGATGGGGAGTGAGGCCATACCGCTCCATCGTCATCTGCCGCCGCTCCGGCAGGGCAGCCTGCTCGGCCCTTGAACGATTGGGCTCCTCCCACGTGGTCCAAAGGTCGTCGAACACCTGCTGATCGAAGTCGGGCGGCAGGTAGGCCTGTGTGAGCAGCAGGTTCAAGCCCCGCGCGGTGGGCGACGGACTCGCGGCGGCCCGGGCATCGGCCGTCGCCGTCGCCGTCGTCCGCTCCGCTGCGGCCAGCGGGGCTACCGATAACAGCACGCCGACATAGGCGACCATACCAGCCCGGCTGACCAGGCCCGGCACCACGGTAAATAGGCGTTCGACTCGGGAAGCGTTCATGGCATACTGGACTGGGTCGGCACGGCGAATGCCCCAGTATAGACGTACCGCCCGCCACGGCCGCCGCCCCCCCGCAGGCCGTTTCCGACTCCCGCCTCGCACGCCGGCCCCGCCATGCCCACCGCCAATCCCATCCTGATTCCCGAACTCCGCGTCATGCTCGGCGACGGGGATGCCGACGGCCTGCGAGAGGTGGCCCGGGAACTCCACCCAGCCACCGTGGCCGATTTCTCGGAAGGGCTCGACGATGGTGAACTCTGGCAACTCCTCGACTTCTTGCCGGTCGAACGTCAGGCCGAAATCTTTCCCTACTTCTCCATGCCCCGACAGGTGGAGCTGGTGAAGGCGGCCGACCGGGCCCACCTGGGGCCGCTGATCGAGTGGATGGCCGCCGACAACCGCGACGACCTGCTCCGCGAACTCGAACCGGAATTCGTGGAGGAGATTCTGCCGTTGGTGGCGAAGGCCGAGCGGCACGATATCCGCATGCTCCTCTCCTGTGCGGAGGGGTCGGCCGGCGGCCTGATGACGACCGAGTATGCGTCGTTGCCCGCCGACATCACCGCTGGCGAGGCGGTGGCCCGTCTGCGTTCGCAGGCTCCCAACAGCGAGTCGATCTACTACATCTACGTGCTCGACGCCGACCGGAAACTGGTCGGCTTCGTGTCGCTCCGCGACCTGATCCTCGCCCGGCCGACCGCGCTCGTATCGGACCTCATGCAGCGGGATCCGATCAGCGTCCGCCTCGACGAGCCGAGCGATCGTGTGGTGGAAAAGCTGGCCCGCTTCGACTTCCTCGCCATCCCCGTGGTGGATGAGCACAACCGCCTGGTGGGGATCGTCACGCACGACGACGTGCTCGACACGGTCCGGCAGGACGCCACCGACGACGCCCAGCGGATCGCCGCCATTTCGCCGCTCGGTGAGAGCTATCTCGAGGCGGGACTCGTCTCGATGACCTGGAAGCGGGGGGTGTGGCTGGCCATTCTCTTTGCCACGGCCGCGCTCACGGCGATGGTGCTCGCGAAGTGGGAGTCGCCCCACGTCTGGCTCGTGGCCTTCATCCCACTCGTGATCGCCAGCGGAGGGAACTCCGGTAACCAGTCGGCCACCCTCGTGATCACCGCCCTCTCCACGGGCGACTGCAAACTCTCCGATTGGCCCCGGATCCTCCGGCGGGAGTTCGTGCTGGGACTCCTGCTCGGCGGACTGCTGGCGATTCCTGGCTACTGCCTCGCGCTCGCCTATGCGCCGACTGCTGCCGCGGCGCTCGTGATTCCGCTGACGATCCTCGGCGTGGTGATGATGGGCACGATGGTGGGGTCGGTGCTGCCGCTCGTCTTCCGTTCGATCGGCCTCGACCCCGCCCTGATGAGCAACCCGTTTGTGTCGGCGATCGTCGACATCGTGGGGATCGTGCTCTACATGCTGATCGCGGTCGTCGTGCTCGACTGATATCGCGGGCCACCATGCTTTACCGCGCCGGGCGGGGCTGCCCGTGCCCCGTCGCCGGACGTTCGCTACGGACATCCTGTCCTTCGCTCACTCGATGCTGACTGCGCTCCGGCATCCTGCCTGCGCTGGTCAGCAACGCCGGCTCTCGGGGCATGGGCAGCCCCGCCCTCGTCGATCGGATTCCATAAGAGCACCCGGCGGAAGCCGGGGCACTCCCGTCAGGGCGGCAACGTGTCGCCGCGCTTGGCGGCGGCGGCCTTCGTCGAGATCTCGATCGATTCGACTCCGTCACGCTTGCGGATGATGTAGACGAGTCTGCCACCGGAGTCGCTCTTGGCGAGGATCGTCCGCAACACCGCCTCGGCCGGCTTGTCCCGCTCGTCCAGCCCGAAGGACTGGTTTTTCGTGATGCCCTCCAACTGCAGGTCGCCGCCCAGAATCTCCATTGGAATGCCGATCTCGTCCGAGAGCATCTGGATCGACTTCTCCAGCGTATCTTTGGTGAACACAAGCGAGATCTTCTTCTGGAGCCCACCCGCAGGCCCCGCGGATGCCGCCGCTGCAGGCTTTCGCGACACACCCGCCACCAACTCGGAGCCCGGCGTCTGTTCGAGCGCAAGTTCCGACGCCAGCACAAGATTGTGGGCCGCATGCCGCGGAAGGTAGGTGTTGAGCACGACCCCCTTCCCCTCCGCGCCACAGCGGGCGCTGGCGGCCACCACGCGGATCATCGACGGTAGCCTCATCACGAGCTTTCTGCCGTAGGGGTGCGGATTGATCGAGGCGCAATAGTCCTCGACCGCGTCGGCGACCTTCTCGATCTCTTGCGCGAGCCGGCCGGCCAGCGACTTCGCCGGCTCGGCACGGGTGGCGATCGTGTCGACCTCGGCGTAGAAGTTGTCGCCACAGTGCAGCGACAGGGCCGCGGCCTTCACGCCGTCGCCGAAGAAGCTGCCGAGCGGCTCGACGAGCCCGGCGAGCGGGCCGGCCATCAGGGGCCGGCCGTCGGTCAGCAGATAGTGCGGCGACCCCAGCAGCGTGAGATGCCGGGTGCGGTCGAGCATGCCGACGAGCTGCTCCAGGTCTTGCGGCAGACTCGCCGCGAGCGCGTCGCCGTCGTCCTCCGAGCCGGCGGCCCGTGCCGCCACCAGTTGTTCCACCAGTTGTTCCATGAGGCCCGCCGGTGCCATCACGAGCACGCGGCCTTCCTCGGCCGCAGGCAGCCAGAAGGAGAGCTTCGGGCCCGCATAGACCTGCTCACCGTCGATGTCCTTCTCGGTCGTCTCGCCCCACGCCTTCGCCCGTGCCTCACCATCGTCCAAGAGCGGCGACGGTTCCTGGAAACGCACCGTCCAGCCGGCCAGCGCGTCTTCTGACGCCGTCGCCGCGTTGCCGTCCGCCTGCCAGCCTGCCTGGACCTCCGCGATGTTCTCGAGGCTGCAGCCGCAGAGCGAATGAAGCGTGGCGATCCCTTCCGCCACGCGGGGCCCGAGCGACTTGACGAACTGCCTGCCCTCTTCATCGGCCACGATCGCCGCGGGGCGGGCCAGCAGAATCAGCTGGGATCCCGGCGGCAGATACGCGAGCGACGGTGGCTTGCCGTCGGTGGGCGACGCCCAAGGCAGGTCGGCCGAATCGACGATCTGCAGTGGCGCAACGGTCGTGGACTTCTTCTC
This sequence comes from Planctomycetia bacterium, assembly GCA_026401075.1. Classification (GTDB taxonomy): domain Bacteria; phylum Planctomycetota; class Planctomycetia; order Pirellulales; family UBA1268; genus CAMCQY01. Next base: position 14,563 of record JAPLNQ010000301.1, read on the forward strand.
CGAAGACTGATGGGGTGCCAACTTTTCCGGATGCTCGTCAGCCTTCTCGTCGGTCGTCTTGTGCTGCAGAGAGTCATGCGTGGCAACGCCGCCCTGGACTTCATCATCGCCCTGCTTCTGCGGATCACGCGGTGCCGGTGCCGAACCGTTTCGCGACAGTGCGATCGCCACCACGAGCGCCACGAGACCGCCGGCAACCCCCAGGCCGATCATGCCAAGCCGGGCGGCACGCTTCCGTGCGGCGAGGGTCGCGAGTTCGACCGCCGATGATCCCGCCGGGCCTGTTGGAAACGCGGCCGCCGGACGCGACGGTGCGGCCCGCAGCTGAGGAATCGCGAGCGGAGGAACCGCGAGCGGGGCCGTGCGGGCAGCGGGCGGAACAGCCGGCCCGCCGGCGCCACCGGAATTCGTTTGCGGTGGCAGCGAGCCGGAGACGGGTGGCTGGCCCATGCAGCCGGCCAATGCGTCGGCCGCTTCGGCCGCATTGGGATATCGGCTCGCGGGATCCCGGGTCACGAGATAGGAAACGAGCGTGGCCACTTCGACGGGCACCTGCGGCGGACCCAACGGCGGCGGCCCCACGAATGCCGCCTGCGACAGGGTGCGTTGGGCGTCTCCCTGCCAGCATGGAGGCACGCCTGTGAGCAGGGCATGGAGCATGCAGCCAAGCGCATAGACGTCGCTGCGTTCGTCGCTGAAGCGGCCCGGCAGCATCAGCTCGGGAGCCACGAACGAGGCCCGCCGACCCAGTCCGGAGACCCGCTCGGTGGCATCGATGGGCGTCTGTGCCGGCACGGCGTGCGGGTCGCCCGCCAGCGGAACCTGCAGGAGTCGCACCCGACCGGAGCGTTCACCTGCTCCGGGGCCCGCCGGCTCGCGGCGCAGCGCATCGAGCGACAGGCCGCCGTGCACGGCGCCGCGCCGATGCAGTTCGGCCACCGCCATAACAATCGGAAGCATGAGCCGGCAGGCCTCCGCGGGTGGCAGCGGCCCCAGGCGGGCCAGCTCATCGGCCAGCGACAGCCCGGGCACGTCCTCGCAGACGATGAACCGATTCCCGTGCGCCTGCTCGAGGGCCCAGGTCCGGCTGAGGATCGGGTCGATGGCGTCGTGGGCGATCGTCGTCCGCCGCACGACCTCGGTCCAGACGTCCACCCGCTGGCAGAGCTTCCGGTCGAGCAGCATGAGGCACACCGACCGGCCGGAGGGCTCATGCCGGCTGCGAAACAGCCGCCCCGCACCGTCGTTCTCCAGACGCTCCATGAGCCGGTAATCACCGACGAAAAACGGGCCGGAATCGCCGTGGAGCAGCCGGCGCCCCTGCCACTTCGTCAGCACCCCACGCTGGACGAGCCATTTGGCGATTGCTGCCGAGGCGGCATCGTCGCTCGCCGCAGGTGGCTGGCCTGCCGTCTCGCGGGCATGCTCACTGCGCAGCGATTGAAGCGTGTCGTTGGCCACCAGTCGACTGGTGGCCACAAGCTTCCAGAAATCCTCGGGGGCGGGGGTGGGCATGGTGGGCTGTATCGCCGGAAGGGTGGCCGAGCATCATACCCGCTGCCGACAGCTTTACGGGAGAGCGAGCGACAGGAATTTCGCAAGGCATGTATTTTCGCCGGGCGGGCCCCCCGA
>JAPLNQ010000265.1:0-46918 GCA_026401075.1 Planctomycetia bacterium
GGAGGCGCCCGCCGACGCATGGACCCGCGACAAGGACGGCAAAGTGTTGAACGGCAAGGCGCAATCCATGGACGGCACGCAGTGGAGCGAGGGCAAGGGCGCGATCTGGAGCCCGGAAGCCCCCGATGCCGTCTGGCAGATGGCGGGCGAATACCGCGCCGCCCCGCTACGGGAGTTGCAGAAGCGCGGCGTGCCGATCTCGATGGTGCTCAACGGCGGCGAATACGGCCTCGGCGTGCTCGGGTTTGCCAAGAAGGTGTGGTCTCAGGATCCGCGGGTCGCGGCGGCGGCGGAAAAAAATGGCGGCTGGCGGACCTACGCCTCGGCGCGAAAGGGGCATGCCGAACGGATCATCGCCGACGCGGTCCGCGCAGCGGTGCCCGACCGGAAGCTCTACATCTATTACACCGCCGGCGGCCGCACCCTCCGCAACAAGGATTGGTCGATCGACGACTGGGGGGCGACGTGGGAGCACATGCGCGGCGTGAGCGACCTGCCGTCGAGCGAGGTCTACTACCGCCATTTCAACGACGGCTTCACTGGCCGGCTCAACATGCTGACCGTGGCGCTTAACGCGGTCGCGGCGGAGATCGCCAGCGGCGATCCGCTTTCCTACAACTGGATCGCCGGCGGCTGGGTTCGCGGCAACGAGGCGAAGAACGTCGCCGACATGAATCGCTGGATCGGCTTCCTCAAGTGCTACTACACCGCCGGGATGCTCGGCGCGAATGTCGGCTACTACGAGTATCCCAAGGGCGGTTTCGGTGTGAAGTTCCCGCCAAACGAGCCGCCTGTCTGGCTGCGGCAGATGGCGGCCTCTGCCCATGTGCACGCGATCTTCTCACAGGCCGAGGATCTGGTACGGAACGGCGACCTGCTCCCCGGGCCGATGAAGCACGCGATTTCGACGGGTGACCCAGCCTACGAATTCCCGACCGGCGACGAGACGGCCCGCGTGCTCGTTCGCAAGCACCGCACCAAGCCGGCGTGGCTGGTCACGGCGTGGGCGGCCGATGGACCGGATCGCGATGTGACGGTGACCGTGCCGGAACTGGGTAGGCTCACGCTGCGGGCCCGCGTCTGCGGCAGCGTGTATGAGGCTACGCTCGCGGATGGCAAGGTCACGCTGACCCAACTCGACGAGGAGGGCAGCACCTTCACCCGCGTGGCGCCGGGCAAACCGGTCAGCCGGTCGGTCGATCTGACGGTCGCTCCGCCGCCGGCCGCAGGGCGGCTCGTCTGGCTAGCCGCCGATGATGGCGTGGTGAAGGATGCGTCGGGCAGGGTGTCGGCGTGGAAGAGCCGGGGCGGCGACGCGGGCAATCTTCCGAAGACCCTGCAGAAGTTCTCAGTCGTGCAGACGGAAGCCGCGAAGCAGCCGCTCTGGGTGGCCGATGCGGTCAATGGCAAGGCCGGTTTGCAGTTTGAAAAGGGAAAAGTCCATCTCGCTGCCGATTTCGACGAGCAGACCGGAGGTGAGTTTGCCGGCCCGTTGACGGTCTGTGCCGTCTTCACCGGAGCCGTACCCAAGGGCGACAACCGGGTCGTCGCGGGCGTCGTCGCGGGGGGCAACGACTACATCGCAGGAAAGGGACTCAAAATCCGCGACGGCGATCCGTCGGCGATCGAACTGGCGAAAGGGGTGTGGCTCGTCTGTTCGGGTGCGAAACTCGACGCCCCACTGCATCGGCTGGGGCTCGGGGTCATGAATGGCGGCTCAGGTGGCCCAGGCTTCACCGGCGGGCTGGCCGATGTGCTCATCTACAAGGACGGGGCGACGCCTGGCCGTCTGGCCCTGATCGAGGAGTACCTGAAGGCCAAGTACGGCCCGTGACTCTGGCTACGGAGCGGGAAAAGAGCTGCGTCCCCTTTTTGTCACCGACCTCATCCAGTGATGATCGCGATGCCTTATGATTTGGAAATGAGCTGCGTCCCCTTTTTGCTTCGGCTGGCCGTGGTGGCCTTCTTTGCCTTCGCGGCGACTGGTCTCGCAGGAGCAGACGACACCGCCCCGGTGTTCATGGCGGACCGCGGCACCTGGCAACACCGCATCGAAAGCCCTTACCTTTCGGGAACGAACCTCGTCGAGGTGCTCCTGCCGGATACCTATGCCAACGATGACACGACGAGGTTTCGCGTGCTCTACGTGCTGCCGGTCGAGCCGGGCGAGCAGAGGCGGTGGGGCGACGGGCTCAAGGTGATCCGCGAACTCGGCCTGCACAACCGCCACCAGCTGATCTGCGTCGCGCCCACGTTCGACACGACCCCCTGGTATGGCAACCACGCCACCGACCTGAAAACACGGCACGAAGACCACCTGATGAAGGTCGTGCTGCCGCTCGTCGAGTCGCATTACCGCACGGTAGCAGGGCCGGACGGCCGGCTGCTGCTCGGATTCAGCAAGTCGGGCTGGGGGGTGGTCTCCATCATGCTCAGACATGGCGACGTGTTCGGCGCCGCGGCAAGCTGGGACGCTCCGCTCATGTTCACGGAGAAGCAGTTTGGCATCTGGGAGACTGGCAGGAACTTCGGCACCCCGGAGACGATGGCCACGCACCTGCCCACGGCTCTGCTACGGCAGCATGCAGGGGAGTTTCAAGACAAACCGCGGCTCGTGATCACGGGGAAGGCGTCCTTCGGCACCAATGGCGATCCGCGGTTTCCCTACGACGGACCGTCCCACACCGAGGCCTTTCACGAACTGGCTGACTCGCTCGGCGTGAAACACGCCTTCCGCGCCGACATCAAGGCCACACACTCGTGGAACAAGGACTGGGTCGAGCCGGTCGTGGGTATACTCGTCGTCCTTGGAGCGGATGACGCTCCACCACCGGGCGGCTCGTGACGTTGCAGTCGCATCACGCTGCCCACGACATTCCAGCAGCAATCTGCGTCAATGCGGCACTGCTCGTAAAAAGTGAACTCATGCGACACCTCTTTGCATTGATCGTAGCCGTCCTCATTCTGCCCCTCCGGGCCGCGGAGCCGGCGCAGCCCGTCGAGCCGATCTGCGACGTGGTCATCTACGGCGGCACGAGCGGCGCCGTGGTGGCAGCCGTCCGCGCGGCGATGCTGGGATCGAGCGTCGTGGTCGTCTCGCCTGATAGGCATCTCGGCGGGCTCTCGAGCGGCGGCCTCGGCTACACCGACAGCGGCAATACCCGCGCGATCGGCGGCCTCGCGCGGGAGTTCTACCACCGCGTCTACACACACTATCAGCAGCCCGAGGCCTGGAAGTGGCAGCAGCGGGAGTCGTTCGCCGGGCTCGGTCAGGGCGTGAAGCAGACCGACGTGGGCGACCACTCGATGTGGCTCTTCGAGCCGCACGTCGCCGAACGGATTTTTGACCGGTGGCTCGAGGAGAAGGGCGTGACGCGAGGCCGGCGCTGGGCCGAAGATCGTCGCGATCACCACGCTCGCCGGGCCATCCGGGCCCGCACGGCGGTTCGCAGGAAAAATCTTCATCGATGCCACCTACGAGGGCGACCTGATGGCGGCGGCCGGCGTGAAGTATCACGTGGGCCGCGAGGCGAACAGCGTCTATGGCGAGGAGTGGAACGGCAACCAGGTGGGCATCCTCCACCACGGCCACCACTGGAAGATGCCGGTCGATCCGTTCAAGCAGCCAGGAAATCCCGCCAGCGGACTCCTCCCACTCATCTCCGCCGATCCGCCGGGCACCCGCGGCGAGGCCGATGCCCGGGTGCAGGCCTACTGCTTTCGGATGTGCCTCACCGATCATCCCGACAACCGCGTGCCGTTTGCCAAGCCCGCCGGCTACGATCCGGGCACATACGAACTGCTCACACGGACGCTCGCCGCCGGCTGGCGTGATGTGTTCGGCAAGTTCGACGCCATTCCCAACCGCAAGACCGACACCAACAACCACGGCCCGTTCAGCTTCGACCATATCGGCGCAAACTACGACTACCCCGAGGCGTCGCACGAACGACGGCGGGAGATCATCGCCGACCATGCCCGGTATCAGCTGGGGCTGCTCTGGTTTCTCGCGCACGACGAACGCGTCCCGGCCGACATCCGCACGAAGATGCAGACCTGGGGCCTTCCCAAGGACGAGTATGCCGACAACGGCCACTGGTCGCCGCAGCTCTACATCCGTGAGGCGCGGCGGATGCTCGGAGCGGACGTGCTCACCGAGCATGAGTGCATGGGCCACCGTGAGGTGAAAAAGCCGATCGGCATGGGCTCCTACACGCTCGACTCGCACAACGTCCGCCGCTATGTCACGCCCGTTGGCACCGTGCAGAACGAGGGTGACATCGGCGTCAAGCCGAAGCAGCCCTACCAGATCGGCTACGGGTCGCTCGTGCCGACGAAGACGGAGTGCACGAACCTGCTCGTGCCGGTCTGCCTGTCGGCAAGCCACATTGCCTACGGGTCGGCACGCATGGAGCCCGTCTTCATGCTGCTTGGCGATGCGGCTGCAAACGCTGCCGTACTCGCGGCCCGCGCTGGATCGGCCGTGCAGGACGTCGACTATCCTTCACTCCGTGGCCTGCTCGAATCGCAGAGCCAGGTGCTCGCACTGCCCAAGTGACTTTCACGCAGTGACTTTCACGCAGTGACTTTCACCTGCCGCGCTACCGGGGCTTCAAGTTGCGGTCGAAGAACTCGATCACCGCCGGCCGGAGATCGCGCTGCTCCGGCTGCAGGTGGAATGCGTGCGCAGCCCCTTCGATGACGATCAGTTCGCAAGGCACGCCCGCAGCCCGTGCCGCCTCGAGCAGGCTGGTGGACTGAGCCAGCGGCGTGGTCTTGTCGGCCGTGCCATGCAGCAGGAGCATGGGCGGGTCGTCACGGGAGATGTTCTTGATGGGCGAGGCCGAGTCCCAGAGTTCGGGAGCCTCGGCGTGGGGCTTCACGAACATCGGCAGGCTGTCGTATGTCTGCAACGGCGTGCCCCCCTGCCAGGTCGATGCACAGTGCGGATAGAGCGGCACCGCCGCCTGAATGCGGCAGGAGAATTCCGCATCTTCCACCGGGTCGAGTCCGCATTCCGGACCGCTGACAGCCAGCAACGCCGTCAGGTGGCCGCCGGCGGAGCCGCCGATCGCACCGATGTGCGCGGCGTCCAACTGAAACCTGTCGGCATGCTTCCGCAGCCAGCGGACGGCGCGTTTGGCTTCCTGGATGTTGGCTGGAAACGTGGGCATGCCGGGCTTCGCCAGTTGGTAGTTGATCGACATGCAGACATACCCGTGCTCCACCAGCGTCGTCGCGATGTTGAGCTCACGGGCGGCCGCCTTGTCGCCGCCCGTCCATCCGCCACCGTGAATGATGACGACACCGGGAACCTTTTTCCCCGGCTCCATGACATCCGGCAGGTAGAGATCCGCCTTTTCAGCCCGATCGGCCCCCAGATAGGCGACATCCTTCTCGACCCGCACCTCCCCTGCCACGCCGGCCTCGGCGATCATCGCTGCCAGCAGTGACACGAATGCGGCCACGACCATCGGCAGCCAAGAACCACGACGCCAGGAAGCACGACGCCAGGAAGCACGACGCCAGGAACCACGACGCCAGGAATCATGCGTCCTGGAATCACGGTGAACGATCGAAATGTTTTTCTTGCACATGATGCCCTCCCCCCGGAAAAACGATGGTGACCGTCAGTATCCGGTTTTGTGCACGCTGGAGAAAGGGTGGCCTTGAACTGGGCCTTTTTCCGCTCACCCCCGCCGCACTGCCGGTGAACTATCATAGGAGGCGATGGCGACAGTCTCTGCAGCAGTCTCCCCGGGGCTCGGTCGACACGATGGGCGGAACACCAATACACGCAAGGGCACGGCATCCTGCGCTCGCATGGGGAGCGGGCCTGTTGCTCGTCTCCACGGCTCTCGGCGCGGACCCCGTAATCACAGCCGTTCGGCCGCTGACGCTCTCCTCGGGACCGTCAACCTCTCTGGTGATCCAGGGCAAGAACCTGACAGCGCCCCTGCGGCTCAAGACCAGCCGCGCGACCGTGTCGATCCCAGTCGAAAAGGTCGAGCCTGAAACGGCCCTCGCGACGGCGACGCTGCCGGCCAACGCCTCCCTGGGGCCGCTCACAGCATGGCCGTCGACAGAGGCTGGGCCGCTGCCACCGATCGTCATGCTGGTCGATGATCTGCCGGTCCATGCCGACAACGGCACCAACCACACCCGCGACACGGCGCAGTCCCTCGCCTCCTTGGCATGCGTCGACGGCACGAGCGACGGCGGGAAGAGCGACAGGTATCGATTTCAGGTGCAGGCCGGCCAACGCGTCGCCGTCGAGGTGCTCACGCTGCCGATCCGGTCCACGATGGATCCGGTGGTGAGGCTTGTCGATGCCGACGGCACCGTGCTGGCCATGGCCGACGACGGGGCCGCAGGACCGGAATGCCGGCTGAGCCACACCTTCGCCAAGGCCGGCGACTGCTGGCTCGAGGTTCGCGACAATGCCTATAAGACAGGGGCGGGCTACCACCTGCGGCTCGGCGATTTCCCGATCATCAGCCATGCGTTTCCACTCGCCGTGCAACGAGGCACCACCACCCGGATCGGCTTCGCCGGCGCCGATGGTGCCGCGGCGGTCGCGAGCGAGGTCGCCGTTGCCAACGATTGTGAGGATTCCTCGCTCACCGTCGCCGCACGGCTGCCCGGCGGACGATCGTCGGCGTGGGCACGAGTGCTCGTGCACGACGCGCCGCAGGTCGTCGAACCTGCAGGCAGCCAAGGGATGACGGCGGCCCTCACGATCCCGGTGGGCATCAGCGGTCGCCTGGACAATGCCGGCGAGCGCGACGGCTATCGCCTGATGGGCACGAAGGGACACGCTGTGCGGATTGCAGCCCGCACCCGCAGCCTCGGCTGCGCGACCGTGCCTCGGATGCGGCTGCACAGCGTGGGCCCGAATGCGGCCGACGCCGCCTCCAACAACTTGATCGCAGAAACCGACTCCAGGAATTCCGCCGAGGCAGTAGTCGACTTCACGTTTCCGGAGGACGGCGAATACCGCCTCGAGGTGACCGATCTCGCGGGCCGCGGGGGACTCGACTTCGGTTATTTTCTCGCCGTGGAACGGGTGCCGCCCGTGGTGGTCGAACTCAAGCCGGTCGTGGCGACCAGGGAAAGCTTTGCAATCGAAGCCGGCCGGGGATGCGCGGCCGTTGACGTGAAGGTCACGCGGACCGGCTACGACGGAGAGGTCGTGATCTCACTCAACGGAGAGGCGTCGGGCCTGCGGGTCGTGAATCCCGTGATCCCGGCCAAGGTGACAGAGACGCGGCTGTATCTGGCAGCCGATGGAGGCTGGACCGAAGAGTCCTCGGCTCTCGTACGGCTGCGGGCCGAGTGTCCGGGACAGCCGTCGAGTTCGACCTCCGTCGTCAGCACGGCCGTGCGGCGTCTCAAGGAGCCGCATGTTCCTTTTCCGCCGGAGTGGGCCGACGGCGTGCTCAGCATCGCCGGGGTGAAGGCCGGCGAGACGTTGTTCGCCATCGAGCCACCCGCCCCGGTGATTCTCACCCGCGGAGCGGCCAAGCAGGAGATCAAGCTCTTGCTCAAACGTCTCGATCCGGCATTCACGGGTGCCGTCACGATCCTCGGCAGCCGCCTGCCCAAGGGCTTCTCACTGACGAGCACCTCCGACAAGGAATCGTGCCAGATCACGTTTACGGGCACCGCGGCGAACGGCAGCGAACCCACGTCGCTGCGGCTCCTCGCGGTGGCAGAACAGAAAAACCGCGGGCGGATCGAGCAGGTCGACCTGCCTGTCACGTGGAGCGATCCGGCGCCGTCACCTGCCACCGACGCACAAAAGACAAACCAGCCCAGTGAAGCCAACCAACCCAGCCAAACCAACCAAGAGGCCACTCCACCGACGCGGACCGCCGCGGCAGCCGTCGCTGGCACGCCACCCTTCGACGTGTTTCCACACAAGATCGTCCTCGATGGGGCCAAGGACCGGCAGCAGGTCGCCGTGACGAGCGTCGATGCAGCAGGATTGTCACGGGATCTCACGCGGCAGGTGAGCATCGTCGTGGCGAACGAGTCCGTCGCCACGGTTCGCGGCACCGTGATCATCCCGTCGGGGGACGGCACGACCGAAGCGGTCGTCGCACTCAACGGAAATCGGACGACTGTCCCGATCACGGTCACGCACCATGCGGTGCCGCGGCCCAGGCAATTCGAGAACGAGGTGCTCGTGGCGCTGTCAAAGCAAACGTGCAGTTCCGGCGCCTGCCACGGCTCCCCCAGCGGCAAGGGTGGCTTCCGGCTCTCGCTCCGAGGCTTCGATGAGCCGTTCGATGAGACGACGCTCATCCGCGAGGATTTCGGCCGTCGCGTGAATCCCCTGGAGCCTGAGGCGAGCCTCCTTCTGCGGAAGCCGCTCATGAAGGTGCCGCACGGCGGTGGCAGGCAACTCCTGCCGAGCGACGAGGCGTATGCGATCCTCCGCGACTGGATCGCGGAGGGCGCCAAGGCCGACCCGCCCGACACCCCGCGGTGCGTGCGGCTCGCGGTCACTCCGGAAACCAGGCAGGTGCAGCAGCTAGAGGCCGGCGGTCGGCAGCTCGTCACCATCGCGCACTTCTCCGACGGGTCGAGCCGCGATGTCACCCATCTCACCGCGTATGAGAGTTCCCGCGCAGGCGTCGCCACGGTCGATGCCCATGGGTGGACGACGCCGCACCGGCGGGGCGAGGCCGTGATCCTCGTCCGCTATCTCGAGCACATCACGCCGGTGCCCCTCATGTTCATCGAGGATGTGCCCGGGTTCGCCTGGAAGGCGCCGCCGGAGGTCAACGTCATCGACAGGCTCGTCAACGAGAAATTGCGGGAGCTTCGCTACCTCCCCGCCGAGACATGCACCGACGCGGAGTTTCTGCGTCGCGCCTCGCTCGACATCACCGGCGCCCTGCCGCAGGTGCGGGAGACCGAGGCATTCCTCGCCGACACGTCCGCCGACAAGCGGGCTACGCTCGTCGATCAGCTGCTCGCGCGAGACGAATACGTACGATTCTGGGCGCTCAAATGGGGAGACCTACTCCGCGTGACGAAAAAGCACGCCGGCGAGGAGGGCGTTCACAAGTATCACCGCTGGATTGAGAATTCCTTCCGCCGCAACGAGCCGCATGACACGTTTGCCAGACAGTTGCTGCTGGGATCGGGCAGCACGCTTGCCAATCCGCCGGCGAATTTCTATCGCACCGTCACCACGACGGAGGAGACCGTCGAGACGGTGTCGCAGGTCTTTCTCGGCGTGCGGCTGCAGTGTGCGAAGTGCCACAACCATCCCTTCGACCATTGGACGCAGGACAACTACTACGGCATGGCCGCGTTCTTCGACCGCGTGAAGACAAGAAAGACCGAGCAGCCCGGCGAGACGATCGTCTACGCCACCGACAGCGGTGAGACGAAGCAACCCCGCACCGGCAAGACGATGAAACCCTGGCTCCCGACGGGCGCGGTCGACGCGGATCACCCGGGCGACCGGCGAGCCACGTTCACCGAATGGCTCGTGTCGCCCGGCAATCCCTCTTTCGCGAGGGTGGAGGCGAACCGAATCTGGAGCCAGTTCTTCGCCCGCGGCATCGTCGATCCCGTCGACGAGTTCCGCGACTCAAACCCGCCATGCAACGCGGCACTGCTCGATGCGCTCGCGAGGGAGTTCGGCGACGGTGGGTTCGATCGGAAACGCCTCATTCGGATGATCTGCACCAGCCATACCTACCAGGCGAGCTGTCGCACGAGCCCGATGAACAGGGACGACACGCTCTATTTCTCACACCAGCAGCCGAGGCTTCTCGGGGCCGAGCAGCTGCTCGACGCGATCGACCAGGTGACGGGGGTCGAGCAGCCCTACGGCACGCTGCCGGCAGGGACCCGCGCCGTGGAACTGCCCGGCCCCGACCTCGTGAAGGTGGACTTCCTCAAGACGTTTGGAAAGCCGCAGCGTGGCACGGTGTGCGCCTGCGAACGAGCCGATGATTCGAGCCTTGGCATGGCGATTGAGCTGATCAACGGGCGGCTGATGAACGAGAAGATGGCGAGCCCGACGAACCGCATCCGGCCTGCCGTCGCCGCCGGCCGGCCGGTCGAAGCGATCGTTCGTGAACTCTATCTCGCCGCGCTGTGCCGGGTTCCCACGGAGGAGGAACTGCAGGCCGCCGTGGCCCGGTGCCAGAATGCCAAGGACCCGGTCAGTGGTCTGGAAGACGTCTGCTGGGCACTGCTCAACACCGATGAGTTTGTGTTCCAGCACTAGCACTGGCCTGGTCAGGAGTCACCATGAAAACGGTCGGCAGTTCTACTCGCAGCTGCATGCTGGCCCTGCTCGGCTGGGGGGCGATGCATGCGCTGACGTGTGCCGCTGAGCCGATCAGCTTCAAGAGCGACGTCGCGTCCATTCTCGTGGACAACTGCATCGCCTGCCATGGACCAAAGAAGGCCGAGGGTGGGTACCGACTCGATACGTTCGAACAGCTGCGACGACCGGGTGACTCGGGCGTGGAGCCGATCATTGCTGGGGCGGCGCCCGGCGGTGAGATCCTGCGGCGGCTCGCCACGAGCGATCCCGACGAGCGGATGCCCCCGGACTCGAATCCGCTGCCAGTCGCTGCGATCGAGACGATCCGCGACTGGGTCGCCTCGGGCGGGGCGTTCGACGGAGGCAAGCCGTCCGAGTCGCTGGCGATGGTCATGCCGCCGCGCACGCATGCGGCGGCGCCCAAGTCCTATTCCCATGCCATCCCCGTCGCCGCACTCGCCTTCACGCCCGATGGCCGACAGTTGGTGGTAGGCGGCTATCACGAGCTGCTCGTCTTCGATGCCGGCGAAGGAACGCTCCTGAAGCGGATCGGCAACCTTGGCCAGCGGATTTTCGCGATCACCTTCCTGGCAGACGGTAGGACGATTGCCGTGGCCAGCGGGGAACCGGGCCGCGATGGCGACGTGCGGCTGGTCGACTTCGAGCAAGGGCTCGTGACCAACGTTTTCGCCCGCGCCGTCGATGTCGTGCTCGATCTCGCACCTCGTCCCCAGAGCGACCAGGTGGCAGTGGCGTCGGCCGACGGAATCGTCCGCATCATCGACGCTGCGAGCGGTGCGGAGGTGCGGGCGATCGCCAGTCATGCCGACTGGGTGAACGCCGTGGTCTGGAGCGACGACGGCAAAAAGCTGGCGTCCGCAAGCCGCGACAGGTCGGTCAAGGTCTACGATGCCGACTCCGGAGACCTGCTCGCCAACTATCAGGATCACGGCGAGCCCGTAAGGGGCGTCGCCTTCACGGCCGATGGCAAGCAGGTGCTGTCCATCGGAGCCGACAAGAAACTCCACCGCTGGGACATCGAGACCGTGAAAAAAGTTGCTGGAGTCGATCTGCAGGGGGAGGGATGCAAGCTCGTCCGCACCGCCGACACCGTCTCCGTGGCCAGTACCGACCGGCTGCTACGGTCAATCGACCTCGCGAAGAACGTGGTCACGCTGACCTTCAAGGGACACACGGACTGGCCCGTCGCCATCGCGGCGCACCCGGCCAGCGGCAGGATCGCCAGCGGCGCGCTCGACGGCGAGGTGCGGGTGTGGAACAGCGGCGACGGCAGCCTCGTGAAGTCGTGGATCGCCAGACCCTGAGAATCCCGCGAGGGGGTCGCGTTAGAGGATCGCCTCGATCGGCCGCCCCTTCGAGATCACCAGCGGCCGGCCGAACCGATCGTGCAGTTCCGTGGAGGGTGCAAACCCGAGACAGTGATGGATCGTCGCGGTGAGGTCCTGCGGTTCGACGCGGCCCTCGAGCGGAAAGCCGCCCTGCCGGTCGGACTTCCCGTAGACGACGCCGCCCTTCACGCCACCGCCTGCCAATGCGACGGAGAAGACGTGCCCCCAGTGCTCGCGTCCACCGGCGGGGTTGATCTTCGGTGAACGACCAAATTCCCCCATCCAGACGACGAGCGTCTCTTCGAGCATGCCCCGGGTGGCCAGGTCTTCCAACAGTGCCGAGTAGGCCTGATCCATCGGCGGCATGAGTGCCTTCTTCAGTCGCTCCGTGTTCTTGGCATGCGTGTCCCAGGCCGGTGAGCCGTTGTCGTCGTCCTCCCAGCGGGTCCAGTTGACCTGCACGAGCGACACGCCCGCCTCGACCATGCGGCGGGCAAGCAACACGCTCTGTCCAAACCGGTTGCGGCCATACCGATCGCGGACGGAGGCAGTCTCCTGGTCGATGGCAAAGGCCCTGCGTGCCTCGTCGGCCCGCAGGAGATCGAGCGCCTTGGCCTGCCATGTGCTCCAACGGTTCACCGAGTCGTCATCGAGTGCCCGGAACTGCCTGTTCATCAGGTTCTGCAGGGCGAGGCGATCCTCCAAGCGGTCTGGCGTGATCTCGGTCGGCAGGGAAATGTCGGGCGGCCGGAAGTCGGGTTTGTTTGGGTCGCACATCACGAGCCAGGGATCAGCCTTGTCGCCAAGCCAGCCGGCATCCTGGCCCGGCCAGATCGACCCATCGGTGTTCCAGATATGCTCCGGCAGGCGGATGGCACCGGGCAGCGACGAGCGGTCACCGCGAAGATGGCGAACCACGGCGGCCAGCGACGGAAAATCGTTCGGGGCGCCGGGGTTGGCGTTCTCGACGCCCTTGGGAGCATGCGGCTGGCCCGTGAGCATGTAGTAGCCGCTCGACGAGTGGGCGTTGTCGCCGGTCGCCATGGCACGCAGGACGGCGATGTGGTTGGTCAGCTTCGCTGTCAGCGGCATCAGTTCACCCACCTGAAGCCCAGGCGTGGCCGTGGAGATGACGCCGAGGTCTCCACGGATCCCCGCTGGTGCGTCCGGCTTCGGATCCCACGTCTCGTGTTGCGGCGGACCGCCGAGCATCATCAGCACGATGCACGACTTCGCCTTGCCGAATCCGGCGGCCAGATCGCCGGCAGGCTGGGCGGCCATACTCGCGCGGGCGGCGGCGAGTGCTGGCAGGCTCATTGAGCAGACGCCCAAACCGCCGAGCCGCAGCCATTCACGCCGCGACACGCGGTCGCACAACGTTGTGTCCGGCCCCAGGAATGAAAGCATGGTCTGCCCTCCGCCCATCACGTTCGCTTCATCGGCCCGCGGCCCGCATCACCGTCACGATTGTACCCTCACCCCGCCTGGTGTCCCACCGACCGCGTCGACACGTGCATCCACAGCCTGCCAAGGCAGAAGAGCTTCACGCTCCAGCCGCAGGTCACTACCACTCGGATCCCGCTGTCCATCACGTCCCCGGCAACGGGCGGCTGACGGGCTTCGCGGCCGGAGCCGAGCCGGAGCCCGGGGTGCGGAGGCCGCCGCCGATGCCGCCAGCACCGGCATTGAGCTGATCGAGGTCGAGGAAGCGGGCATCATCGACGTCCACGCGGTTGATCGCCCGCCAGTAGAGGATTTTCCCGGCTGAGGCGCTCGACGTGGCCGCCCCCACCTTCGCCTGCCGGTAGAGCTGCGCGTCGCTGCGGCCGTCCCCCTCGAAAACGAGCAGGTCCTTCGCCTCGCTCCAGGTGAGCCGGGCGCTCCGCGCGGTGAATGATTCTCCTTCCACAAGCACGTTGCCACCAGCGGCCATTTCGATCGAACTGCGTTTCTGCCCCGGTGCCGGTGGTGCCTGGCCGACCCCCAACACGTCGCTGGAGATGGTCACGACCCGCGGCGGCAGGCCTGCGGCAGCGCGTGGGTCGAGTGTGTCGCCCCACTTGGCGACCGGCCCCCAGATCGCCTCGACCCGCTGATGAAACTCCATCACGCGACGGTTGATGTTGCCCCGCATGCCCCGCTGAAAATCGACACCCAAGTAGGTGAGCTCGTCGGGCTGCGTCGCCGCCGGGGCCGCCGGAGTGGGGGCCGCGCCGGGCGTCTGCGGCCCGGTCGGCAGCGCCATTCCCGGCGGCTGTCCAAACCTCGTGCTCGCCAGCCGCCCTGGGCCTGTGCCCGTCACATTCCCCGTGGTGCGGTCAATGACGAGATCCCGCACGAAGAGCTGCTCGACCGACTTGCCGCCATCCTGCGCGACCGACTCGCTCTCGATCCGCACGCCACTGCCACATGCGATCCGCGCCACGTCGGGCCGCGCTGCCGGCTGTGGCTGACCAGCTGAGAACTCAATGGGCCTGTTGAATACTACGTCGAGCGAGCCGGCCCGCACGGTCGTGCCACCGCTGATGGTCACCACGCGGTCAACAAAGCGGGCGGTGAGCCCGTCGAAGTCCATGCGTCCCTGCCAGTTCACATCGAGCGAGCCGGGCGGGGCGGCGGCCGCCGGTCCACCCACGATCGCATTCGGCGGCGTTGCGCCACCGGGCGACATGCCGCCGGTGAATCCAAACGACTCGAATCCGCCCACGCCGGCGGCCAGCGGCACCTTCAGCCTGCCGGCAC
Organism: Planctomycetia bacterium; assembly: GCA_026401075.1. Taxonomy (GTDB): domain Bacteria; phylum Planctomycetota; class Planctomycetia; order Pirellulales; family UBA1268; genus CAMCQY01. Next base: position 14,386 of record JAPLNQ010000265.1, read on the forward strand.
CGTCCACGGTGAGCCGATTCCTGCCCCGATCAAAGTCGATGAGCGGTCCCTGCAGATCGAGTCCCCTTCCCCGCACCTCCGCCGGACGACCCGACACGATCGCCCGCGCGTCGAACCGCGTGGGCCGCGTGAGCTGCATCTGGTCGCCGCGAATCTCCATGCCGGCTTCGGCGGCCACGTCTCGCACCGCGGCCGCAGCCTGTTCACGCGGCTCCTCCACGACGTGCACCTGCCCCTCGAGCGACATCTCCTCGAGTTCGCTCTTGTTGCCAGCCATGCTCACGAGGCCGCGGACGAGTGCCGCAGTGGCCACCATCCTGCCGCTGCTGGGGCTCTTCTGGCCATGGGGCTTGGGCGCCACCGAACCGGCTGGATTCGCCCCAGCCGAGCCTTGTCCTGCGACGGTGGCCTGCGGCTGTGGTGCACCTCCTAGGGGCGTCGCTATCGCCGGCTCCTGATTGCGGAACCAGACCTCCATGCGATCGGTCCGCGCGGCCAATTGCTCCGCTTCCACCTCCACCATGCCGCGGGCCAGCATTCGCGTCGGCCGCACGCCCGACAGATCGGGGCCAGCGTTCCCCCCATCCACAGCAACGGCAGCCGGCGGCCCGCCGTTCGGCGAGGTCGCTTTGGCCAACTCCAACCAGAGATGCATCTCGGAGCCACTCAGCCGGCCCTGCGTCTCGACTGCAACCTCGGCATCGCCGGCGATCGACGCCACGTGCCCGTCTCCATCCGGACGCATCCGCAGCCACTTCTGCCAGCGGGCCTGCACAGGCGGCGATCCCGCGGACCGTGTCCGCAGCCAGCCGGGCCCCACGGCCATCAACGAGCCCGGCGCGGAGGCCGGCCCCGGCACGTAGTCGATCGAGCGGGCCTCCATCTCCGTGCCGCGCGCGATAAGCGACACGGGCTCCTCGCCGTCGAGCAGGATCCGCCGCGTGGCGATCTCGTAGCCGAGCCGGGCCGCCCGGGCCTCGAGCCCGGCGCCACTCGACCGGGCGACCACCGGCGTGCCCTTGGCCTGAATCTCGAGCGGCTTCAGTTCCGACTTGCCACCCGAACCACCGGCCGCTGGTTCCTGCCGGCCGAGCATGATCGCCAGCAGTTCACAGGCGAGCTGGTCGGTCGAACCTCCGGGCACCGTGCGGACGACCTCCACCTGATCCTCGCAGGTGATCACATTGGCCGACACATTCAGACAGAGGCCGCCACGACAGGTGACGAGCACGGGTGCCGCGTCACCGGCCGAGTCCGGCTCACCACTGGCTCGAGCTGCCGGCTGCTTCTGCCCCGGTAAGAGCCCGCCCTGCATGCCCTCCAGTCGCAACCGCACGTCGCGGTCGAGCCGGATCGAGTCGATGCCGCCAATGCTGGGGCCCTGATCCGATGCCCCCGGGCGTGGCAGCAGCCTCGCCAAGAGTGCCCGACCACTTCCGGTTGACCGTCCATACCGAAACTGCACCATTTCCGCGGTGCGGACCTCGAACTCTTCGAGTTCCACGTCACGGGTGACGATCTCGATGTCGTCATCGGCGCCAGGAGACGAGGGGGTGCCACGGATCGTCACCTGCCCGCGGAGGCTGCCGCCGATGAGCCGCGCGAGCCTGCCCTGCCGCAGGTCGAGCGGCTCGTCGAACTCAAGCACGGCCCCCTGAGGCACCCGTAGCACGAGTGTCCTCCCCTCGCTGCCGTCGTCCGCCACGCGGTTACGGTCAGGCAATATCACCAGCGTGCAGGGAACGAGGTTCACCCGGCCGTCAGGCAGCGCCTGATACTGTTTGAAGAGGAGCCGCATCTGCCGGCTCTCCAGCATGATGGGATCCTCGCGCTCCCATGAACCCACCGGAAAGATGTCGCCCAGCGCCGCCAGCCGGCGGTCTGCCCGGGTCCGGATCGCGGCGGCCTGCTCGGGCGACAGTTCGAGCGCCTGCTGTTCGTCATGTACGCGCGGCTCCACCAACGGCACCACGGTGAGCCGGTGAAAGCCGGCCGCCGCGAGGACGATGAGAAACACCCGCAACGTGCGTCCGAGGCGATGTTCCATGAAATGGTCCGCTGGCGGGAGTCGCCGTCAGGCCCTCCCAAGATTCATGCCTTCGTCGATGCCCGCGCGAGGGGAGGTGTATCCGCCGACAATGCTCTCCCAACCGCCACGGGCCCGGAGCATTCGTTCGACGAGTTCGCGGACCGCGCCGCGGCCACCCGGCAGCATGGTCACCACCGTGGCAGCAGCCCGCAATTCCTCGCAGGCGTCGGCGACGGCCGCGCCAACTCCGCACCGCGCGACCACCGGAAGATCGGGCAGGTCGTCACCCATGAACGCCGTCTGCTCCCACGACAGCCCGCATTCCTTGATGATCGCCTCGGCAACGGCGAGCTTGTCATCGACGCCCTGCCGCACGAACTCGATCCCGAGTTCGGCGGCCCGGCGTTCCACGATGGGGCTCGACCGGCCCGTGATGATGCCCGTCCGGCCGCCGGCCCGCTGCCAGCCGCGGATGCCCAGGCCGTCGCGAATGTGGAACGTCTTCTGCTCCACGCCGTCGTCGCTCCAGGTGACGCCGCCATCGGTCAGCACGCCGTCGCAGTCGAGCAGCAGCAGCTGCACCGCGGCGAGTCGGCGGTCGAGATGGGTGGTTGGAGTCATGGGATCGCTTTGTGACAGGGGTGTGTTCAAACGTCCGCCCGCGGAACGCCGCGGGTTCACGCGGCCGCGGAACCAGACAATGGCACGGTGTCGCTGCCGATCGCGGTGCCGGTCGCGTTGGCCGGTTCGGCGGGCACGAGGCCGACGAGATCGACGATATCGAGTAGGCCGAGCGGCCGACCGTCGGCATCGACCACCGGCAGTTCGCTCAGCCGCCGCGACTCGAGCACCGCCACGGCATCTCGCAGCCGCGTTCCCGCCGTCACCGTCGTGGGCAGGCTGGTCATCACACCACGGATCGGTCCATCGATGGCGACGTCGATGCGGCGTTCGAAGAGCCGGGCCAGATCGCTGTCGGTAAAAATGCCGGCCAGCATGCCGGCGTCGTCGATGATCATCACGGCGCCCGTCCGCCGCGACGGCAGCGGCTGCGAGAACACGGTCCGCACTGTCTCCTCCGGACGGGCCGTCCGGCACTGCGAGAGCGGCCGCATCGCGTCGTCGACCCGCATCAACTGCCTGCCCAGGCTGCCCCCGGGATGACGGGCGGCGAAATCCTCGTGTGTGAAGCGGCGCAGGCTGCTCGTGACCAGCGCCAGACTATCGCCCAGCGCCAAGAGGATCGCCGTGCTCGTGCTGGGTGCCAGGCCAAGCACGCATGCCTCGCGAATCGGGCCCGTGGCCACCACGATCTCCGCCGCGCGGCCAAGCGAACTGTCGGCCCTGCCGGTGAGAGCGATGATCTTCACTCCCGCAGCCGCGAGGTGCGGCAGGAGTCGTGTGATCTCCTCCGTCTCGCCCGACTGCGACAGGCCCAGCACGATGTCGTCGCGGCGCAACACGCCGAGGTCGCCGTGCATCGCCTCGGCCGGATGGAGAAAGTGGCTGGGGGTGCCGGTGGAGGCGAGTGTGGCCGAGATCTTCTGGGCGACGAGGCCCGCCTTCCCGATCCCCGTGACGACGACCTTGCCGGTGCAGCCTGCGATCATCCGCACGGCCCGACAGAACGACGCGTCGAGCGCAGCGGCCATCTGCAGAACGGCGTCTCCCTCGGCGCGGAGAATCCCACGGCCATGGTCGAGCACGTCGGCGTCGGAGGGCTCCAACTGGGAGCTTCGTTCATCAATCGAAAGCGATTGGGGCGCGGTCATGGTGGAGTCCAGCAGAGGGCATGCGCGCGGAACCGCCGCGCGGGGGCGGGACTATAGGCCGACTGGGCAAACGCCGCAACGCGTGTTTTTCCGGTGTGGAAACGGCCCGCCGGAACGGCAGATGCTTCGTCGCTACGGCGAGGATACGCCTGAGGCTCCTCCGCATCAGCCGATTCCGGCTCCGTCATCTCGTGGCGGCAAGTTTTCAACTTGCCGTGAAGACAGCCTCACGCTTTCGCATACCGCTTCGCCATCTCGTCGAGCGTGACCACCGGCACCTTGCGGGCGTTGCCCGCCTGGCCAAACTGCACCATCCGTTCCGCGCAGACCTTCTTCATCGCCTCGCGGGCCGGCTTGAGATAGTCGCGGGGATCGAACTTCTCGGGGCTCTCCCAGAGCACCTTGCGGACGGCGCCGGTGATCGCCATGCGGCAGTCGGTGTCGACGTTGATCTTCCGCACACCGTGCTTGATGCCGCGCTGGATCTCCTCCACGGGCACGCCCCAGGTCTGCGGCATCTTGCCGCCAAACTTGTTGATGATGTCCTGCAGTGCTTGCGGCACGCTCGACGAGCCGTGCATCACAAGGTGGCAGTTGGGGAGTCGCCGGTGGATCTCCTCGATCTGCTTCATCGCCAGCACCTCGCCGTCGGGCTTGCGAGTGAACTTGTAGGCGCCGTGGCTGGTGCCGATGGCGACGGCCAGCGCGTCGACGCCGGTGTCGGCCACGAACGATGCGGCCTCGGCGGGATCGGTGAGCAACTGATCGTGCGAGAGCTGCCCCTCGGCGCCGTGGCCGTCCTCCGCCTCGCCGTGGCCGCTCTCCAGCGAACCGAGGCAGCCGAGTTCACCCTCCACCGACACGCCCCGCGCGTGGGCCATCTTCACGACCTCCTTCGTCACCTTGACGTTGTAGTCGTAGTCGGCCGGCGTCTTGCCATCCTCCTTGAGCGACCCGTCCATCATCACACTGGTGAACCCGTTGTCGATCGCGCTCACGCACGTGGCAGTCGAGTTGCCATGGTCCTGGTGCATCGCGATGGGGATCCACGGATAGAGCTCGGCGGCGGCGAGCATCAGGTGGCGGAGGTAGTTGTCTTGGCTGAAGCTGCGGGCACCGCGGGACGCCTGCACGATCACCGGCGACTCCGTCTCCTTGGCCGCTTCCATGATCGACTGGATCTGCTCCATGTCGTTGACGTTGAAGGCGGCGATGCCATACCCGTTCTCGGCGGCGTGATCGAGCAGGATGCGCATGGGTACGAGCGGCATGGGAGTGTCTCCGATGGTGGGCGGGAAGGTCTGGACTGGTGGGGGCCGCAGGTCGGCCCCAGATCGATTGAACGAGATCATACGGAAAAAACAGGCGTGGTAGAATCCCGGCAGCACGACCGCCCAGACTGCCGGATGCTGCACGCATGGACCTCCGCCCCACCACCGATCCGTTCACGAGCTTTCTCTACGTTGCCGGGGGCTGGCTCTGCATGGGGCTCGCCGTGGTGGGGGCCCTGCTCCCCCTCGTACCGACGACCCCCTTTCTGCTGCTGGCGAGCTGGTGTTTCTATCGTGGATCGCCCCGCATCCACGCCTGGCTCCACCGCTCAAAGTGGTTTGGTCCCACGCTCGATGATTGGCAGCACTACCACGGCATCCGACAAACGATGAAGCGACGCGCCATTGTGATGGTGGTCGCCGTCGTCGGCTGCAGCCTGCTGCTCAACAGCCTGCCCGGGTGGCTCCGGTACATCGCTCTGGCCGCCGTGGCGATCGGGCTGTACGTGATCTGGACCGTGCCCACGCTGCCCGACGACGCGCCGCGTGCACCGCGCACGAGCGTGGAGTGATGCGCCCGCCAGTCGCATCTCTGCAGCAATGCCCACGTGGGGACAAGTTTGCAACTTGTCCATGCAGCACACCGGATTCAGCAAGTTGAAAACTTGCTGCCACGGGCCGACGGTCCACCCCGCGTCGTGACTCATCAATGCTCGACGCCCGACTCCGGCTCTGGCAGCCACTGCGTGAGGATCGCGCCCACCAGTGCGTAGGCTCCGGCTACCCCCGCGCCCACCAGCGCGATCCGCACCGGATCGGGCGGCGTCGCGGCAGAGAACGTGAGCGTGAGCCAGGCGGCGGCCGTGCCGAGCACGCGGCCCCCGATGTTCGCGGCGAAGCTCTCGCCCGTGCCGCGGAGATGGGTGGGGAAGACGAGCGGGATGTAGTTGCCCCAGAAGCTGAACTGCGACACGGTGAACAGGCCGGCCACGAAGATGCCCGCCTTGATCAGCGGCAGCGAACCAGCATTTGGCAGCTGCGTCGAGATCCACCAGAAGAGCGCCGGCACAAGCAGGAGCGCCGGCAGCTGGAAGAGCCGCAACAGGAGCCTGCGGCTGGCGATCCGCAGCGCCGCGAAGGCCAGCAGCACGCGGCCCACCAAGCCACCGATTTCCTGATAGATCGTGACGCCAGCCACCGCCTCGTCGGTGGCGTTTCCGGCGATGCTTTTCAGCCGCCCGGGAGCCACGGTTTCCCCCTTCACCTTCGCCGCGGCGATCGCCTCCTCCTGCGCTTCCTTGGCCGTGGCGAGAATCGCGGCGTGTCCCTTCGGCCCGCCAAGGATCTGGGGCAGTTGCTGGATCGCGCCAAAGGCGATGCCGTAGCTGGCGGCAAAGACCAGCGTCGTCACCACCGTGGCGCGGACGAGCGCGGGGCTGAACAGTTCGCGGATGCTGGGCCGCTTGAGCGTGCCCGCCGCCTTCTTCTGAGCCCACACGGGGCTCTCGGGCAGGAAAGGACGGATGAGAATCAGTGGCAGGGCGGGGATCACGCCGGAGATGAGTGTGTACCGCCAGGCCTCGTGGTCGCCGTGGATCGCGGGCAGTGCCAGCGCAAACTTCGCCGCGAGGATGTTGGCCAGGCCCACGAGCAGACCACCGAGCGAGGAGAACGCCTGCGTCCAGCCAAGCGCACTCTCCCGCTGCCGCGCGTCGGGGAACAGCTCGGCGAGCCATGCCACCGCGGCCACGAATTCCACGCACACGCCGATGAACACGAGGCAGCGGAAGAACAGCAGTTGCGGTAGCGACGTGGCAAAGCCCGCCGCCAGCGCCGCAAACGCGTAGAGCAGGATGCTGAACGTGAGCACCCGCCGCCGCCCGAGTAGGTCGGTGAGGTAGCCGCCCAGCAGACCGAAGACGCCGCCGGCGATCGCGGGCACGAAGAACAGCGCCCGCGCCCACTTCGTGTATTCGGGCGAACCCGGCACGAGCAGCGGCACGCCCGCGGCCGTCGCGCCTCCCAGCGCCGCGAGCGCCGGCTTGATCACCAGCGGCAGCATCAGCAGTTCGTAGATGTCAAACGCAAAACCGATCGCCGCGATGGCGCAGACGAGCCATCCCGTCTTCGACAGCCGTCCTGCTGCGGTGAGCCCGCTCGTGCGTGCAGAAGAGTCGTGAGGCGCGGCCATGCGGCGAACTCCATGGAGAACGAAAAACGAAGGAAGCCGATCAGGCCCAGAAGCCTATCGGCAAACCTTCGCGTGGAGAAATCGGGCCGATCTCACGGGCCAATCGACGGCGGGCACTTGGCGAGGAAGTCGCGGGGGCCACGGGTCGTGTAATACGGATAGGCGACGGCGCCGGTGGGCGGGCCAGCGGGGCCGGTCGCGCCGTAGTCGGAGGCTTCAAGGGCGGCCTTTTCCTCAGGACTCAGGTGATGCTTGGCAAGGCCGCCGTAAGGGCCGACATGCCGCTTATGGCACGCTCCGTCCTCGCAGGCCCCTCCCTTGCAGCCGCCCGTCGGGCAGACGCCGCCCTGACAGGCGCCGTTTTCACATGCGCCGTCCTGGCAGGCGCCATCCTGACACGCACCGTCCTGGCACGCACCGCCGCCTGCATGCCGGGCCTGATGGGCATAAGGGCCATCGAAGTTGGCGAGGAAGAGGCGATCGACGATCGAACAGCCGCTGGACATGCCGAACACGGCGACCAACAGAGCGAAACTGGCGGAGCGTTTCATGGGCGAGGGTTCCCGAGGGGCAGGGAGGGCCGACGGCACACCGCCGCCGGACTCCACCACGATCACCAAGGGTATCGGTCGTGCCGGCCGCACCAGTTGAAAAAACTCTGCGGGCGTGAAGCCAGGCAAGATGAGAGGGACAGGATGCCCAAGCCTCGGGGGAGAGGGGTTGGGTCTGTCTCGGCATGAAGGACGAGACCGAAGGAGTTCGACCCGTGGCCACGAGTTTTTAACTTGTGGAATCCGCGACGGGACACGGACAAGTTGAAAACTTGCCGCCACGGGGGACCAAGCGAACACGTCTCGTGATGTTCTGTCAGCCGTTAAACCGGCCGACGATCAGCGAGATGTTCTGCCCGCCGAAGCCGAAACTGTTGGAGAGCGCCTGATCGCACCTGCCTGCCCGGGCCTTGTTCGGCACGTAATCCAGGTCGCAATCGGGATCGGGATTCTCGTAGTTGATCGTGGGTGGCAGCATGCCGTCACGGATCGCCAGCAGGCAGACGATCAGTTCGGTGGCTCCCGCCGCCGCGATCAGATGCCCCATCATGCTCTTCGTGCTGGAGACCGGAATCTTGTAGGCATGCTCGCCAAACACGGTCTTGATCGCGAGCGTCTCGACACGGTCGTTCACGCTCGTGCTCGTGCCGTGGGCATTGATGTAGTGGATGTCGTGGAGGCCCAGACCCGCGTCGGCGAGTGCCAGGCGGATGCACGACGATGCCCCCCGGCCTTCGGGATGCGTGTCGGTGATCCGATAGGCATCGGCAGTCGAGCCGTAGCCGATCAGTTCACCATGGATGTGGGCACCGCGCCGCTTTGCGTGTTCGAGTTCTTCGAGCACCACCATGGCCGCCCCCTCGCCGAGCACGAAGCCGTCGCGCTCGTTGTCAAACGGCCGGCTGGCCCGAGCGGGCTCGTCGTTGCGGGTGGAGAGGGCAGTGAGCAGGTTGAACCCGGTGACGCCGAAGGGGTGGATCATGCTGTGCGTGCCGCCGGAGAGCATCACGTCGGCCTCGCCGCGGCGGACGATCTCGGTAGCCTCGCCGATCGCCTGACTCGAAGCCGCACAGGCCGTCAGGCAGTTGAGGTTGGGCCCCTGCGCGTCGAACAGTCCCGCGAGGTGGCCGGCGGGCATGTTCGGCTCCTGCTCCACCTCCGCGAGCGGGTGGAGCGTCTCCAGTCCCTCTTTTGTGAACTTCGCCACGTCGAGCACGTCGCCCGTGATCGCGGCATTCATCATGCGGGTGAAGGAGTCGAAGTCCTGCTGCCCTTCGCCGCTGCCCAGATAGACGCCCAGTCGCGTCGGATCGGCGGGCAGACCGTGCAGCAGGCCGGCATCCTTCATTGCCTGCAGCGCCGCGCCCGCCGCGAATTTCGTGTGGCGACCGCAGAATCGCCAGCGTGCGGCGTCCTGGCCCTCGTCGCTGATGTCCCAATTGCGGACCTCGGCGGAAATCTTGGTCGGGAATCGCGAGGCGTCGAACACCGTTGTCAGGCCCACGCCCGACGCGCCCACCATGAGGTTTTTCCAGAGTGGCTCCACGCCCAAACCAAGCGGCGTGACGCAGCCAATGCCCGTGATCACCACTCTGCGCCTGCCGGCCACCATCACCGCCCTCCGCTCACCACTGGAGTCTGTCGGGATCACCACTCCGGCCGCACGAGCCGATTGCCCGCTTCGTCGCGACCGACATCATAGATATGCATCTGGTCGAGCCACCGCAGCAACTCGTGGGGTTCGAACAGCTTCGGCACCCCTTCGCCCGGCTCGAGATGGGCGAAGAACAATTCAGCCTGCCCCTGCACCTTGTCGCCCACCGTGCTGGTCACCTTCGTCAGCGACCCGGCAGGCTTGAGGTCGAGAATGTCGGCACGAAACCGGATCGAATCGCCTGGCACAGCATCGAATTGAAACTCGGCCTGAGCCACCTTCGCAAGCACGACCCGACGATTGTAGTCGATCGCATCGGCCACGAGCAGGCCCGCGGTCTGCGCCATGCCCTCCACGATCAGCGAGTTCGGCATCAGTGCCGCCCCGGGAAAGTGGTCGTGCATGTGCTCCTCTGCGAGAGACACATTCTTGACGGCAGTGGCGTGACGGGCCCGCACGAACTCGTCGAACCTGTCGATCCAAAACCAGCGCATAGAAGGGGAGGCCGGCAGCGAGGCCGTGTTTCCTGGGGGCGTGACAGCAGAAAATTCAGGCAGCCAGCTTGCTTTGCACGTAGCGAACCATGTCCTCGACGGTGAGGGTGTTCGCAAAGTTCTGCACGCTGGGATTCTGCTCGAACTTGGCGAGATCGGCGAAAGGCATCCGTGACTTGAGCGTCGCGATGCCCTTGGCGTTCACCTTGCCGTCGACGACATACTCGGAGCTGGAGAGAACGTCTTCTGGGAAGAGTTCCCCGCGGGAGATCTTGATGCCAAACGCCTTCTCGAGGCGAAAGACGATGTCGAGGAAGTCGATTGACTCGGCACCGAGATCGCCCACCATGGTCGCGTTCGGGGAGACATCCTCCTCGTCGACGCCCAGTGCGTCTACGAGTGCAGACTTGACCTTTTCGAAAATTTCATCGCGCGACGGCATCGACGTGGCACCTTGCAAACGGGGAGAAAAAACCTGACCAACATCCGAAGGTTTTAGTGTCGGCCCGCCTTCAAGGGAACCCGAATCCTATTTTTTTGGATTCCACGGCCAAAACCAGCAGAAGAGTCGACCGCGAAAGGCCGTTAAAAATGCACCTCGGCACAAAAACGCCCGCAGACCGGCCGCCACCACTCACCGACCGGCCGCGGACGGGGATCCCAGCAGGCCGGAATCACCCGCCGCTGAAACACCAGACCCTGAAACACCGGACCCTGAAACTGAAACACCAGACGCCTGCATGCCACGTGGGACTCCGTAGGCGACCCGCCGGCCGCCGTCCAACGGCCGGGACGCCGGGTGAAGGATTGACCAGAGTTTCCTCATCTCCGCCCGCACGCGGGTGTCGACCGCGTCGCCGTAGGGAATCCGGCCGGCCATGTTGTAGCGCTCCAGCACCAGTCGGGCGGTGAGACTGGTGCGTTCTCCCACCTTTCCGCTCGCCTTGACCTTGACGAAGGGGCCATCCTGCGACTGGATCTCGGCCGTGACGGTAAGCACCTTGCCCGGCTCGACGAAATCGCCGTATTTTACGTTCCTGGCCTCCCGCAGCACCACGATGCTGTGGGCAAAATCCTCGCCCAAGCGGATGGCCCAGGCGGCCGCCTGCGTCATCGATTCCAGCATCAGCACGCCGGGCATCACCGGAAAGCAGGGGAAATGGTCGGCCAAATATTCCTCAGACAGGGAGAGCGTCTTGATGGCCGTGATGCTTTTGCCGGGCTCAATGGCCGTGACACGATCAAGCAGAGTGAAACGCATGATGACTCCATTCAAATCGGCGAAGGTCGCAGTATAGGAAATCACCGCTGGCCGACAACCGCCGGGAACACGCCACACAATCGTTTTCAGAAAACTGCCAGGCTGACAGCCGCGCCAGACCGCACAGCCCCGAAGTTCTGCCACACCGCAGCCGGGGCCGTGTCCACCCGGGAATGAAGTCTTGTTTTTGCGGCATTCCACGCGGATCTTGTCATGCCATGTCTCGACCCATGTCTGGAGCGGGTTTTGCATACCCGCTGGATGAACTGCGCGACGAGTGAGACCGGCTCTAGACGTCCCTCACGGCGGCTCACGCTGCAGTGTAAGAAACGGCCGCACGTGCCTTCAGGCCGGCCAACGTCAAGGTATGCTGGGGGCCACAGGAGGAATCGCCTTCCGTGGCCCTCTGCTCTTTCATCTGCGGCCCTCCGATGCCACTCGTGCTCTCGCCAATCACCACAGCCAACAACGGCCCGCTCTCGATCGAATTCGAGGGCCTGGTGCCCGACAGGCTTGACGGCCTGAGCGATCCAGCCGTCGCCTGTTTCCCAGTGCTGGCCGACGGCCGTCCCTGCCCGCTCGGCGACCTGTTCTCCATTCATGGCGATGCCGCCGATGGCCAGATCGAGTGCGTCGGCGACTTCTCCCGCGTACATCGGCTCGGCGCCGGCATGCAACGGGGCGGGATCACGGTGCGGGGCAGCGTCGGCCGCCACGCGGGCGAGGCGATGGCGGGGGGCAGGCTCACCGTCAACGGCGACGCCGGCGACTGGCTGGCTGCCGGGATGACGGGTGGCGAGGTGCTGGTGGAGGGCAACGCCGGCGACAACGTCGCGGCGGCACTCCCCGGCAATGATCTCGGCGTCCGCGGCGGGCTGATCGCGATCAACGGCGATGCCGGCTGCCTGGCTGGTGCACGCATGCGACGCGGCCTGCTCGGCATCGGCGGCTCCTGCGGCGAGGCGGCCGCCTTTGAAATGCGGGCCGGCACGGTGCTCGTGGCCGGTCGGGTGGGCCCGCGGCCGGGCATGGGGATGCGGCGGGGCTCGCTCATTGTCCGGTCGGCGATGCCGGACGTACCGCCAACTTTTTCTTCGGCGGCGTCTGGCAGCAGTGGCATGGCGATCTCCTGGCCGGCGGCCGGGGCGAGATTTTCCACCGACTCCGCCCCTGAGCCCAAAAATCGCGGGTTTTCGTAACCCCGCTTCCGAGACGGTCGATTCTCCGTTATTCTTTGGGGCTCGCGTTCCGACCCCCACAAGACAGCAACTATGCCCACGATCAGCCAGCTCGTCCGCAGCCGCCGCCGGCCCAAGCGGAAGTTTTCCAAGTCGCCCGTGCTCGACCGCTGCCCGCAGAAGCGCGGTGTCTGTCTGCAGGTTCGCACGATGACGCCCAAGAAGCCGAACTCGGCTCTTCGGAAGATTGCCCGCGTGCGGCTGTCGAATCAGAAGGAAGTCACCGTCTACATCCCGGGTGAAGGCCACAACCTGCAGGAGCACTCGATTGTGCTCATCCGCGGCGGCCGTGTTCGCGACCTCCCCGGTGTTCGCTACCACATCATTCGCGGTGCGCTCGACACGCTGGGCGTGCAGGGTCGGAAGCAGTCCCGCAGTCTCTACGGTGCAAAGAAGGGTTGACTCTCTAAAGGGTTGTTAAGCAATAATGGGAAGAATCACGTCGAGCCGCGAGCAACTCCGTCCCGATCCGCGTTTCGGATCGTTGTTGGCGAGCAAGTTCGTCAACTGCCTGATGGAAGACGGCAAGAAGAGCGTCGCCCAAAACATCTTCTACAAGGCGATGGACATCGTCTCCGAGAAGATCACCGACGCCGAGCCGATCGAGATCTTCAACCGCGCCATCGAAAACATCAAACCTTCGGTCGAAGTTCGGTCGAAGCGTGTCGGTGGTGCCGCCTACCAGGTGCCGATGCAGGTGAGCCGCAACCGGCAGCAGTCGCTGGCGATCCGCTGGCTGCTCCTCTCGGTCCGTGAGAAGAAGGGCCGGGGCACGCATGAGAAGCTCGCCGAGGAAATCGTCGCTGCCTACAAGCGCGAAGGTGCCGCGGTGACCAAGCGTGACAACGTGCACCGCATGGCCGACGCCAACAAGGCGTTCGCTCACTTCGCCTGGTAAGGCGTGAGGCATGGACCCTGCAGCCTCGCATCTCCTCGGGGAGTTGATCCGCGGCCGGTCCGTGGCTTCGCTGGCCACGCTCCACGTAGGCCTGCCGTTCGCTTCGATGGTGCCCTATGCCGTCTGGCACGACGACGCCACTGAGCGACTGCTCCTCGTCACGCATGTCAGCCGGCTCTCGGCCCACACTCGCGACATGCTCGAGACGCCGCAGGTCTGCCTGCTGATCACGGCGCCGGAAACCGGCGAGGACTTGGAATCTGTGCCACCGCAGGCGTTGCCACGGGTGTCGATCCCGGCCGTCGCTTCGTTCATCGATCGGGAGCATGCTGACTATTCCTCGCTCGCCCTGGCGTATCTGGAAAAGTTTCCCTTCGCAGCCGACTGGTTCCAGCTCGGCGACTTTTCCATCGTGGCGTTTGCGCCATCGGGCTCCGCCCGCTTTATCGCCGGCTTCGCCCGCGCGATGACGGTCTCTGTCGCGCAGTTGCGTGCCGCCATCGGCGGTGCCGCAACATAGCGAAAACGGCAGAAGCGATCCGCGTGAAATAGCCCACCACCCGGATTCCCTTGCTGGCGCTGCGGCCTTGGATGAAGAGTGGCTCCCATCCAAGCCCGACGCACGAGCGAGGGAGTCCGCGACGCAAGCACACCTCGCGGCCGCTGCTTATTCGAGCCGTTTTCATTCGAGCAGCGGAGCGAGCCAAGCGGGCACCGGTTGATGCAGCGTCTGCAGCCTTCCACGCTCGAACACGGCCACCAGCCGGTACGGCCTGCTCAGATCGTCGTTGTCGTAGATCCGAACATGGGGCAGTTCGCGAATGGCGGCCCGGAGGTTCTCGACCGTGCGTGGATACCGGCCACGGATTTTCTCCGTCGGCACGTCGTGCCCCCCCTGCAACACCCGCATGGCGACGCGAGCTTCGCAGGCATCCGGTCCCGAGACGCCGATAAAACAGACCGCCACGGTGTAGCCCGCCGCATCAGCCTGCTTGAGAAATGCCAGCTTGTCCCCCACCGGATCGGAAAACACCGTCTCAAAAACAAAGCTCTCGCCACGTGCGACAAACGCACGCCTCAGCGTATCGGCCACGCGGGCCGCAGCATACGGGTCGAGGTCGAGTTCGCGGGCCAACACGTCGGCGTTGATGAACGGCAGGCCGGCGTGGCTCAGGTGGGCACGATAGAACGTCGTTTTGCCGGCGCCGTTGGGGCCGGCGATCGCGACGATCGTCGGCCCGGCATCCAGCCGCACGACGTCCATCACTCGGCTGCCTGAAACCGACGGTTGACGAAGCGGCCGACTGTCCGCCTCCCATTCTCCTCGATGCGAACCAGCATCCCGGGCGCATCTGCTGCCGGCTCGAAATGGGGAAAGGGCTGGGCGGCCAGGTGCTCGGCCACCCGGCGCCGACCAGTCGGCGAATCAACCGCTTCCAGGCATTCCGAGAGCGGCCTGACCGCCCCGGCCCTGCGCAAGGCCAACGCCTGGGCTCCCTGCAGCAACGGTTCGATGGCCCGCCCCAGTTGCGCCCAATACTCGATCTGACCGGCGATCGAACGCTCCGCGACCGCCGACGTCAGCCGTGCATCAAGCACGAGTTCTTCGGAAAGCTTTACGGGTTGGCTCACAGGCCAATGGTAGCAAAACGCTACCAGTCTTTCAACGAGGCATTGAGGCCGGCTCTTCCAGGCATCGGCCCGCAGCCGCCGACGGCAGAAAGCGACTCGTGACTGCACACATAAACAACCGATATATGATTGTTTATGGCAAACAAGCACTCATGCATCGGATTTTATCATGCGATCTGCGCTTCTCAACCGAACCCCGCAACGGGTCTTGCGATCGCTTCAAAAAATGGGCGGCGACATCGCGGTCGCGCGTCGCAAACGGCACGTGACCATCGCGATGATGGCCGAGCGGATCGGCGTGGCCCAAAGCACGTATGCGCGCATCGAAAAAGGCGATCCGAAGGTGGCGATTGGCGCCTATGCAATGGCGCTCTTCGTGCTGGGTCTCGGCGAAGTGCTGGGCGATGTGGCGGACGTTCGCCGCGATGATCAGGGGCTGCTTCTCGACGCAGAACGCCTGCCGAAAAGGGTGCGGGTCAAAAAGAGTCCCACTCCCTCATGAAACGCACGATTCAGGTGTATCTCGGAAACGCCGAGCGAGGCGTCGGCACGTTGCATCACGATGCCGTCAGCGCCCGGGCGCGATCCGCATTCACCTACTACGATGCCTGACTGAACGCTCCTGACCGGTTTCCGATCGAACCCGGGCTGCCACTGGTCTCCGGCCCGCAGTTCCGCGGGCCGGGTACGGGCTCCGTGTTCCATGCGGTTATCGCCGACACGGAACCCGATGGCTGGGCCAAGCGGGTGATCCTGCGTGATCATGCCAAGCGGCGGCAGGAGATGCGGCGGACGCTCGCCTTGTCGACAGTGACGGCCTGCCGGTAGCCCTGATCCGCCGCTTCGATCGCACCGGCGACCACAAACGCATGCTCTACGCGTCTGCAGCAACACTCGTCGGAGCCGACCCTGCCGACGGCCGGGAACATTTTTACACGGAGATCGTTGATGCCCTGCGGGTGCATGGAGCCGCCCCCCAAGCCGACAGCGAACAACTCTGGCGGAGGATGGTGTTTTCAATTCTGATCACCAACGTCGACGACCATCTACGCAACCACGGCTTCCTGCATGCGGATCGTGGACTCTGGAGGCTTGCACCGGCCTTCGACGTCAATCCGTTTCCTGACCGCGTGCGTGAACTGAAGACATGGCCTTCCGAGGACACCGGCCCAGGGGCGACGATCGACGCAAGCCTGTCCGTCTGCGGCTATTTCGGAATCGAGCCGCGACGTGCGCGGACGATCCTCGCCGAGGTCGAAGCCGCGGTTGGGCGATGGAGGAAAGAGGGGCAATCGCTCGGCATGACGGCCCGGGAACTTGATTCCTACGCCGATGCCTTCGAGCACCCGCAGCGCGAGGCCGCTCGGCGGGCGCTGGAACACGACCGAAGGGGGAAAAGAACGGGGGGGACAGAGGTCCGGACTCATTCCCAGACTGCCGCAGGCAGCACGGCCAAGTTGGGCAGCGTGCTTCGCAGAAACGATTCCTGACACCTTTTGCTCTGACACCTTTTGTTCGATCACTTCTGCGGCGTGATGTCGAACGTGAACTCGTTCGGGCCGCTGGCCGTCACGTCGGCCCGGAGGGGTGATTCGTTCGGGCGGCCAAACTTCTCCGGCGTCACCTGCACGTAGTCGAAGTAGGCGCCGGTCGCATTCGGATCCTTCTTGACATGCTTGCAGACGGTCACGATGTGCTGCCCGATCATGGCTCCGTCGTTGGTCTTGAACGTCGTGAGCGTGAAACGCCCTGCGGCGTCGGTCCTGCCGCTGGCCGGCCGGCCGCCCTTCGGCGTAAAGGCCACATCGGCCTCGGCGAGCGGCGAGCCCTTGAAGGTCACGGTGCCCTTCACCGGCATCGTCAGCGGAGCGCCTCGACCACAGCCGACGATCATGAGCAGAGCGAGCCCCAGCCTGGCCGAGGCCATCCGCAAGCGCGATCGTGACTGCCGAGGTTCACTCATAACAATTGCTGTTGAAGCCGAATTTCCTGGCTTAGACCTGGCAGGATCGCTCTCAGAGTCACTGCTCAGTCGTGGCGTTCGCCCGGCCATCCCGACGGTCGCCGAGGGCCTGGTAGAGAACCATGTCGATCGTCTCGGTAAGGAACGTCACCGATCCGTCGCAGAGGGCGAAGGTGGCGCCGCCCGAGTGCTTTGATTTGAATCCCTGCGACGCCCCCCAACTGCCGGAATATGTGTTGCAGCCGGAGCCGGCACCGGGCTCACCCTCGCAGGTGTTGAAATTGATCGCGATCTGCGTGCCAGTGTAGTAGGCGTTGACGTGCACCCAGCCCTTGCGGAGGTGCCACTCGCACTGGGGCCGCACCTCGCCGAAGAGGAGTGTTTTGGAGGTGCCATCGGTGATCTCCCTGAGCTTCGCTGAATACCAGCGATGGCCGATCACGCCAGATGTGGTCGCTGCCTGGCCAGCATCGCCACGAGTGCTCGTAGCCCAGCCAAAATAATTGCCATGCGTGGCGCAGGGGCTGTTCGCCTGACTGCCGATGCTGCCCGAGTAGTTGGCAACGGCCCGCGTCTCGTTATTGTCGGCAACGAAGGTGCCCTTGTGATCGTCGGTCGGGCAGATCAGCTCTTTGAGCACGTAGGTGTAGAGTGCCTTGCCACCGACGAGCTGATTCTCGATGTCCTGAGTTTCGGCCGTGAAATTCAGACCGCTGTAGAGATCGTTTCGCTCCATGAAGGGCAGCATGCACACGAGGAAACTCCCCTTGTGCTTCGGGTCGTTGAAGTTCCAGGGATAGGGACTTGTCGATGGCGCCGCGGCGGTCTCGTTGCGGTTCCAGGGCAGCTTGCCGTTCGCATCGACGTAGTTGAGGGCCGCCAGACCGAGCTGCTTGAGGTTGTTGCTACAGGTGCTGCGTCGGGCCGCTTCCCGGGCCGCCTGCACCGCCGGCAGGAGCAGCCCCACGAGCGTGCCGATGATCGCGATCACGACCAGGAGTTCCACAAGCGTGAACCCCGCACGCGGCTGCACGAGCCCCTGCGGACTCCCGCCGAGTGCTCTCGCCACACGCCCTCGCGACCGCGGCCATGAATAGAAGCAGGAGCATGAACTGGTGCTGGTGCGCATGATTCCGGTGCTCCGCAAAAAAATGACAGTCGATCAGGATGCGTGGCCACGCCCCGCTGGCCGACGTCACCACCCTACCCTAGAGGGGAGTTTATTTAAAATGCCACCGGCCGCAAGGATCGTGATTTACGTGATCGCAACAATCTTTTACGTTTTGGAATATTCCAATCGCCGCAACGCACACCATGAACTTGACGTCACACGGATTCATTTGTACAGTAAGCATCGTCGGCGACCTTCAGTATCTTCGTCCCCCGCGGAACACCGCCCATGATCAGAGGCGTAAAGTATCTCTATAACGAGCTCGGCGAGCGGACCGCCGTGCTGATCGACCTGCGTCAGGGCCGTGGCCTGTGGGAAGACATTCTCGACGTGGCAACCGCACGGCTGCGGGAACATGAGCCGAGCGAGAACTGGGCCACGTTGCGAGGGAGGCTGGAAAAGACAGGGCGACTGAAGAAGGTCAAACGCCGTGCATGAGGTGCGGGTCGGCCGGTCTGCCACCAAGGAACTGGAAGGGCTGCCGCAGCAGGTCCTGACGAGGATCGCCAACAAAATTGACGGCCTTGCAACAGATCCGCGTCCTTCCGGTGCGAGAAAACTCCGCGGAGCCGACGATCTGTGGCGGGTTCGTGTAGGAGATTACCGCATCGTATACGCGGTGGACGATGACGCCGCCACTGTCGAAATCAGGGTCATCCGACATCGGAAGGATGCTTATGGCCCTTCCTAGTCTCCGAGAAAAAAGTCTCCGAGAAAAAAGAAGCTTTGGAGACCGGACCGTTCAGTCGTGAGACCGCCTTTTTCTCCGGCGTGGCCCGCTACCGCACACGCACCCGCATCGGCAGCATCATCAGCGGCCGGCCCGACGAGAGCTGCACGAGCGCATCGGCCTCGGCGGCCAGCCCTTCGAGCCCAGGCACGCCGGTCATTCGGGCCAGCAACGCCGCCCGCAGGAGGGCTTCGCGGGCGAAGCTCGAGCCTGAGGCATTCCCAGCGCCGGCAAGCCGCGCCACCGGGGCCGCATCGCCGGCCATGCCGAAGAGATCGTCGAAGAGCCCACGCGGCTCAGGCAGCAGCACCCGCTCGATCGCCTCGTCTGCGCCGATCCCCGCCAGCTTCTTCGCCTCGTCGATGGCGTCGTCGAGCGTGCCCAGCCGGTCAACGAGCCCGAGGTCCTTCGCCATCCGGCCGGTGAAGACCCGGCCCTCGGCGAGTTTGCCAATGGTTTCCATGTCGAGCTTGCGGCCAGCGGCCACTTTCGACGTGAACAGCCGGTAGACGTCCTTCATCGTCGCCAGAAAAACCTCCCGCTCCTGCTCGGTGAACGGCGTCTGCATCGAGAGCCAGCCGGCATTGCGGCCCTTGGCCACGACGTCGGTATGCACGCCATATTTTTCTAGCGCCTTGCCGACGGCGATCTTGCCGCCGACTACGCCGATCGATCCGGTGAGCGTGCCCGGGGCCGCCACGATCTTGTCGGCCGCCACCGCCACGTAGTAGCCGCCGCTGGCCGCGACGTCGGAGAGGCTCGCCACCACAGGCTTCGTGGTCCGCTCGGCCTCCCGCCAGATCAGGTCGCTGGCGAGTGCCGACCCGCCGGGAGAATCGATCCGCAGCACGATCGCAGCCACCTTGTCGTCCTTCGCCGCATCGCGGATCGCCTTAATGACGCTGTCGGATCCGGCCGAGCCTCCGCCGAGTAGCTCGTCCTTGCCCTTCCCTTCCTTGATCTCCCCTGTGAGATAGATGATGGCGATCTGCTTGTCCTTCCCAGCGGCCGCAGTCTGCTTCTGGCCCGACAGCAGTTCGACGAGCTTCACAAGCCCACCGATGCCGGAGAAGTCGTTGTCCATTTTCTGTTCGGCATAGTCGCGGGAGATCTTCGGTTCGTCGAGCTTGAGCCGACCAGCCAGGCCGCTGATCACCTCGTCCTCATAGGCCACGGCATCGATGAGCTTCGCCTTGAGGGCCATCTCCGGCGTGAACACACCGGTGTCGATCAGCGTGCGAACCTCATCCGCGGGCAGCTTCCGATCGGCGGCGATCCGCTCCACGAGCTGCTCGTAGAGATCCCCGACGAACTGCTCATATTGAGCGCGGAGCTGCGGGCTCATGCTCGTCCGTGTGAGCGGCTCACCCGCCCCCTTGAACTCGCCGACCTGGAGGATCTCGGCATTGATGTCGAGCTTGTCGAGCATCGCCTTGAAGAAGGTCACCTCCGTCCGCACGCCCGTGATCTCGAGCGTGGCTGCCGGCGGCATCGCCACCGTGTCGCAGGCCGACGCCACGATGTAGTGCACTGGGTCCGCGCCGATAAGGTGTGCGGCCACCGGTTTGCCGGCCTTGCGGATTCGGCCGATCGCCGCCCGCAGTTCCTCGGCCCGCCCGCGACCGATGGCCGGCGATTCGATCGACAGCACCACCCCCTTCACCCGCGTGTCGGTGGCCGCCTTGTCGAGCCGCTCGATGAGGCGGTGCAGGTGCGGCGACACATCAGCCAAGAGCCCGCCCTGGCCGACGCCGTCGGGGATCGATCCCGCCAGCGTGATTTGGGCGATCACCGGCGACTTCTTCTTTGCCTGCTTCTCAGTGGCCTTGGCGTCTTTGGCGTCTTTGTCGGCCGACTTGCCCGCCTGGCCCGCTGGTTCGGCGGTCGCCGTCTGCCCGTGGACGGTCGCCGGATGCAGCGCGGCCGTAGCCAGCAGCAGGACCGTCAGACAGCCAGCACTGGAAATACAGGCACGGCGGACCGCTCCGATAAGTCCCGAAAGGACGAAAAAGTGATGCATGGTGGTGCCACTCCCAAAAAGATTTACCAGAGGACTTGAAAATGAACGGCCGTATAGTAAGATACTGGCGTCCACAGCAGAAAACGACCGATCACTCCGTCGTGTCGCGAATCCCAACGGTCCCGCCGATCATACACCGCCGCAAGACATACCACCGCACAATACACCACTTCCCGCACAATACACCACTCTAGGAAAGCGTCTCCACGCTCGACATACATGTCCAAAACCCTCGCCAGCAAAACCTCGTCGAAGAAGGCCTCTCCATCCCGCTCTGCTGCAGGCAAATCGGCTGGAAAGCGACCGGTCGCCTCGGCCGCAGCCCTGCGGAGCGTGGCCTCGCTCCAAAACAGCCTGCTGGGCAATAGCCTGCTTGGCAATAAGGTCTTGGGGCGAACCGTCGACACCGGCACCGAGGGTGACGACATACCGACCGAGCGGCAGATGGAAATCTATTCCTTCATTCGCGACAAGATCCACACCCGGGGCTACGGCCCCACGGTCCGTGAGATCGGCGCAGCCTTCAAGATCCGCTCACCCAACGGCGTGGTCTGCCATCTCAAGGCGCTCGAGCGCAAAGGGATGATCACCCGCGGCAAGAATATGTCGCGGGCGATCGAACTGGTCGCCGAACCGGCTCATCTCAGGGGCCTGCCGCTGGCAGGCTGGGTGGCGGCCGGCACGCTGCGTCCGGCGGAGGAACAGAGCGAGCGGATCGACTTCGAAAGCCTGTTCAAGCGAGACAACCACTTCGTGCTCAAGGTGATGGGTGATTCGATGATCGACGCCCAGATTGCCGATGGCGACTGGGTGGTGATCCAGAAGAAGCAGACCGCACATTCCGGCGACATCGTGGTGGCCCAGACGGAAGACGGAGAGGCGACGCTCAAGCAGTGGTTCCCGGAGCGCGACCGCATCCGGCTGCAGCCTGCGAATCCCTCGATGAAGCCGATCTATGTGAAAAACGCACGGGTGCTCGGCGTGCTCGTCGGCGTGGTCCGCAAGACGGGGTAGCCGGCGTCACGCCATCGGTGCCGCTTCCTGCAGTTGATGCAGTTTGTTGTAGAGCGTCTTGAGGCTGATGCCGAGTTCTTCGGCGGTCTTCGCCTTGTTGCCGTGGTTGCGTTCGAGTCCCTCGAGGATCGCTCGCATCTCCAGGTCGCGGAGACTCTCGGGCTTGCGTGGCGACGTGGTGGCGACAGGTACCGCAACTGCGTTGCCCGTGGCCTGGGCAGCCGTTCCGGCGACGGGCTTCGCGGAAGCTGCGGCCTGGGGAGGTGCGGCCCCGAGCCGCGTGGGCAGATGCTCGACCAAGAGCGGTAGTTCGTCGCAGAGCACCAGTGCGTGCTCAATCACGTTGGCCAATTCGCGGATGTTCCCCGGCCAGCGATGGTGGGCGAGCGCCTCAAATACCTCCGGCACGGTGACGGCGGCATCGGGCGGGGTCTGCGGCCTCGCCTTGTGCACAAAATGCCACACGAGTGCGGGTAGGTCGTCGATCCGCTCACGCAATGGTGGAATGGCGATCTCGAACGTGTTGATGCGAAACAGCAGATCCTCACGAAACTCCCCGGCACCCACCATCTCCTCGAGGGAGCGGTGCGTGGCGCAGACGACCCGCACATCGACCGTGATCGGCTGGTTGTCGCCCACGCGGCGGATCTCGCCGCTTTCGAGCGCCCGCAGCAGCCGTGATTGCAACTGCCTGGGGAGTTCGCCGATCTCGTCCAGGAAGAGCGTGCCGCCGTCGGCCACCTCAAACAGCCCGGCCCGGTGCTCATCGGCACCGGTGAACGCACCCTTGCGATGGCCAAACAGCTCGCTCTCCACCAGGTGCTCCGGCAGCGCGCCGCAGTTGACCGCCACCAGTGGCCCCGTAGCCCGAGGGCTGCCTTCGTGGATCGCCCTGGCCACGAGTTCCTTGCCGGTGCCGGTCTCACCTCGGATGAGCACGTTTGAGTCACTCGCCGCCACGCGGGCGACCAGCCGCCGCACCCGGTCGAGGCCGGGCGACGCGCCCACGAGCTGGCTCGTTCCCTCGGCCCGACGAACCCGGCGTTCAAGCGCCCGCAGTCGGCTCGTCAGCTCTCGCTTCTTTCGAACCCGCTCCAGGACAGCCTGGATCTCGGCCAGTTTGCAGGGCTTGGTGAGGTAGTCGAAGACTCCCTGACGGACCGCCGTCACCGCGCTCTCGAGCGACGACTTCCCGGTGATGATCACCGTCTCCGTGTCGGCCGACGTCTCCCGCACGCGTGCGATCACGTCCAACCCGCCCACACCGGGCATGTCGAGATCGACGATCACGCAGTCGTAGGCGGTGCGGTCGAGTGCGGCCAGCGCTGTGCGACCGTCGGGACAGACCGTCGCCTCGTGGCCCAGCCGTGGCAATTCGATCCGCATCAGTTCCTGGATCGAGGTCTCGTCGTCGGCAAACAGGATTCGCATCGGCCTGAAGTGCTGTTTCATGGCAAACCTCCAAATGTGCGTTAGGCGGCATGGGCGTCTGGGGCAGGTCCCTGCGACACGGCGACATCGCCCACGGCCGCCACTGGCAGCGTGACGCGAAACATCGAGCCCTGCCCTTCGCCGGCGCTCGCGGCCGCGATCCTGCCGCCATGGTCGGCGACGATGCGGTGGACGATCGACAATCCGAGGCCCGTTCCCTGCCCCGAACGGCGACGGGTGAAGAACGGCTCAAAGAGATGCTCGAGAACCTCTTCCGTCATGCCACAGCCGTCGTCCGTGATCGTCAGCAGCGCCTCGCGACCGCTCCGTCGCACACCCACGCGCACATGCCCTGACTCATCGATCGAGTCGAGCGCATTGACAAGCAGGTTGAGGACCACCTGCTTGATCTCCTGCGGATTGACCATCACCAACACGTCCGGCCCCTCGTCGATCTCGATTGAGCGACCGGCAAACCGGCCGACATGCCGGAGCATGTCGGCCACGTCGGCGACGAGCGCCATCATCGCTGTGGCCTGCCGTCGCACCTCGCCCAGCCGCGAAAAGTCGAGGAGCTTCTCGGTGATACCCTTGCAGCGAAAGGCCTCGGTCTGGATGAGTTCGAGGTAGCGTTTCACGATCTGCGCATCGGCGTCGTCCGGGGCCAGCCCTTCCAGCCGGCTCTCCAGCGACTCGGCGCACATGGCGATCGATGCCAGCGGATTGTTGATCTCGTGGGCGACGCCGGCCGCCAAAAATCCGACGCTCGCCAGCTGTTCGCTCCGGATCACCTCGCGGGTGCGGAACTGCACCTGGCGGTCGAGGTCGTCGCGAATTTCCTCGAACCGCTCCGTCATGTCGTTGAGCGCGGCGGCCAGTTCAGCCATCTCGTCGCTGGAGTCGAGTTTGAGCCGGAAAGCGAAATCGCCCGCCGCCACGCGGCGTGAGCCGTTGCCGAGCAGCCGCAACGGCCGAAACACCCACCGATAGCTGAGCGTGCCAAGCGCCGCCAGGAGCGCTGCGGCCGCCAGGGCCGAGGCCCATGTGGTGACGATCAACGTGCGATAGCCGCTGCGAACCTCGTGCGAAAGGTCGTGGAGACGCTCCTGCAGAAACGTGGGCAACTCGGCTGAGAGCGATGCCAGCTTGTCGAGATGCGGCCCGCTGTCGAGCAACCGGCCCCGCTGCCACGGCACGCTGCTCTCGTCCTCTGCCTCGTCGCCCACCGCCGGCGGTGCCGGCGCGACGATCGTATCGATCGTGTCGAGGCAGGTCGCGATTGCGGCGGCCGTTTCACGCTCGCGGCTCCGATCGCCGAAGGGGAACGGCATGTTGTCCAGCTCGCCCTCAGCCAACTCTTCACAGTAGCGGTCAAGCGACCAGCGGGCATGGGCGATCTGACCGGTGAACGTATCAGCGAACACAGGCTCTTCTTCGTCCTCGGCATCGTCCTCATCATCGGCTGGTGGTGGGGGAAGCGGCTCGCCAATCAGCCCAAACTCAGCCTCACCCGAAAGCGCCCGGGCGTGAGCCAGCCGCAGACTGCCAACGCTGGCGTTCAAGTCGCTGGCGCGGGGCAGTTCAGCCGCCCGGCAACTCAGCGATCGCACCAGCCGCCGATAGGAATAGACACCGAGAAAGCTGCTGGCCGACAGCACGGCAACCATGATGCCGACGAGCGCACCGCCGAGCAGCAGCTTGTTGCGAATGGGGCGTCGCTTGATCACGTCTGAATTCCCTGCTGGCAGACTGCGGTGGCGAGGGAACGTAGCAAAAGCCCCGCCTCGCCAGAAGGGCGACTTCGAGCCATGAAAAGCGGCCACAAAAAAGGGGACGCAGCCAGTAGTGTTTGGCGTGGATGAGGGCGGGGCTGGCCATGTCCTGAAGAGAGTGAAAAGGGGACGCAGCTCTTTTCGGCCGCACTTGGCCGAAAAGAGCTGCGTCCCCTTTTCAATCGCTTCCGCAGAAACCACTCGGTACACATGAAAGCCGCCAGCAGGAGAAACATCGGCCACTTGTCCCAGGCCGCGAACGACCATTCCTCCGTGGTCTCGAAAGCCGCCGGCTTCTTGGCGATCTCGTCGAAGATGCCCGGCAGTTCCTCGGGCAGCCGCACGCCGCCGCCGGTCGCCTCGGCCAGTTGTCGCATCAGCCGCGGATTGGCCCGTGGGTTGGCCAGTTCCAGATCCTGCCTTACCACCGTGAATCGCGCTGCGCGTTCCAGCGGCGTGGGATCCCCTGGCCGCG
Source organism: Planctomycetia bacterium (assembly GCA_026401075.1). Classification (GTDB taxonomy): domain Bacteria; phylum Planctomycetota; class Planctomycetia; order Pirellulales; family UBA1268; genus CAMCQY01. The sequence goes on from JAPLNQ010000265.1 coordinate 39,953, forward strand.
ATGCTTTCACGACCAGCTTCCAATCGCCCGGATCGCTGAAGTCGGAGACCGTGCCGGTGAACGTCTCGCCCCGCCTCGCGATGCGGACGGGCCGTGGGAGGCCGGACGGTGAAACGGCGAACGCCTCGACCGCGACGTCGGTCACCGCCGTGCCATCGGCCTTCGTCAGGCCGGCATCGAATGCGAGCGGAACGCCGGGTGAAATTCTCCGCTGCGCCAGACGGATCCAGAGCGCATCCTGCTCGGAGTCGTCTTGCTTGGCGAGCCAGAGCACCAGTTGCCGCCAGAAACGCCGGTGCTGCTCGACTGCGCCCTGCATCGCCCATCGCCAGGTCGAGTCGCCGGCGAAGGCGAGCACGCGACCGTCGCCGTATTCGCGACCGACGAGCAGTGGTCGGCCGTCCGCCGTCACCGCCAGCGGCTTGGCCGTGGGCACGAGCCGACCGAGATTGTTTGCGCCCTCGAGTGGCGGCAGTGCCTGCCAGACCGCACGCGAGTCCTGCTCACTCTTTCCCTGCCGCAGGATCGACACGCCGCCAAAGCGTGTGTCGGGGAGCATCTGCAGCGGCCCCTTGAGATGAAGGCTCTCGCGCACCGGCTCGTCGAACGACTGCCGTGCGAGACGATCAGGCTCGAACGGCATCGCTGGTGCGAGTGCGGAACTGCCCCAGCCGCCGGCCTCGAACGCATGAAAACCGCCGAGCATGCCGATGCCGGCGCCGGCCTGCACCTTGCGGAGGATCTTCTGTAGATCGTCTCGTCGTATCGCCGCGGAGTCGAGGTCGCCGATCAGGAAGACGTTGTAATCGCCCGACAACTGCCGGCCGATATCGACAGGCCAGGTGTCGCGACGGCCTGAATCGATCCACCGAAAATCGACCTGCATGTCGGGGCTGGCCGCGAGCACACGGCGCAAAAACCGCTGCTCAACCCGCAGGCTCCCTTCCAGGTAGAGCACCCGCAGGCCGCCGTCGACCACCTCCACGAACGTCGAAAGTTCGTTGTTGGTAACCACCACTTCCCCCTCCTGCCGTTCGACGACGAGCGACAGCTTCCGTTCGCCCAGGCTCTGCGGCGTCCAGGCGAGGCGGACCGCCTCCTCGACCTCCGCACCTCCTTTCACGGTCGTGCGGGCCACCTCCTCCATGCCGCCGGTATCGTTCTCGGCCAACAGCTTCACCACCGCATCCCGGTCTGCCAGCCCCTCCAGACGCACGCGGCCCGCGACCTCCAACTGGTTCTTGAGGTAGACGGTCTCACCCACCGACAGGTTGACGATCGCTGCGTCGCGGCCCTGTCCCGCCCCGAGCTGCTGTCCAAACGTGACGCTCCACAGCGGCACACCGGCGTCACCAACGGCACGCGCGGCCGTCTGCGGCGGCTCGTCTCGCGGCGGATAGGCGTGCTGGGCACCATCGCTGAGCACGATCACACCGGCAAGCTGCCGACCGGCACCCGCCCGCACAGCCTCGGCAATGGCTGCACCGATCGCCGTCTGATCGGATGTCTTGCCGGCCTGCCAGGCGGAGAGCGGAAACGGATTGCCTGATGCCGCGGCCACGGGACTCAATTCACGATCAAACGCATAGGTTGCGATGTCGAAATCACCGCTCTCCATCAGGGCCTCGGCTGCCGGCCGTGCCGCTGTCAGCGACGCAGTCAACGCATCCCAGCGGGTCTGGCCGTTGGGACCGTCCGCCACGGTCATGCTCTTCGAGGCATCGGCGAGCACCACCACGGTACCCTGCTGCCGCGCCTGCCGAGTCGAGACGAAGGTCGGCCTCAGCATGCAGAGCACGAGCGCAAGAAACGCACCCAGCCGCAGGAGGACGAGCAACAGCACGCGACCGTGGGACACACGGGAACGGTCGGGCGGCACGGCCAGCAGCACGGCCAGCAGCGCGACCGTGACCAGCGCCACGAGGAGCCACGAGCCCACAGGGTCGAAGTGCACTGCCACCCGTTGTGCCGACGTGACCGCGATCATGCGCCGGCCTCCTGCGTAACGCCTTCCGGCAGGGGCGGCGGCTCACCGGCCGACCGGTTCGCCCGTGCCGCAGGCCGTGTGACTGCGGCTCCCGCCTTCACGTCGGCTGCAGTCGCTTCCTCGGCCGCCGCTGCAAACTCGGCCGCCGCACTGGCACCGGCCGCGATTTCCTCGCGCGGCGCATAGAAGCGGTTGGCCACGGTCCAATCGGCCGCCATGATCAGGGCGGTGAGCAGGATGATCCAGCCGAAGAGTTCGGTGCCGACGCGTTCGAGGTTGACGTCTCGCACAAGTTCCGCCTCGGTGCGCGCGAGTCTCTGGCCTTGCCCCCATACCGTGGCAAGGCTGTCGGCATTGAGGCGGGTGAAATCCGTAGCGGTGGGATCGAGGGAGGCGCTAAACCCGGTCACCAGCCCCCCCGCCGCACCGCCGGCACGGACCGAATAATTGCCGGGAAGCTGCGTGGCGGTGACCGTGAGCACCCCGCGTGCCTGATCGATGGCGACGGGAAACTCATCCCCGCTCGGCGGCCGCACAAACGCCGCCGGCACATCGGGGCGTGCCACATGCAGGCTGGCCGGCCGGCCGGCCACGACATTCAGGTCATCAGCTGTGTCGATCGCCCGCAGGAGCGTCTCGTTGGCGAGCATCACGAACGGCCAGGGCTCAAAGCCTGTCGCCAGGGTGTTCCACGCGTCCGGATCATCGGCTGTCTGCGAGACGGGTGTGGTCACGGTCACCACCATCCCCTGCCCAAGCGTGTGTTCGATCACTGCGGGCAGTCCGTTGCGGTAGGCCGCCACGACATTAGCCGTTGCGTCTGCGTCGGCACCAGCGGGCGCGGCACGACTCGTCTCGAATTCCCAGTGCCTCGCCACCGGAAAATCCTGCCACGGCACCGCATCGCCAACCCGGCGGAACGCCGCGAGCATGGGGTGGTCGAGCGCTGCAGGAGCCAGATAGTTATCGCCACCGGCTGCCCGCCAGACCCTGACGATGCCGCCGCCGAGCACCCGCTGCGAGGCCTCGCTGTTGAACCGGGCCGCATCGCCAGCCCTGGGGCCGAGCCATACCACCAGACCACGGCCCGCCGCCACCCATTGGCCGAGCGATTCCCAGGTGGCCGGCGGCAGCGGCGGCGGATCGACGAGGACGATGCCGCGATAGTCGTCCCAGGCCAGCGACGCCAACTCCGCCACATCGGCAACCGTGACCGTGAAAGCGGCCTGACCCGCCTTGGCAAGCGTCACCGGCGCGATGGCCTGCGACAGGAACAGACCCGTGCGCGACGCCGGAGCCGGCGCTGCCACGAGCACCCGGGCAGCAGCCCCCACCTCGACGGTGAAGCACCATGCATTGTCGGCCTCGAGGTCGTCGGTGCCATCGATCACCACGCAGCCCTGTCGAATACCCGGCTCGAGTCCCGTGATCTCGAAATCGATCTGGCCACCGGCACCTTCCTTCCACGCGCCAGGCTTCACTGCTCGCCTCATCGAGCGGCCGTCGACACCGACCATCTCCACCGCCACTGCCCGAACGGCATCGGTACCGACGCGACTGGTCGCCACCGTCAGCCCGAGCGGGGAGCCGGCGGGAATTCTGTCGCTGGAAAGCTCGACCGCGTCGATCGCAAAATTGCGGGCCGACGTCGCGCCCACGTCAACGACGAGCAGGCTCGTGTCAGGATGCGACGCGGCGATATCGAGCGGCGGAGCGTTGTCCCAGGCCCCGCGCGAGCAGTCGGTGAAGAGATAGATCTCGCGCCGCGGTATTCCCGAGCCGTCCAAGAGCCGAAGGCCAGCGGCGAGCGACTGCGCGAGCGATGCCGCCGGCGTGGTGGCTGCGAGACGGTCGATCCGGGCCGTGGCCGCCGCGATCGTGGGGGCAAACGCCGCTGCACCGCCCGACGTGTCGAGCACGGCAACCTTGCTCTCCGGCGGCAGCTTCTGGAAAAGCGTTCTGGCCATGGCGGTGGCCTGCTCCAACCGCGTGCGATTCCCTTCTCGCAGGAGCATCCGCGGCGCCGTATCGAAGATGAATGCCGCCGCCACCGGCCCCTCGCCGTCGGCCAGCCAGCCGGCGCCGCGAAGCACCGGCCGGGCCAGCGCGAGCGCCAGCAGGGCCAGCGCCGCCATTCGCAGGAGGAGCAGAAACACGTGACTGAGGCGGAGCCGCCGGCGGTTGGCGACCGCCTTCTGCTTCAGAAACCGCAGCGCCGGAAACTCCCGCTTCACCGGCTTTCGCCGCATGATGAGATGGAGCACCAGCGGCACGGCGACCAGCGCCGCGCCACCCAGCAGCATCGGTGTCAGAAACGAGAGGCCCATGTTCGCCTGTCACTAAAACCGGTTGCGGCGGCTGGAGAGATATCCCAGCAGGGCTCGGTCGAACTGCATGCTCGTGTCGAGCGGTACGTAATCGATACCGGCGTGAAAGCAGGTCTTGCGATAGTCCTCCCGAAACGCTTCCACGCCCGCGACATACTGCTTGCGGGCCGCATCGGCATCCACCACCAGACGGTCGAGCGACTCGGGCTCCGTGAACTCCACCATCCCCTCGAACGGGAAGCGGACCTCCGCCTCGTCGAGCACGTGGAAGAGAATCACGTCGTGCCCCCGATGACGCAGCCGCAGGAGGGCGTCGCGAACCGGCTCCGGATCCGCCAGCAGATCGCTGAACACCATCACGAGCGAGCGGTGCCGGAGCATCGCAGCCACCTGCACCAGGCTGCGGGCGATGTCGGTCTTGCCGGAGGGCTTCACCTTCGCAAGCACCGACAGCACCTGCGCGATCTGCGACCGCTTCGAGCGGGCCGGCAGGCTGGCATGGAGCTTCTCGTCGAAGACCATCAGGCCGCAAGGATCCTGCTGGTGGATCATCAGCCAGCAGAGGGCCGCGGCCAGCGAGATCGAGTATTCAAGCTTCGTGAGCTGCTGCCGGTAGGTGTAGGCCATCGAGGCGCTCGTATCGACCACCAGATACCCCGTGATGTTGGTCTCGGCCTCGAACTTCTTGACGTAGTGCTTGTCGGTCTTGGCGTAGACCAGCCAGTCGATGTCCTTGGGATCATCGCCGGCGGTGTATTTACGATGCTCGCTGAACTCAACGGAAAACCCCTGGTAAGGGCTGGCATGGAGCCCCTGCAGGAAGCCCCGCACGATGAACTGCGCGCGGAGATCGAGCCGTGCGATCTGCCGCACCACCTCCGGCTTCAGGTATTCCTCGACCGCCCGCACCATGGGATCGCTCCGGTCACTTCACCAGCTTTGGAATCTCGGGCTCCGGGATCTCGCGGACGAGCCGCTCGATGATCGACTCGCTGGTGAGGCCGTCGGCCTGCGCCTGGAAGTTGGTGGCGATGCGGTGCCGCAGCACCGGCCCGGCAATCCGCCGGATGTCATCCAGCGACACGCTGAACCGCCCGTCCATCGCGGCCATCGCCTTGCCGCCCTGGATGAGAAACTGTCCCGCCCGCGGCCCCGCGCCCCAGTCCACCAGTTCCGTCACGTAGGCCGGGGCCTGGGGATCCTTGGGACGCGTCGCCCGCACGAGCCGGGCCACGTATTTCACAACGTATTCGCTCACCGCCACGCTGCCGACGAGCTTCTGGATGTTGACGATCGCCCGGCCCGACAGCACCTTCCGCACCTCGGGCTTCTCGGCCCGCGTCGTCGCCATCAGGATCTGCTCCTCCTCACTGGCCGTTGGATACCCAACCTTGATGTTGAACATGAAGCGGTCGAGCTGCGCCTCGGGCAGAGGATACGTCCCCTCCTGCTCGATCGGATTCTGCGTGGCGATCGTGAAGAAGGGATCGGGCAGGGAGTAGGTCTCCTGACCGACAGAAACCTCCCGCTCCTGCATCGCCTGCAGGAGCGCCGCCTGGGTCTTGGGCGGCGTACGATTGATCTCGTCGGCGAGCAGGATGTTGGTGAAGATCGGCCCTTCGACGAAGCGAAACCGCCGCCGGCCGGCCTCGTCCTCCTCGAGCACGTTGGTGCCGGTGATGTCGGAAGGCATCAGGTCGGGCGTGAATTGCACCCGCTTGAAGCCGACGTCGAGAATTCTCGCCAGTGTCGACACCATCAGCGTTTTGGCCAGTCCCGGCACGCCCTCCAGCAGGCAGTGCCCGCGGGTGAAGATGGCGGCGAAGAGCTGCTCGATGACTTCGTTCTGGCCGACGATCACCTTCTGCAGTTCCTCCTGCATCAGCTTCCGATGCTGTGCGAACTCCTGCAGAATCTCATCGAGGGTCTTGGGGCGGGCGGCGGTGGACACTCCTGGAATCCCTCCGGTTGTGAACCTGGCGTGCGCGCGTGGCGGCACATGACGTCAGTATCCGCCCCAGCACCGAAACCAGCAAACGACTAGCGTTCTGCCAGCCGCTTTTCCACCTCCCGTCGCCTCAGGTCGATCTGTGCCCATGGAAGAAAACCGTTACTATGGAATCAGGCCTTCACGAAAGGGTTTGACTTGGATTTTCCGGCACGAATCTACGGGCGATGCAGCGATGCGTTGGTGCGACTCCTACTCGTCGCCCTGCTCTGCTCGACGGCGCTGCATGCACGGGCAGCCGAGCCGGCTCCGGTCTCGCCCGAGAAGATCCAGCGGGCCATCGAGAAGGCCCGCGACTGGCTGATCCGTGAGCAGGAGGCAAATGGCTCCTGGGAGTGCTCGATGCGCACGGAGGAGACGCGGGTGGGCGCCACGTCGCTGGTCATGCTGGCGTTGGCCAATGCGGGCGTCGACCGCAGCCATCTCGCCATGCAGCGAGGTCTCGACTGGCTGCGGCGGCAGAAGCCCGACGAGACCTACTCCGTCTCACTGCAGACGCTCGTTCTGGCAATGCTCTCACCCGACGCCGACCGCGCTCTCCTCGAACGCAACGTCGACTGGCTGGAGAAGGCTCAGGTGCCGCAGGGACCGGCAACAGGCTCCTGGTCGTATGGCACCAACAAGGGGACCGGCGACAATTCCAA
>JAPLNQ010000265.1:46929-55997 GCA_026401075.1 Planctomycetia bacterium
CCAACGCCCAGTTCGCACTGCTCGCGTTGCACGAGGCCGACAAGGCCGGCGTCCGTGTTCGCCGCGAGGTCTGGGCCCGGGCCCAGCAATACTGGGCGTCGTGCGCCAATCCCGACGGCTCGTGGGGCTACACCATCGGCAACGCGGCCGGCTCGGGCAGCATGACCTGCGCGGGAGTCGCCAGCATCTGGATCACCTCGGAGCATATCGGCACGCCCGACGCGCGGGCCGCGGCCGAGACCGTCTCGTGCTGCGGCGGCGGGTCTTCGCCGAAGGTGCTCGAACGCGGCCTGCAATGGCTCGGCCGCCGGTTCTCCGTCGTGGAAAATCCGGGGACCGGTGGCCAGACGTGGCTCTACTACTATCTCTACGGTCTCGAACGGGTGGGGCGGTTCACGGCGCGACGGTTCATCGGCGAGTCGGATTGGTACCTGGAGGGCGCTCGCATGTTCGTCGCCACCCAGGACGGCCTGACGGGGGCCTTCCGTGGCGGTCGGATCGAGGATCCGACCGTGGCCACCAGCTTTGCGCTGTTGTTTCTGGCCAAGGGCCGGCGGCCGGTGCTCGTCGCCAAGAGCCGCCATAGCCCAGGCGACGACTGGAACCGCCACGGCCACGACATCGCCCATCTCGTGGAGCATGTGGAGTCGCGATGGCGCAGCGATCATCCCGCCGGGCTGTCGTGGCACATCCTCGACACGCCATCCGCCTCGCTCGACGACCTGCTGCAGGCGCCTGTGTTCTGGCTTTCGGGTCGTGACGCGTTCAACCTCGGACCGGATGCGGGTGGCCGCCTGCGTCGCTACATCGACGAGGGAGGCTTCGTGTTTGCCGAGGCCTGCTGCCCGTCGAGTGGCGAATTCGATCTCCGGCTCCGGCGGCTCGTCGGTGAAATCTTTCCGGAGCCGGAATATCAACTCCACCTTCTGCCCCCGGAGCACCCAGCGTGGCATGCCGAGGAGATCGTGCCGCCAGAACTCCACCGGCCTCTGCTGGGCGTCGATTACGGCTGCCGCACCTGCCTGATCTATGCTCCACCGACGGATGCGCAGGCGAAGGATGCCGCGATGCCCAGCCTCTCCTGCCTGTGGGAGCTGGGCGGCGCATCGAGCCGGAGCCTGCCCGAGGGTGTCCGCCGCGAGGTGGATGCGGCATTGGCCATCGGCACGAACGTAATCGCCTACGCCACCAACCGCGAACTAAAGCGTAAGGATGAGCTGTTCGTGCTTGACCGCGCCGTGCCTCGCGAACCCGATGCAATGGAACGCGGCCAGATCGCCATCGCCAAGCTGAAGCACTCCGGCATGTGCGACGCGGCCCCCGCGGCACTGGCCAACATCCTCCGCGCCGCGGCCCGTGAACTGGGCATCCGCGTCGACGACACGCCAAGCCAGATCGATCCCGCCGATCCATCTCTCTTCAACTACCATCTCGTGTTCATGCACGGTCGCCAGGGCTTCACCTACGACGGACAGCGGCGGGAACGGCTGCTGCAGTTCCTCGAGCGGGGTGGCACGCTGCTGGCCGACAGTGTCTGCGCCTCCCCTGCGTTTACGACGGCCTTCCGCGCCGAGATCGCCGCGGTGCTTCCGACCCGGAAGCTCGAGGAGATTCCGGCGGATGACCCCATCTACACGGCGGCCACCTATGGCGGCTACGACATTCGCACCGTCACGCTCCGTGAGCCGGCCGGCGGCGACGGCCCGATGAACGTGCGAAAGAGGCAGGTGCCGCCGAAGCTCGAGGGTGTGCGGATGGGGGATCGGTGGGCGGTGATCTTCTCCCCCTACGATCTCTCCTGCGCGCTCGAAAAGCAGAACTCGCTCGAGTGCACGGGCTACAGCCGGGACGACGCCGAGAAGATCGCGCTCAACGTGCTGCTGTATTCACTCAACCAGTAAGACGATGGGGACGCGGGCAGGAGTGTTCGTCCCGTGGCGGCAAGTTTTTAACTTGTCCGTGTCCCCTCTCCCCATAGCGGCAAGTTTTTAACTTGTCCGTGTCCACTCTCCCCGTGGCGGCAAGTTTTTAACTTGTCCGTGTCCGCGGCATCGATCCCAAAAGTTAAAAACTCGTGGCCACGGGAGGAACACTCCTGGCTGCGTCCCCTTTTTGCCCCCCGGGTAGCTACCCTCGACGCGCCGACTTCACGTCTCCGAATCGCTACTGCTGCCGCCGGTGAGGTAGCTCGCGTAATAGAGCAGCGTGAGCACGCTCTGGAGCGTTCCTGCGACGTATGTCCAGGCCGCGGCGTTGAGCACCCTGTTCACCGACGACATCGATCCGGCAGGCACGATGCCGAGGTCCACGAGCTGCGCCTTCGCCCGGTTGCTCGCGTCGATTTCGACGGGCAAGTTCACCAGTTGGAAGAAGACCGTCGCCCCGAAGAGCGCGATCCCCAGCCAGGCGATCGTGACGCCCAGTTGGCCGATGGAGGCTGTCGACATCAGGCCGATCGTGAACACGATCAGCCCGAAGCCGCTGCCGAAGTTCGCCACGCCGACGGCGGCGTTGCGGATCGTCATCATCGAATATCCCTGATGATCCTGGAGCGCGTGGCCCGCCTCGTGGGCGGCGATGCCCACGGCCGCCAACGACCGGCTGCCGTAGACATTCTGCGAGAGGCGGAGCACCTTCGTCTGCGGGTCGTAGTGGTCGGTGAGCTGGCCCGGCACCGACTCGATCTCCACATCAGTGGCGCCGGCCGAGTCGAGGATGTGCCTGGCGGCTGCCGCGCCAGTGAGCGGCGCCGGCTCCTGGGAGGCCGCCGCAAATGACGACTGCACCCGCCACTGGGCCCACATCGCCAGCAGCATGGCCGGGGCAATCGCAAGCATGTACCTCGGATCAAAGTAGAAAAACGGCATGTTTTCTCAGCAGCTCCTCAAAAGCGGGGCCCTGGCCCCGAAACGTCGAACACGAAAGTATTCTATCAGCAGGGCCGTTCAGCGACCGGCACTCCCCTCCCCCTCGCCACACCTTCTGCATTGTCCATGGGATTCTTCTACGCAGTTGCCCGACCTCCTGTTCGCAGCCGATTTGACAGGAGATTTTCCTGGTCTCTGGCCACAGCCGGACTGCTGATTGGCCTGCTGGCAGGCTGTGGGCAGCCGACCACCGGCGGCACGGCGGGCGGCAAGGCCGACACTGGCGATGCCGTGGCCTCCCCAATCGACCGGCGAAAGCTCTGTAAGCGGATTGACGCTGTGCTGGCCCACGCCCGCGATGACCGCCGGCTGGATGCGTCGGTGCACGGTGCCTGGCAGGTGGTTCACGGCATCCTGGCATTTGGCCGAGACTTCCCGCTCCGACACGACGGCACCGATTCGGCCGCGCTCGACTACCTACTCGACGGCGGCCGGCTCACCGGCTGGAACCTCCGAACCGGATCGCCTGGTGTCATCGCCTTGTTGGAGGAAGGCAGCAACACAGGCCAGGGCCATCCCGATCAGTGGCTGGGCTACCTGTCGCAGTGCGGACGGCACGGCATTCCTCGCGACACGAAGCTCGTGGTCGGGAAGAAGACATCATTCACCGTGAACGATCTGCTCACGCAGGCGCAGGCCGACATTCGTCCCGGCCAAGAGGCGACCTGGACACTGATGGCACTCTCCGCCTACCTGCCCATCGATGCCACATGGACGGCCAGCGACGGCACGAAGTGGAACACGGAGCGCGTGGTGCAGATGGAGGCTGATGCCGACATCGTCACGAGCGCCTGCGGTGGCGCCCACCGCCTCTACGGACTGGTGGCCGCCCTGAAAAAACACCGTGCCGCCACCGGCCACACACCGGAACAACTCTCCGGCGGATGGGCGGCGGCGCAGGAGGTGATCGACGAATGCATCGACCGTGCCCGCCGATTCCAGCAGGTTGACGGCAGTTTTTCGATCCACTCCTTCGAGCGGCCCGGCACATCGGCCGACGTATTCGCCAAACTGTCCGCGACCGGCCACATCTTTGAGGTGCTTAGCCTGTCGCTCGACGATGAGCAGTTGTCTGAGCCCTGGGTGACGCGAGCAGCCGACCGGCTGGTGACCATGCTCGAGCAAACAGCCGACGTGGATGTGGAGTGCGGTTGTCTTTACCACGCGGCGCACGGATTACTTCTATACAGTGACCGGGTCTGCGGCTCTACTGAGTGACAGTTCTCCATTTTATTGGGATTTTTCCCGGGGGATTCACCGGACTCGTGTACGGCATCATTTTCTTCTTCCTCCAGAAGTTCGCCGACGTCGCGGCGACCGGCAGCACCTCCTGGAAGGGAGTCCGGGCGAGCACGGCCACGTCCGCCACCAAGTTCCTGCCGTCGGGTGTGTATCCCGATGCTGATGCGGTCGCCATCCTCACGACGATCGCAGAGACAACCGGCCGGCCCCTGCCGACGATCCTCGAGGAGTTCGGCCGGTTCCTTGCGCCACACCTCGTCAAAGTGGCGGGCCCGGTCGTCGATCCCGCGTGGCGCACGCTCGACCTCATCGAGCACACCGAGGCGATCATCCACACCATGATCCGCAACACGACCCCCGGCGCCGCGCCGCCGGTGCTAGAAGCGGTGCGGCAGAGCCCCTATGAACTGCATCTGGTCTACAGTTCCGCACGGCGTCTGTGCCCGCTGGCCGTCGGCCTGATGCGAGGCATCGCAGCCCACTACAGGGAAACGATCCGCATCGAAGAGCCGAGCTGTCTCCTGCGAGGCGATCCATTCTGCTCGTTCGTCGTCGAGCACGTCGTCACAGACACCCGCGCGCCGCGGTCGCCGCTTACCGAGACACTGGCGTTCTCGCCGTCGATGGACCAGGCGATAGACCAGCCGACCGCAGGTGCGGGGCCGACCGCGGCCTTCGTGAACGATGCCAATAGCGACGTGCTGCCAACAGCGATCGGCGGCTACAAGGTGCTCGCGACGATCGGTCGGGGAGCGATGGGGCAGGTCTATCTGGCGAAGGATGATCGCCTCGACCGCCGGGTGGCGATCAAGGTGATGCACCCCTCGCGGGCGAGCGATCCGGCCTCACGTCAGCGGTTCCTCCGCGAGAGCCGGGCGACCGCCGCCGTCGAGCACCCGCACGTCGTCACGATCCATCAGGTGGGCGAGCATCGGCAGGGCGGCGAGCAGAGCGGCCTGCCCTATATCGTCATGCAGTGCCTGCACGGCGAGACACTCGGCACATACCGCGCGAAGGTGGGCCGCGTGCCGCTGCCCGAGGCCCTGCGGATCGGCCGCGAGATCGCCGAGGGGCTCGCGGCGGCGCATCGACGAGGCCTCGTCCATCGCGACATCAAGCCGGAAAACATCATCCTCGAGGGGCCGGCGCGGGAGGTGAAGATCATCGATTTCGGGCTCGTTTGTGATCTCGGCGACGATCCTTCGAAGGCTCCTGTGACGGTGGAGGGCGCGGTCTTGGGCACACCGGCCTACATGGCACCCGAACGGATCAGCGATCACCCCGTGGATGCCCGAGCCGACCTCTTCGGGCTCGGCGTGATGCTCTATGAACTGCTCGCCGATCGGCTGCCTTTCACCGGCACGTCGATGATGGCGATGCTGGCATCGATCGCCCACGGCTCGCCGATGCCACTTCGCAGCGTGGCCCCCGACATGCCTGACGACGTGTCGAAGCTCGTCATGCAGATGATCGCCCACGATCCTGCCAATCGTCCGGCCACCGCGCAGGCCGTGGCCGACACGCTCGCGGCGATCGAGAAGCGGCTCGCCAACTCGTAAACGCTCCGGGCTTGTATGAAACGTCACGTCCCCCAATGAAAGCCCCCGGCGTAAGCCGGGGGATGAAGCCGGGGGATATGGCCGCGCAACGGAAAATCCCATCGCTCACGCTCCGGGCTTCTATGGAGCATCCGTCATCCGCCGGCCTTGATCGCCTCGAGCTGCGAATGGATGGCATCGGACAAGACATGGATGTCGCCGTGCCATTCGATCGTGCTGGCGGTTTGCGCGGCAAGGTCCTTGAGCTGCGCGGTGCCCGCGGCAAATTCGTCGCTACCAATCACGAGCGCCACGCGAAACCCCTTCTTCGCGGCCACCTTGAGCTGCTGCCCAACCCGCTTGGCCTCTGGGAAAAACTCCACCGCCATGCCGTCGGCCCGCAGCTGCGCCGCGATCCGGAGGTAATCGGCCAGATGGGCCTCGTCGAAGTGCACGAGAAACACCTCGGCCGGCGTCTCCTTCAGATCGAGCCGGCCGAGTTCCTCGAGGCCCGCCAGCAATCGGTCGATGCCAAGCGACGCCCCAACGCCCGGCAGCGACTGCTTCGTGTAGAGGCCGGCGAGATTGTCGTAGCGACCACCGGAGCAGATGCTGCCGAGCGCCGGAAGGTCATCGAGAAAACTCTCCAGCACGATGCCGGTGTAGTAGTCGAGGCCGCGCGCGATCGACGGATCGATCACGACCCGGCCGTCCGGCACGCCCGCCTGCCGCACGCCGTCGAGCAGGCTCCGCAGGGCGGCCACGCCGATCCGCCCTGTCTCAGACTCGCCGACCAGCCCATCGAGAGCGGCAAGGACCCCCACTGGATCGCCGGCGAGTTGCGCCATGCCGAGCAGCTTGGCCCGTACGACAGCCGACACGCCGTGGGCTTCGAGTTCCGCCGCCACCGCCTCGGGCGTCGCCTTGCCGAGCTTGTCGAGCGACCGCAGCACGTCGGTCGAGCGATCGGCCACGCCGCATTCCTGAAGGATGCCTGAGAGCACACGGCGGTCGTTGACGCGGATCGTGAAGCCGCCGATGCCGATCGCGGCAAGCAGGTCGTGGACGACGAGCACCGTCTCCAGGTCGGCCACGGGGCTCGTGGTGCCGATCGTGTCGAAGTCGCACTGCATGAACTCGCGATACCGTCCCCGCTGTGTATTTTCACCCCGCCACACCGGAGCCATGTGATACCGCTTGAAGGGCGTGCCAAGCACCCCGATGTGCTGGGCGCAGAACCGGGCGAAGGGCACGGTGAGGTCAAACCGTAAGCCCACGTCGCGGCCGCCATGGTCCTTGAAACGGTAGAGCTGCTTGTCGGTCTCGTCGCTCCCCTTGCCGGTGAGGATCTCCAAGTATTCAAGCGCCGGCGTGTCGATCGGCGCGAAGCCGTAGGAGCGGTAGACGCGGCGGGCGATGTCGAGAACCTTTTCGCGGGCCAAGGCCTGTGCGGGCAGGTGGTCGCGGAAGCCCTTGAGCGTACGGGGTTCGATGAGGCTGCGGGATTCGGTCACGTCGCGCTGGTGTCCTGTTTTTGGGGTGATGACACGCCGAGAGTGTAGCATCGTACCGTCTTGGTCCGTTCCCCGCGTCGGAATGATGACACTGACGATCATGGCTGGCATAGCACTGTCAGGCACCATCGAAAAGTTCGCTCCAGCGGCGGGTGACGTCTGCGATCAGATACTCGGGGCGGGGCGCAACTGCCGGACGGCCGTTCGTGTACCAGTTGGAAAGCCGGTTCACCACGGCATCGAGGTTGCGCGCATCGATGACCTCTGCAGGCGACAGCAACTCCGGAGCCGCGCCAAAATGATGCGCCAGCACAGGCGTGCCGACCGCATGGCTTTCGCCGAAGACCAGCCCACACGTCTCCGGGACCCGATATGCCGGATAAAAGTAGCAAAACGAATCCGCGACATGCTCGCAGAACTCATCGTGCGAAAGATGTCCCAGGTTGACGACGTTTGGGGGCAGCCTCTTCATGTTCGGCGGATCATAGAAAGAGACATGCAGTTCCACGTGTGGCAGCGTGCGGCCGACATGCTCGAACGCTGTGATCACGAGGTCGAGCCCCTTCCAGACGCTTCCAAAGAACAGTTTGTTGGGATTCGTCGGCCGACGAGTCGCAGGGTTGCGCAGGTGCTCTGGCACAGCGACCACATTATAAACGTACGTCCTTCTGACCTGATTGAGCCGGTGCTCACTGTGGATCAGGCCCCTCCTCGCGAAGTTTTCGACATTTGCTAAATGGGCCGCAGACACGCATACGAGGGTCGAATCCGTAGTCAGCAGGGCCAGCACCATCCTGAGGTGCCGAGCCTGGTTGCGCGGGTGCATGAACCAGCAGGAAGGAGGCTCTTCCCAGTCATGCATCCACAGAAACAACCTCGCGTGCGGGAACAGCTTTCTCATGCCCCACAATCGCTCTGCACGCCTCAATACGACGACCGCGTCGGGCCGTAGGTCGCGATTCAAGTACCTCAACGGGACGAACTCGACCCCGCCGGAAATCTCGGCGCGATCGCGATTATGTTGGGCCACGACGACACGGCGAGTCTCCGCCAACCCCACGGCCAATCGTGCCACGGTTCCCTCGGTACCGCCCAACCCCCTCGCCCGCTGCTGGTCGAGATCGGCGTTGTATGGTCCGGGACAGGCGGCATCAACAAAAAGGATCGTGTGCATACCTGCTCCTAAGCCGAATCTGAAGGCTCCACGCGAAGCCCCGCGTGTTCGGCGATCTGACTTGCTGCTTCCGGATTGTCCAGTGGTGCGCATGACATTACTCTGCGAGATCAGGCGATCCAAGCACGTTTTGGAGGCGTTGCCAACGCTCCCAACAGGCCGATCGGCCTGTATAGACTTAGTGCCATGGATTCCGGATCTCCGACGCCCGACATTCTGCCGCACTTCGCGGTGGTCATCTGCACCCGCCACCGGCCGCCGTCCGTCGCCGATACGGTCCGCTCTGCGCTCGAGTCGCGTCCGGCGGCCTCGTACCTTATCGTCGTCGATCAGGCTGACGCCGAAACGGCCGATCCGTTGGCAGAGTTCGACGGCCGGCCAGGGTTCGTGCGGATCCGTCACGCTGCCGTCGGGCTCTCCCGCGGCCGCAATGTCGGCGCAGCGGCAGCCGCGGCGGCCGGAGCGACGATCGTCGCCTACACCGACGACGACTGCGTCGCGGATCCGTCGTGGCTGAGCGGTTTCGAGTCGGCATTCGCCGGTGCCGATGATATCGCCGCCGTTTTCGGAACCGTCCGTGCAGCGGCCTATGACCGCACGACAGGCATCATTCCGGCCTACGAAGTCCGCGAGGCCACCGTCCTGCGGTTCGTGTAACGTCTCTTCTGTAAAT
>JAPLNQ010000299.1 GCA_026401075.1 Planctomycetia bacterium
CCGGTCGGAGTCGAACCGACGATGGCGGATTTGCAATCCGCTGCCTTAGCCACTTGGCTACGGAGCCGCTCTTTTCCAACATCAATCAACCGATTGCCGCCAATCAGCCGCATTCACGCTACGGGAGATTGGGGCGTTTGGTCAAGCTGTACTTATCGCGTTGACATGACCGGTTTTGCCGCCGAACACGGCTATTCCGATCCAGCCTAAGAAATCGGCAGCCGGCCCCTGGTTCCTTCACTCTGTTCCGACTGTTCCGGCAATCTATTCCGGGCAGCCCTCCGGCTGGGGGCTGCTCAGACTCCCCACAATCGCCAAACCCGGTCGGAACCGGCAGAGTTTGGCTCAGGGCCAAAAAGACCGATATAGTCTCGGCTTTATGAATCACCCCACCCGGACCGCCCAACTGACCTAAGGAGATTCGCGGATGACCAAGCAGGCGTCGTGCGACATCGGACTCATCGGACTGGCCGTCATGGGCGAAAATCTCGCCCTCAACATCGCCAGCCGCGGCTACTCGATCGCCGTCTACAACCGCACGACCAGCGTGACCGACGCCTTCACCGCCGACCGCGGCAAGCAGCCCAACGTCGTCGGCTGCCGTACGCTCGAAGACTTGGTCGCGGCGCTCAAGGCCCCGCGAAAGGTGATGATGATGGTCAAGGCCGGCCCGGCCGTGGACCAATTGATCGCCACGCTCACCCCCCTGCTCTCCAAGGGCGACGTCATCATCGACGGCGGCAACACGCTCCCTTCCGACACCGACCGCCGCACGCGGGAAGTCGAGGCCTCAGGGCTGCTCTACATCGGCACCGGCGTCTCCGGCGGCGAAGAGGGCGCTCTCAAGGGACCGAGCCTCATGCCCGGCGGATCCAAGGCCGCCTGGCCGCTCATCCAGCCGATCTTCCAGGCCATCGCCGCCAAGGTCGGCCCCAAGGGCGACATCCCCTGCTGCGACTGGGTCGGCCCACGTGGCGCTGGCAACTATGTGAAGATGGTTCACAACGGCATCGAATACGGCGACATGCAGTTGATCTGCGAGGCCTACTGGCTCCTGAAGCAGGCGGCTGGTCTCTCGAACGATCAGCTGGCCAAGGTGTTTGACACGTGGAACCGCGGCGAACTCGACAGCTATCTGATCGAGATCACCCGCGACATCTTCACCGCCCGCGATCCCGGCACCAATGACTACGTCGTCGATAAGATCCTCGACAAGGCCGGCGCCAAGGGCACCGGCAAGTGGATGAGCCAGCTGGCACTCGACATGGGCGTGCCCAGTACACTCGTCACCGAGGCGGTCTACGCCCGCTGCCTCTCCGCCATGAAGGATCAGCGAACCCGCGCCAGCCGCGTGCTCGTGGGCCCCGACATGCACAATCGCGGCGACACCCATCTCTTCATCGAACAGGTCCGCCAGGCGCTCTATGCCTCCAAGATCGCCAGCTACGCCCAGGGGTTCGTGCAGCTGGCGGCCGCCGCGAAGGAGAATGAATGGCAGCTCGACTACCGGTCGATCGCCATGCTCTGGCGAGGCGGCTGCATCATCCGCGCCCAGTTCCTGGAGCGGATCGCCGAGGCCTATGACGCCGAGCCGAATCTGGAAAACCTCATGCTGGCGCCCTATTTCCAAAAGGCGCTCGCCGACAGCCAGTCGGCCTGGCGGCATGTGATCGCCTCGGCCGCCACGATCGGCGTGCCGGTACCCGGATTCATGGCGGCGCTGGCCTACTACGACGGCTACCGCCACGAGCGGCTGCCGGCAAACCTGCTGCAGGCCCAGCGCGACTACTTCGGCGCCCACACCTACGAACGCACCGACAAGCCGGGCACGTTCCACACCGAATGGCTCGATCTCCGCCGACCGGTGGGCTGATCGTTTCACCACACAGGACACGCTTTCATGGCTGAATCCTATCTCGAAAACCTGTTCGGGCTCGCTGGCCGCACGGCCGTCGTCGTCGGAGGCACCGGCGTGCTCGGCGGCGCCATTGCCGAGGGCCTGTCGCGGGCCGGCGCGTTTGTCGTCGTGGCGGGCCGCGGCGCCGACCGGGGCGAGGCCCGTGTCGACGCCATCAAGGCTGCGGGCGGCAACGGGATGTTCGTCTCAGTCGACGCGGTCGACCGGGCGAGCGTGACGGCGCTCCTGGAAGCTGTGATCCATGCCCGCGGCCGGGCCGACATCCTCGTCAACTGCGCCGGCGTGAATTCATCGGTGCCCTATTTCGACATTGCCGATGACGACTTTGCCAAGGTGCTCGACACCAATCTCAAGAGCACCCACCTCGGCTGCCAGATCTTCGGCTCGCACATGGTGGGGCTCGGTGGCGGGGCGATCCTGAATATCGGCAGCGTCTCGGCCGACAAGCCGCTCTCGAAGGTGTTTGCCTACTCCGCTTCAAAGGCGGCGGTCGTCAACTACACGCGAAACGTGGCCCGCGAACTCGCCCCCAAGGGTGTCCGCGTCAACGTGCTCTGCCCCGGCTTCTTCCCCGCCGAGCAGAACCGCAAGATTCTCTCGCCCGAGCGCACCGCCACGATCATGAGCCAGACGCCGATGAACCGCTTCGGCAATCCAGAGGAACTCATCGGCGCCGCGATCCTGCTCTGCGCCCCTGTGGCAGGCAGCTTCATCACCGGCACCGACCTCTACGTCGACGGCGGCTTCACGGGCATGAGGCTGTAGCCATGCCCCACACGATCGTGATCTTCGGCGCGTCCGGCGACCTCACCAGCCGAAAACTCGTGCCCGCGCTCTACAACCTCAAGCGCAACGGCCTGCTGCCGGCCGACACGCGGATCGTCGGCTTCTCGCGGACGCCGATGACCGACGACGAGTGGCGGGCGACACTCCGCGAGTCAACCGCCAAGCATGCCGAGGGCGCGCCGCTCGACGATGCCTCCTGGGGCGACTTTGCCAAGACCATCCACTACCAGCCGGGCGACATCGGCCGATCGGAAGACTTTCAGGGCCTTGCTGACCGTCTGCACAGGCTCGAAGGGGCCGCGGAGACGACGCGGGTCTACTACCTCGCCACCGCGCCGCAGTTCTACGAGCCGGTCGTCGCGGCGCTCGGGAGCCATGGCATGGCGGTCGAGACGAACGGCCCGCGCCGCATCGTCGTGGAGAAGCCATTCGGCACCGACCTCGCCACGGCCCGGACCCTCAACGAACATCTGCACAGCGTGTTCAACGAACGTCAGGTGTTTCGCATCGATCACTACCTCGGCAAGGAGTCGGTGCAAAACATCCTCGCGCTCCGGTTTGCCAACACGATCTTCGAACCGGTCTGGAACCGCCGCTACATCGACCACGTGCAGATCACCGTGGCCGAGGAGGTGGCGGTCGGCCGTCGTGGCAGCTACTACGACAACGCGGGCGTGCTCCGCGACATGTTCCAAAACCACCTGCTCCAGCTCCTGATGGTGACCGCGATGGAGGCGCCGGTGCGATTTAACGCCAGCGCCGTCCGGAATGAGAAGGTGAAGGTGCTCGAGGCGATCCGGCCGCTTGACCTGAGCGAGGTGGCGGGGGCGGGGGTTCGAGGTCAGTACCGCGGCTACCTCGATGAGCCGGGCGTGCCGCCCACCAGCCAGACCGCGACCTTCGGAGCGATCCGCTTGGAGGTCGACAACTGGCGGTGGCAGGGTGTGCCGTTCTACCTGCGGAGCGGCAAGGTGATGAGCTGCCGCACCACCCAGATCGTGATCGCCTTCCGGCAGCCGCCACTGGAACTGTTTGCCGACGGCAAGCACAAGAGCGTCCGCGAGGGCAACCGGCTGGTGATCCAGATCCAGCCCGCCGAGGGCATCCAGCTCCACTTCCACACGAAGGTCCCGGGCGGCGGAATGAAGCTACGGCTGACCGACCTCGAGTTCAGCTACTCCCGCCAGTTCATGGGCCGGCTGCCGGAGGCCTACGAGCCGCTGCTGCTTGATGTGATGACCGGCGACGCCAGCCTCTTCGCCCGCGCCGACGAGGTGGAGAAGTCGTGGGAGATCATCGATCCGTTCATCCGGGCGTGGAGTTCGGTCGACATGCCGCCAATCGATCCCTACATCGCCGGCGAATGGGGCCCCATGGCAAGCGTCGAGTGGATGGCGGCCCAGGGCCGCACCTGGTTCGACACCTGCCCGGTCCTCTCCTGACGACGTTCTCTCGTGACGACTGCTGAGCGTGACGCTGCTACGATGACGGTCACCATGCTGGCCCCATTCCAAGCCCCCACACTCTCGATCGGCGGTATCACGCTCGCCTCCCCCGTGGTGCAGGCTGCGCTCTCCGGCTACAGCGACCGCGCGATGCGGGTGCTCGCGCGGCGGCACGGGGCGGCCTACTCGCTCGGCGAAGTGCTGCTCGACGTATTCGTCGCGGTGGTCGGCCGAAACAAGCGCAACCTCGCCCGGATCGCCGTTTCACCCGAGGAGCATCCGGTCGGCGGTCAGCTGATGGGCTCGAACCCCGACGATTTCCCCCCCGCCGCCCGCCGGCTCGTGGCGGAGGGTTTTGACGTCATCGACATCAACTTCGGCTGCCCGGTGAAGAAGGTGCTCGGCCGCTGCCGCGGGGGCTATCTGCTCAGTGTGCCGGAGACGGCGCTCGAAATCGTGTCGCGGGTCCGCGAGGCGCTGCCGCCGGAAGTGCCCGTCACGCTCAAGATGCGCCGGGGCATCGACGACTCGCAGGAGAGCGCCGATCGATTCTGGACGATCTTCGACGGGGCCTTCGCGCGGGGTGTCGCCGCGATCACGGTCCACGGCCGCACCGTGCAGCAGAAATACGTCGGCCCGAGCAACTGGGAGTTTCTTGCCGCCGTCAAGCGGCACGCGGGC
This sequence comes from Planctomycetia bacterium, assembly GCA_026401075.1. Lineage (GTDB taxonomy): Bacteria > Planctomycetota > Planctomycetia > Pirellulales > UBA1268 > CAMCQY01. Next base: position 4,831 of record JAPLNQ010000299.1, read on the forward strand.
AGCCGCACCGTGATCGGCTCCGGCGATCTTTTCTCCGCCGAGGCCTGCGTCGCCATGCTGCGGCAGACCGGCGTCGATGGCGTGAGCATCGCGCGGGGGGCGATCGGAAACCCGTGGATCTTCCGGCAGACGCTCGCACTCCTGGCCGGCAAGCCACCGCCGCCACCGCCCACAATCCACCAGCAGGCCGACATGCTCCGCGAACACTTCGAGTTGGCCGAGGAACTGCACGGCGCCGAACTGGCCGGCCGGCTGATGCGGAAGTTTGCGATCAAGTATGCCAGGTTGCACCCCGAATACCTGCCGGTCCGCACCGCCTTCGTCGATGTGAAGGTAAACGCCAACTGGCCTGATGTGCTTGCGCGGTTCTACGCCGACGACGGCCCTGGCCGCGACCCCGCCGCCGACATCGACGAAACGACGGAGTGTTAGCTTTACGGCAAGGCTCGGCATCCTGCCGACCTTGCCTTGGCCGACCTCCGTCGGCTGCTGCTTACCCGGCCCTCCGGGCCTAGCGATGTGGAGTTATGTGCCTTGCGCAATCCGTGAGGGGCTGCCCATGCCCCGAGAGCCGGCGTTGCTGACCAGCGCAGGCAGGATGCCGGAGCGCAGTCAGCATCGAGTGAGCGAAGGCCATGGATGGCCGTAGCGAACGTCCGGCTTTCGGGGCATGGGCAGCCCCGAACCGTCGCTATGCCAGCGCGCGCTCGATTTCCGCACGCACGTCGGCGTCGGTCTCGATCTCAATCCGCCCGATGAGCGCCACACGGGCCCGCTCGGCCACGACATCCGCGTGCCGCCATCTCCCCAGCGCCCAGGCGGCCGCGCCACGCACCACCGGCTCCTCATCGGCCAGCGCCGCGGCCAGCGCGTCAAACGACGGGGCATGTGGCCGGTTGCCCAGGGCGATCGCCGCCGACCGCAGCAGACCACGTCGCTTGGCCCGTCGCAGCGGCGTGCCCTTGAATCGCTTTCGAAATGCCTCGGTATCGAGCCCGAGAATTGCGGCGAGCGACGGTGTCGGCAGGCCGTCGCTGGGTTGAAACGTCGGCTCCGTCGATCCCGGCGCATGACGGTTCCACGGACAGACCTCCTGGCAGATGTCGCAGCCGAAGATCCAGTCTTGCATGCCGGGCCGCAGATCGGCGGCGATCGGCCCGTGGTCTTCGATCGATAGCGCGCTGATGCACCGGCTGGCGTCGAGCACACGAGGCTCCACGAAGGCGCCGGTCGGACAGGCGTCGAGGCAGGCCGTGCAGGTGCCGCAGTGGTCCACCTCGACTGGCGTGTCGGGCGGGAGTTCCAGGTCGGTCAGCAGCGCCGTCAGAAAAAAGAAACTGCCCGCGCGTGGGTCGATCAGCATCGTGTTCTTGCCGAACCAGCCGAGGCCGGCGAGCCAGGCAAAGTCTCGCTCCGCCAGCGGCGCCGAATCGACCACGCCGCGGGTGCGGCAGCCCGGCACGCGGGCTTCCAGCCATGCCCCCAGCATGTTCACCCGGCTGCGGAGCAGGTCGTGATAGTCGGCGCCCCACGCGTAGCGGGCCACACGGCCACTCCCTTCCCCTGCTCCGCCGACATCCGCGGTGCCGTCGGTGCTCGTCGCATGGTCGGTGGCGAGCATGATCACGCTCCGCACGCCGGGAAGCAGGTTCTCCGGATCGGCTCGCAGCGGTTCCTGATGCTCGAACCACTCCCGCATCACACCCGCAAACCCCTGATCGAGCCACTGGCGGACCAACTCCCGCCGCGGGGGCGGCCCGGCCGGGGCGATGCCCAACCGCGAAAAGCCCACCCGGACCGACTCCCGTCGTAGTTCTTCCACGAGCAAGCGGCTGTTAAGCAGACGGCCGACGTGGCCGATGCCGGCCCTGTTTGCAGCGTTGAGATCGTTGGGGGATTCCATGGCGATGCTGAATGGCGGCCTGCTGGCAGACGAGGACGAATGGGGTGGGAGCGGAATTCGCGCCGTCGCGGACCGCGAGGATGCCCGGGCTGAGCAGGCTGATCCGGCTGACAAAGGTGACTCCACGAAGACCGGCAGCGAACTGGTCTGGACCCATGTGGGCCACTCGCTATCCTCCCAGCCCGTCAGCGTCCTTCCAGGCCCAGATTGTGCATACCGATTCGTCGTGTCCAGCCCGATGGCCTGTTTTCCAACCGCCAGCCTGCGGAGTATGAGCCGTGTTGCATTTTTCAAACTGCCGCCCCGAGCCACCTCGGCCCCGGCATGATGCCGAACCTCGCAGTGGCAGGCCCCGACTCCGCGATCATGGATCCTATCTCTGCCTCGCCACAGCGGCGCTCGCAGCCGTAGCACTGCTTGGCCTCGCGGGCTGTCAGACCCCGCCGCAGACGGCCGCGCCGGCCTACGGCGGTACGGTCGCCCCACCGTCCACCGGCATGATCGGACAGCCGGCCCCCTACGGGAGCTACTCCGCGGCACCGCCGGCCATTTCCATCCCAGGCGCGGCAGGCACGGCACCGATGCCCGGACCGGCCACGAGCTGGCAGAGCGTTGCGCAGCCTGCTGCTCCGGCCAACAATACCTGGAGCTGGGCACAGTCGGGCAACGCTGCGACGCCGCCCGCCGTCCAGCAGCCGGCAAACATGCAGCAATACGGCAACCAGATGGCGAACCAGGCGAACCAGTATCAGCAGAGCCTCACCAACCAGTCGCAGCAATACGCCAACCAGATGCAGGCCCAGCCGCAGCAGTATGCCAATCAGGCCCAGCAGTCGTTGAACGCGCAGCAGCAACAGCTTGCCAACCAGATGCAGAACACGGCGAACCAATACCAGCAGGGCTTCAACAACCAGGCCCAGCAACTGAACAACCAGTTTCAGCAGGGCATGCAGGGCGCGACCAATCAGGTTCAACAGTCCATGCCGCAGATGCCCGCCGGGCCTCAGCAACAGACCACCAACGGCAACTGGTGGCCCTTCTCCAACACCAGCGGCATGCCGCCGGCCCGGGCAGTTCCCGTGCAGCCGGCACGATACTAGCTTCACGCGAAACACGACATCGTGTCGTTTTCGCTTGGAAACCTCCGGTTTCTGGTGCTGCGCATGGCATCCTGCCATGCCGTC
>JAPLNQ010000049.1 GCA_026401075.1 Planctomycetia bacterium
CCGAAAATCATCAAAAACAACTAGGCCCGGTGTGATTCGAACACACGACCAAGGGATTATGAGTGGAGACGAGCCCGAGGAATAGGTCACGGTCGTATCACGGTCGTGCGAATTCTTCGGGAACGGCGCGTATCGATCGGCGCAGGAATCAGGCGCCGAGAGGGCATTTGCTAACAGTTTTGCTAACAGTGCCAAGGACCCGCTGCGCTGCCGTCACGCCACCTGCCGGATGACCTCCTGATACGCCCGCCAGACCCGGGAGTAAGCGCAGCCCCAAGCCTCGTCATGGCAGGCCCGGTCGAACACCGCAGGATCGACCCCCGGCATCTTTGAGAGCCGGTCGAGTGAAAAGTTCCACGCCAGCGCATGCGCCCATTCGTGAAGCAGGCATTCGACGGCCTGCGGCTCCCCCATCTGGTCATTGAGCCGTACGACAAATCTGTGCCGCCGCCGAATGCACTGCCCCAAAATCGTGTCGGGCAGCCATGCGGTTCGGACCACTACGGGCATGGCAGTTGGGCATTGGGCACGAAGGCCGACGAGAACACACCTGAATTCCCGCCATCCCGTCCGTCTCAGGAAACTCGTCTTCGATGGCGACTGGTGGAGTACCCCGTCACCCATCGTCGCCATACCTGAAAGGGAGGCTCGGTGACAGCACAGGACGACCGGGCCACCTCTGGCAGGCCCGTTTGCTACGCGACGATCTACGCGGCGGTTCTCCATCCACAAAGCCTAGCGCTTTCACTGGCGCGCGCAACTCCGCTTTGCGAAAATATGGGTACGCAAACCACCCTCGAAACCCCTGCCGCTATCGAGCCAAACCATGCCCCCAGCCGACCACGACGCGATCCTCCTTGAAGTCCAGCAATTCCAGCAGCAGTTCGTGCAGTGCCACCAATTTCTCGCCGACAACACGTACCGGCTGGCTGAACTTCTACGTGAGGCCGAATCCCGGGGCATCCTCCTCCAAGACGCCTTCGCGCTGGCAGACGTCGCTTACTGGCTGGAAAATATCGACTGGCAGACCAAGTTTCTCGGGGTCGTGCTCGCGTTCGCCCAAGACCCCAGCCGCAAGACGCTCCGGCCGCTGATCGATCTGTATGGCCGCGACCGTGACCGCATGAAGGTCGAGGTGGAGATCCTCGAACGCCAACTGAAACACCGGCTCGCCCACTTCGCCAAGCCAGACGACGCCACGATCCGGAAGGTGATCATGAAAAACGAGCGTCGGATCTTGGCCGTCCATCTGTACGTCCGCTCTGGCTATGGCGGCGCGGCTCTGGCGAGATTCTTCAAGGTGCCCGGCTCGACTGCCTATGGATGGCTTGAGTGGTTCGAGAGCCTGCCCGAAGGACTGCAGGCGGGCATTCTGGCGTTCATGGATACGCAGATGCCGATCATGGCCGCGTGTCAGGTGCCTGCGGTCGTGCCCAAGGCTGGCTTCTTCCAGCACTCCGGCCGGGTGACCGACAACCCGTCGCTCGGCCAGATCCTCGGCCGCCTGCGGGGTGAGAGGATCGAGGTCGACGCGGCGGCGCCGACGACGGGCACGATCGTGGGGGTGGAGAAGCGGACGGTGCCGGCGGGCGAGAACAAGACGGTGGAGAAGGAGTTCATCACACTCCTTGTGGCCGACGGGCTCAAGACGCTCGCCCTCGACACGATCACGCGGATCAAGCTCGTCGATCCGCGGCTCCAGGGGGAATTGAAAAGGCGCTCGCCGTGCTGGCCATGAGCCACGACAACGACAAGAAGGCGGTGACGCTCGAGTTTCGCGGGCAGGGGCCGCGGGACGTGCGGGTGGGCTACGTGCAGGAGTCGCCACTCTGGAAGACGAGCTACCGGCTCGTGGTGGACGATGCGGCCGGGCAGGGACAGAAGCCGCAGGCGCTCCGCCGGCCGATCTCGTTCACGATGGATCTCTACCAGCCGCTCTACGTGCCGCGGCCGCAGGTGATGCCGGAACTCTACGCCTCGCTCATGCCGCAGCTCTACGGGCAGAGCCTGGCCGACGAGTCGCTCGCGTTCAACAGGGCGGCCGAGCAGGCGGACAAGAGCGGAATCGCCGAAAAAAGGCGGAGTCTCAGGCAGGCGGCCGAGCCCCAGGCCGCCAAGGTGGCGATGATGCCGACGGCCCCGACAGCCGGCGCCGGCCTGCAGCAGGGGGCCGGGGGGGCGACGCCGTCGATCGCCTCCAGATCGCCGGCATCCAGAGCGTGGCGGCCGGCACGAACCTCGGCGAGCTTTTTCGATACACGATCGAGAAGCCGGTGACGATCGAGCGGCAGCGGTCGGCGATGCTGCCGATCGTGGGTGAAAAGGTCGAGGCGGAGAAGGTGGCGATCTACGACGAACGGGTGCTGGCGAAGCACCCGCTCTCGGGCCTGCGGGTGGTGAATTCGACGAAGCTCAACCTCATGCAGGGCCCGGTGACGGTGTTCGAGGCGGGGGCCTATGCGGGCGACGCCCGGATCGAGGACATGGCCCCCGGCAGCGAACGGCTCGTGAGCTACGCCGTGGACCTCGACTGCGAGGTGAACCCGCGGATGGAGCAGCAGCCGGAGGAGATCGTGAGCGTGAGGATCGCCAAGGGCACGCTCGTCGCCACGCGGAAGTACGCCCGCAAGAAGGTGTTCGAGATCAAGAACTCGGGCGAGAAGGCCGTGAAACTGCTCGTGGAGCATCCGCGGGAGGCGGGCTGGAACCTCGTCGATCCGAAGGAGCCCGCCGAAACGACCCGCGACCGCTACCGCTTCGCCGTGATGGCCGAGCCGGGCAAGCCCGTGAAGCTCGAGGTCGCCGAGGAGCGGCCCGACGTGCAGCACGTGGCGGTTACGAACCTCGACGACACCATGATCCTGTTCTACTCCCGGGCCAAGGTGACGAGCCCCGCGGTGAAGGAGGCGCTCGAGCAGGTGGTCGCGAAGAAGCGGGCGATCGCAGAGATCGTGCGGGTCAAGCAGGAGAAGGAGCGGGAGATCCAGGTCGTGGAGCAGGAGCAGAACCGGATCCGGCAGAACATGGCCCAGCTCGACCGCACGAACGAGCTCTATGCGAAATACGTGAAGAAATTCGCGGAGCAGGAGGACCGGGTGGAGACGCTCCGCAAGGAGATCGCGGCCTTCATCCAGCATGAGGAGGAGGCCCGCAAAGCGCTCGACGACTACCTGCTCAAGACGGAGCTGAACTGAGTTTCGAACGGGCTACGGTTTTGGGATCTCGTAGACACGCCGGCCGAACTTCGGGACCTCGTCGACGAGCATGCCGTCCTCGATCCGGGGCACACCGCCGTCAAAGAGCCGGCTGGCTCGGGCGGCGCCGGCCTGGGCCGCCGCGGGCACGCGCACCCTCAGCGTGCGGGGCTCGGCGGCGGTATTCACAGCCAGCACCACGATCGCCTCGCCGCAGTCCCAGATGGAGTAATGGAGGCTGGGGTCCTGGAATGCCGTGAGGATCGGGCGGGAGTCGGCCAGCCCGAGCCGCGTGGCATGAACCTGGGCCGACTAGCGGTTGAATTGCCGCATGGTTTCCCAGGACTCGGGGTCGAGCGGCACGCCCGACCAGTAGCCCAAAGCCCGCGTGCCGTAGACGAAATGCAGCCAGGCGTGCACGCGGATGTCCTGCGGCCGCGCCGCCGAGACGGTTTCCGGCGGGCCGTACGATCCCGAGATCCAGATCAGGCCCGGCTTGCGGCCGGCGCGACGGTCGTTGAGCATCCGGGCGTTGTCGACGAGGTCGGCTAGGTCGAAGGCGGAGACGCCCGCGGTGCGGTAGCAGTCGTTGGCCATGATGTCCGTGCAGGCCGCGCCGCCGTACGGCTCCTTCCGCCAGCCGAAGTTCCAGTTCGTGAAGGCGGGCCGCCGGGGATCGGCCTTCTTGACCGCGTCGTGCAGCCGCCGCATGTCGTCCTCGCGGTAGCCAAAACGCGCCTCCCACGAGCGTTCGCTCGGCTCGTCGAGCAGGTACCAGGCGAGGATCGCAGGATGATCTTCGAAGGCGTCGACGAGGCCGACGAACGCCCGGGCGAGCCGGTCAACGTCGCCGTCGCACAGACGCTTCTGGGCGTCCCAGTCGCGGCAGCTCCACGACAGCGGCCAGAGAAACTTGAACCCCAGCCGCTCCAGGCGGTCGAGCTGGGCCCGCATGGCGGCGGCGGTTTCAGGGGAGGGCCCTCCTCGGGCGGGGATCTCCTCGATCGTCCACGAGCCCAGGGGGCTGGCCAGCGTGTTGAAGCCGGCGTCGCGGAGGAGGCCGAGCTGCGCGTCGGAGAGCACGTTCGGGGATTGCGGGAGAAACAGCGGGAAAAACGGCTTGCCGCCGACGACGAGGCCGCGCGTGAAGCGGCTCAGCCGCACATCCACCGGTCCGGCCGCGACCTTCGCGAATTCGTCCCGGGCACGGTGCTCCCCGGCGGCCCCCGCCGCCGTGGCGACGAGTGTCAGCGGCTCATCCGGCAGGTCGGCCGCGGCCACGGTGAAGACCTGCTCGCCCGGGCCCTCGAAATGCACCGTTGCGGCGTCGGGAACCACGACGCGGCCCGCGGCCGTCTCGATCCGCGCCTGCGCCTCCGCGGGCCCCGCGCCGCTCCAGACGAGCTTGCCGCGGAGAAGGGCCGCGCCGGCTGCGACGTCGAATTCCATGAACGCCCGCAGCGGGCCCGCGCCCCAGAGCAGATCGCAGTCGGACGGCACCACGTCGACGGGCAGGGTGGCGAGCGGACCGCCCGTCGCCGGATCGGCGATCCCGAGGACGAGGGCGTAGCACGGCCTGTCGGGCTCGAGCCGCAGCCCGGCGCACGACACGGCACCCCCTTCGCCGAGCGGGCAGGTTTTCGCGACGGGCTCCGCGAGCACGGCGTCGGCGGCCGTCACGGAGAGCCGCACGGCGGCAAGGTCCGCGGGCCGGTGGGGAAACCGCCCGGCGAGCGTGAAACTGCCGTCGGCGTTTTTTCGCAGCGTCGGTTCGGCGAGCAGCCACCGATGGGCGGCGAGGCCGGCGACGTCCACGCCGGAGAGCAGGCCGAACCGCGCGGCGTCGTGGAAGCCGGTGACGACCGGAGCCCAACTGCTCCATTCGCCCCCTTGCGGCGAGCGGTCGCGGCAGACGTTGAACCGCCAGGTGTCGGCGGCGCCGGCGAGCGGGAGGGAGGAGAAGGGAATGCGGATCTCCGCCGTCCAGGCCTGCGGCTTGCGGGCGACCGCCGCGGTCCAGGCACCGTTCCAGTCGACGTTCGAGAACCCCCGCGATTCGTACGTGACGCCGAAGGCGTTGATCCCGAACTGGAAGTAGTCGCCGCCGGCCTGCCGCGGCGCGAGAAAGATCTCGATCGCGTCGCCGCCGAACACCGCGCCGTCGTCGGCCCGCACGTCCCGCCCCCGCAGGCTCGCCATGTCGGGCTCGTCGCAGCGGACGCCGATGCAGACGGCCTCACCGTCGCTGGCGACGAGGGCGACCGTCCGGGCCCGCGGCCGCGCCCCCGCGGCGCCGCCGACGAGCGTGCCGCACTCGAGCTTCGCGGCAGCCGACCAGCACGGGTCGTCGAGCCGGCCGTCGAGCTGCGGGCCGGCGGCGACCCGCGGCAGGGCGAGTTCGGGGAGCGGAGGTGTCGCGAGGTCGGCGTTCTGAGCCGGGCCGCCCTCGCCGCGGGACGGCCGGTAGGGCGTGGGCGGATCGGCGGCCTCGAGCTGCGGCGCCGCGATCCAGACCTCGGCGCCCGGCTCCATGACCGCGAACCCGAGATCGGCGGCCTCCTTGCAGCGGTGCGAGTAACGCCGCCACTGCGTGCCGATCGCAAACGTCTTCCGCGCCGCAAACGCCGGATGCGCGAGGTGCAGCGCGGTGCCGTCACGATCCGATCGGGCGTAAAACGAGATCGTGTGCTCGCCCGGTGGGCAGCCGGGGATGGCGGTGTGCAGGAGGCAGTGGAGCGGGCTCGCGGCGTCTCTGGTGGCGACGAACGCGTCGGCTGGAGGATGGCGGAGGACGACGACGCGAGCTCCCGCCACGGGGCTTTCCTGACCGGCGTCGATGCCGAAGTAGTCGAGCGACCACTGCTTGACGGCGAGCGTCGTGCCCCCTGCCCAGAGGCCCCAGCAGTCGGGCAGGCGAGGATGGCCCTTGCCCGGTTCGAAGCTGCTGTTGGGCAGCAGGTTCACGGGGGCCGCGGCGGGCGGCTCGGCGGCGACGGCGACGAAGCCAAGGCCGACCCACGAAACAAGGGCTGCGAGCGGGACGCATGCGGCTCGGCATCGAGCGGGTCGATTCATCGCTTTACCTGGGATTCAGAGAGGGAGACAGGGCGAGAGAGGCGGACAGGGTGGGAGAGGAGGACAGGCTACCCAAAAAGCTGCGGACGATCACTCCTGCACCGCGACCTCGTAGACGCGGCGACCGCAGGAGGGAATCTCGTCGCGGAGCTTGCCGTCGTCGAGCTGCGGCGATCCCTCGTCGAAGAGTCGCCGTGCCGCGCCGATGCGGCCCCCGCACAACGCCGACAGATCGACGGCCAGGGGTGCGGCCGCGATACCGGTATTGACGGCCAGCAGGAATGCCCGGTCGGCATTCCGCCACACGGCGTAGTGGACGCCGACGCCGTTGGTCCGCACGCCGAGCAGCCGGGCGTCGGCGGTCCCGAACGCGTTCTCGGCCAGCCACGCCGCCTCGGTGTTGATCCGCGTCATATCCTCCCACACCGCGGGGTCCATCGGCGGCTGGCTCCAGTAGCCGATGCCGCGGGTGCCGTAGACCAGTTGCAGCCAGGCGTGGACCCGCACGGCGCCGGCCCCGGGCCGCTGCCGGAGTTCATCGTAGGAGCCCGAGATCCACTCGAACGCCGGCTTCCCGCGGGCGCGGTGGTCGTTGAGCATGCGCACGGCCGGCACGAGCTCCTCGAGGTCGAAGGGCTCGGTCGAGATGGCGTAGTTGTCGTGCGATACGACGTCGGTGCTGGCGAGCCCGCCGTAGGGCTCGACTCCCCAGGTGTGGTTCCAGTTGATGTAGGCGGGCCGCGTCGGGTCGGCGGCCTTCACCGCGGCGGTGAGCGCGGCCAGGTCGGACTCCTTGAACCCGAGCGTCCCCTCCCAGTCGTGCTTGCTCGGTTCGTCCATGACATACCAGCCGATGATCGCGGGATGGTCTCGAAACGTGGTGACCACCCGGGCGAACGTCTTCCCCATCCCCGCGACGTCGCCGCCGTAGAGTTTGGCGGAGTCGCCCCAGTCGTCGAACGACCACGCCAGCGGCCAGAGCATCTTCATGCCCCGGGCCTGGAGACGGTTGAGCTGAATCCGCACCTGCTTCACCTTCTCCGGCGAGACGCCCTTCGCGAGCACGTCGGCCTGGCGGAGCCGCACCGGCGACTGCGCGAACGTGTTGAAGCCGGCTTTCTTGAGATGGTCAAGATGCCAGTCGCCGAGCCGGGCGGGGTCGGTCGGCAGCATCACCGGAAAGAAGGGCTTTCCCTCCACCAGCATGCCCCGGGTGAAGCGGCTGAACCGCACGCGATCCTCCTCGCCGCCGGCCTTGCCGCCGGCCTTCGTGAATCCGGCGCCGGCCTTCCCCGCCTTCTTCCCCTCCACGAGGCAGACCGCCTGCACTTCGAGCCGGCCCTCCGGTGCGGCGGCGATCGGCAGCGAGAAATCACGGTCGCCGGGGGCGTCGAACTCCACGACGACCCGCGAGGCGGCATCGATCTCCGTGCCGGCGGCGTCGAGCAGCCGCAGGTGGACCGTGGCCGGCGTCGGGCCCGACCAGCGCACGCGGCCCCGCGGCTCGGCCTCCGCAGGATAGCGATGGAACTCGACCTGAACGGCCAGCGGGCTCGAACCGGGGAGGGGCGGCATCGCTTCCGCATCGCGGGGCTTCCGCGCGGCGACGGCGGCGGTGGCTGCAGGGGGCAGGTCGAGCCCGTCCGGCTCCCCCGGAGCCGGACGGTAGGGCGTGGCCGCGGTGCCGGCCTCGAGCTGTGGGGCGGCGACCCAGACCAGGCTGTTGGGGTCTGGCAGATACAGGCTCGCCAGCAGCGCGGCATTCGAGCCCGCGCAGGTATACCGCTGCCACTGCGGGCCCACCGACCAGACAGCGTGCTTGGCGCCGGCGGGATGCGCCGCGTGGACCGCCGTGCCCGGCCGCGCGGCCTTCAAGAACACGGAGAAGGTGAACTGGCCAGCCGGTACGTCGAGGTCGCCGCCATGCATCAGGAACATGGTCAGGCGATCGTTCCCAGGCATCGGCACGAAGCCGCCCTTGGGCGGGTGCTGGATGCGGAGCACCCGCGCGCCGGGCACGGGCGTGTCGGATTTTTCGTCGATGCCGAACTGGTCCGTGGTCCAGGGTTCGACGCAGGAGATGGCGTCGCCGTAGAGGCCCCACATGTCGGGCAGGGCCGGGTGTGCCACCGCGCGGCGAAAGCCCGTGTTCGCGAGCAGATTCAACGGCTCGTCGGCCGGCGTTGCGGTCAACACGACGTCGTCGATCCACGCTGTGCCCGTGAAAGCGGCCGGGGCGTTGACCCAGACTGCGGGCCGGACGGTCAGCCGGGAGAGGTCTACCACCAGCTCGCCGCGGGTCCAGCCCTTGTCGCCCGTCAGGCTCAGGAGCGGCGGAAGCGTGGTCGTGGCGCCGTACAGCTCCACCCGCACCCGCGCCGCCCCGAGGCCCGCGCAGCGGCCCCACGCTGAAAGCCGCACCCGCTTCGTTCCCTGGGCTGCCAGCGGCGCCAGGTCGAGCACCTGCACGATGCGGACGGGCCGGCCCCGGCCTGTGAGCCGCAGGGAGCGGCTGCCGCCATGCGGCTCGTCCGGGGCGAGCGACACGTCGGCGCCGCCGCTGTCGACCGTCCAGTTCGGCACGGTCGCGACGTCGAACACGGGCTCCTCGAACCCGCCGTTGGGAATGATGTTGGGCCCGCCGCCGGCTTCTTCCAGCCGCACGTCGTCGAAGGCCGCTGCACCGCCCGGCTGGCTCTCCGTCGCGCCCAGGGCGATCCACATCTCCCGCGTGCCGGGCTTGCGGGCCTTCGCGGGCAGCCGCACCTTCACGGTCCGCCAGCCGAACGAGTCGCCCGGCAGCGAGGCGGCGGCCGCGAGGTCGATGCCGACTTCGGCGTTCGCCTCGATCCGCGGCACGGCCCGCTCGGCCAGCACGGCCAGCGACAGGACGTAGTCGGCCTCCGGATCGATCGCGAGCCCGTAGCAAAAGGCCTTGCCGCGGGCGATCCGCAGGCCGTTGCCCTTTGCCTGGCCGGGCTTGGCGACGACCGCGATCCCCGAGGTCGGCGCGCCGTAGGTCGTCCAGCCGGTGATCGCCTGCGTGGCCCCGCCGTCGCCGGCCGTCTCGAAGCCGCCGTTGGCGACGCCCCCGGGAGGGGTGTCGGCGGCCACGATCCGGCCGGCCATGCCGGCCAGACAGCCTGCCACAACCAGCACCGCGGATGCGGCCCGCAGGCAAGACCCACAGATGGGCATCCTTGTGATGGTGGGCATCCTTTCGGAAGGGTTAAGCCTCGTGCCGGAGCCGGCCCGGCCGAGGGTCATTTGCCCTTGGCGTCGCTGACGAGTTCGAACTTCGGCTGATCCTTCGCCGACTGCAGGTCGAAGGAGAGCGTCGTTTTGGCGTTGTAGCGGCTGGGAAGGATGTTTGCTCGGATCACCTCGTACTCGCCGGCATCGGAGCCGCCGGACAGTCGCTTCAATTTCGGCGACGTGATCTCAACGCGGTGCGGACCTTTGAACGCGGCGACCGAAAAGACTCCGTTCACGATCTGACCACCCGTTGCTCCGACGGCCGGGTCGGTCGGCACGAAGGTCGCATAGCCCAACTCGATCGGCTCCCCGTCGAGCGTGGCCGTTCCCTTGATCGTGATCCGCTGCGGCCCCTGCGGACGGCACGCGGGCGCCACGAGAAGGGCAACGGCCACACCAACCACCACCGCCCGACCTAGGCCGCCCACGCCAGCCGATCGTGATGCACATTGTGGTGAAAGAGGCGAACAGGCGAACGTGGTTGTCACTGGAGTTCCCCGGAGGCTTCGCCGGCTCCACCGGCCCGGCTGGCCGCCGCCGTCCAGACGGCCGCGTTCACGGAGTTGCTGACGAACGTCGTGGCGCCGTCGGCCATCGCCACGTTGACGCCATTCGTGTGCAAAGACCGCACGGAATTGTTAGCATCGTACGAGCCGGGTGCTGGGGCCATTGGATAATCAACTATGGTCGACGAGCAGTAATCGCCGACCGTCGTGTTCGGAACCTGCTTCGTAGTGCAGAGAACATTCCCATGGCGTGCCAAAAAATAGTTTCCTCGGACGTCTTGTCCAGTAGATTGGGGCACAACGATCCCCTCACCGATCATCACCGTCTTTGAAAGGCCATCGGTGACGTCCTTGAAGTTGACCTTCGACCTCATGAAGAATAAACCATTGAGACTTTCCCCGCCGTAGGGCGCGTAATTGACTCCGAAATTCGTGCTGCCGGCGAAGGCCAGATAACTGCCCTTAAACCCTCGGTTATCGCCAGGGGATGCCTCCTGACGACTGCCCGCATTCGGATCAGTGGGGCACATGAACGGAAGATGCCGCTGGCTCCCAGAAGGCACTGAGTAGAGGGCGTTACCGAGGTATTTGCTTGTGTCGAGGGTGCCGTCGGACTTCAAGTTATCGGCGACTCTCTTGTCGACTTCTTGCTTCACTTGCGTAAGCTCTACGTAGGGACAAACGAAGTGCATCCAGCATCGGTTATCCCTGACTGTGGCACTGCCGCTGTCTTGGCTGTCGCCTAAATCCGGAGTCTGCCCGAGCGGTAACCGCCTCATCGCGTCGTGGTGGTTCTGCATTCCCAGGGCGATCTGCTTGAGGTTGTTCAGGCAGGCGGATCGGCGGGCGGACTCACGGGCGGATTGAACGGCCGGCAGCAGCAGGCCGACCAAGGTCCCGATGATGGCGATGACAACGAGCAGTTCTACGAGCGTGAAACCGCGACGATCTGTGACGGCTGTGGACATGACATAACCCTCCTTAAGAATAAGGTTTCCAGATGAGATGGCCCACGACGGGCTCTAGTCGAATGAGCGACGGCCCAAGAATCCCAGCCCAAGTGTTCATTATAAGCCCCCTTCCTTCTCCGAAGCAAATTCTTTTGGGAAAATTCCACCTGAATTTTGGCCACGATCTCTCACGGTCTCTCACGACTGACAAGGAGTTGAAGCAGACTGCATGGCCGGACTGTCGGAGGAAAGCCGCCCGATGGATGCCCGACCGACCTCCCGCTCAAGGAAATGCCGTCGGCGGGCGTCCGGGCGTTAACAACCGATATTTTCGACGCCGGCGGTCCGACGGGGGCCGGCCCCGTTCGACGCCGGAAAATCTGCCGAAACCCCCACTTTTCGCCAGCAGGGGTTAACATCGACCGCGACAGGGCGGCATACTGGCATGGATCACGATCGAGAGAGTGAAGTCCGCGAACGGCTCTCCAGGCTCTGGATGCAGGCCGAGCCGTCCGTCCATGCCTATGTCTTCGCGGCTGTGCAGCGGTTTCAGGACGCCGAAGACGTCGTGCAGCAGGTTGCCCTCGCCGCGGCCCGCAGGTTTGAGGAATACAACGGCTCCCGGCCGTTCATTGGGTGGGTGCTGTGGCTGGCCAAGTCGAAGATCGTCGACCACTACCGCGCGCAGGGCAGACAAAAGCTCGTGTTCTCCGAATCGCTCCTGGACCAGACGGCCAGCCGGCTCGTGGAGCGGGAGGCGGCCGACCGGGCCGGCGCAGCAGCCCTCGAACGGTGCGTGGCTAAGCTGCCCCCCAAGTCGCGGCGGCTGCTCGATCTGCGGTATGTGGACGACGCCTCGATGGAGTCGATCGCGCGGGCGATCGACTCCACGGCCGGCAGCGTGCGCGTGATGCTCTTCCGCATCCGCAACCTGCTCGCCGACTGCATCAAGGCCGAACTGGCGAAGGAGGCGACATGAGCCGGGAACTCCCGCTCGACGACGCCGCCCGCCAGGCGATCGACGAACTGCTCGACGGCGGTTTCGCGGGGGCGGCCGCCGCGGCGGCGGATCTGCTCGCGCGGCTCGACGGCGACGCGGACGCACGCGAATATCTGCTTGAGCGGGCGGCACTGCACGCCGGCCTGCGGCAGTCGCTGCGCCGCCGCCGCCTCGCCGCCTGGGCGATGGCGCGGGAGCGCGCGGCGGCGGGCCGCGGCCGGCTGCGGCTGGCAGGGCTCGGCGGCATCGCGGCCGCGGCGTGCCTTCTGGTCGGGCTGGCGGCCTGGCGATCCGGCCCCGCGGCATACGCTATCGTGAAGATCGGCGTCGGCACGCCCGGGCTGGCCACGGGCGCCGCGCTGCGCGGCGAGAAGCACCGCCTGATGGCCGGCGTGCTCGAACTCGAGACCTCCCGGGGCGCCCAGATCGTGATCGAGGCGCCGGCGGCGTTTTGCTTCGAGTCGCCCCACCGGCTGCGGCTGACGGAAGGCCGCGTGGCCGCCGACGTGCCGGCCCGGGCCAAGGGATTCAGCGTGGTGACGCCATCGGGCGAGGCGATCGACCTCGGCACCCGCTTCGCCGTCGACGTGCCGGCCTCAGGCGAGGCGGAGGTGCACGTCTTCGACGGCGAGGTCGTGGCCCGCGGCGGCGGGAATCGCCGCACGAGCCTGCGGGAAGGCGAGGCGTTTTCACTCGCCGCGAACCGGGCGCGGCAGATCCGCTCGGCGGCCTTCATCCGCCGGGGCGAGGTGCCGGAATTGGCCGCGGCCGTCGCGGCCGGCCAGGAACGCAGATCGCGGGATACGAGCCTGCGGCTGCGGGAAGATCCGGCGCTCGTCGCGCTGGTCGACTTCGAGGCGGACGGTCCTCCCGGGCCGGCGGGAAGCGGCGAACCGCGGCCGGACGGGCAGTATCGCATGGTGCAGGGACGCTGGCCGGGATCGCGGGCCGCCGACTTTACCGGCGTGGGAGACCACCTGCGGCTCGACGTCGGCGGCGACGCCGATTGGCCGCGGCTCACGATCGCCGCCTGGGTGCGGCTCGACCGGCTCGGCGACCCCTACCAATCGCTCTACCACACCGACCATTGGACGAACAATCCCGGGCAGGTGCACTGGATGATTGTCGCCGCGGGCGTCATGCGTCTGGCACTGCCGGACCTCGAACTCGGGCCCGACGCCGTCGAGAAGGAATTGTTTCCCGAATCGCGCACCACGGTGTTCGGCGCGGAGGGCCGCTGGATGCACCTCGCCACCGTCTACGACTCCCACGCCCGCTCGGCCAGTTTCTATGTCGACGGCCGTCACGACGGCACGACCCTGCTCGCCGAGGCGCCCCCCGCGCGGCTCGGGCCCGCGCGGATCGGCAATTGGAACCAGCACGACCGGAAGCTGAGCGGCCGCATCGACGAATTGGTGATTCTGGGCCGGGCTCTCGATGCCGGCGAGATTCGGTCCCTGTACGACGCCGGCGTGCCATACCGCTGAGGAGAGTCAAGTGAGGAAGGTCGAGCCATCCATGGAGCATTCCCGCGCAGCCGCCGTCGTCGTGTGGGCCGTCGTGGCGGCGGCGTGCGGCCGCGCCACCGCGGCGGCGCCGGACTTCGTGGCCGACATCCGGCCGCTCTTCGAGAGGCACTGCCACGCCTGTCATTCCGGCGAGCATGCCAAGAGCGGCCTGCGGCTCGACTTGAAGGCGGCGGCCTTCCACGGCGGCGACGGCTGGGGGGCGGCGATTGTGCCGGGTGAGCCCGACTCGAGCCCGCTGGTGCGCGCCGTGCAGGGCAAAGACGACCTGCAGATGCCCCCCGCGGACTCCGCCGTGCCGCCGCTGGCCGAGGCGGAGATCGCCCGGCTGGTCGAGTGGGTGAAGGCCGGCGCCGTCTGGCCCGACGGGGTCGATACCGTCGTCGTCGTCGACAAGACGGACCACTGGGCGTTCCAGCCGGTACGGCGGTCGCCGGTGCCCGCTGTCCGCGCCGCCGACTGGCCCCGCAACGACGTCGACCGCTTCGTCCTCGCGCGGCTGGAGGCCGAGGGGCTCGCCCCATCCGCCGCGGCCGATCGCCGCGTCTGGATCCGCCGGGTGTTCTTCGACTTGACGGGGCTGCCGCCGACGCCCGAGGAGGTCGAGCGGTTCGTGAACGACCGCTCGGCCGACCCGCACGGGCGGATCATCGAGGAACTGCTCGCGTCGCCGCGGTATGGGGAGCGGTTCGCCCAGCACTGGCTCGACGTCGTCCGCTACGCCGACACGCACGGCTACGAGGTCAACACGGAGCGGCCCACCGCCTGGCCGTACCGCGATTACGTGATCGCGGCCTTCAACGACGACGTGCCCTACGACCGCTTCGTGCGCGAGCAGATCGCCGGGGCCGAGCCCGGCAAGGAGGCGTCGACGGGCTTTCTGGTCACCGCCGCGGTGCTGCTGCCCGGCCAGATCGGCCAGGACGAGGCGTCGAAGCGGGCGGCCCGGCAGGATGCCCTCAACGACATCATCGTCAACACGAGCGAGACGGTGCTCGGTCTGACGGTGGGCTGCGCCCGCTGCCACGACCACAAGTTCGATCCCGTCACCGCCCGCGACTACTACTCGCTGCAGGCCTTCTTCGCCGGCGTCGGATATGGCGAGCGGACCCTGGCGACGCCGGCGGCCGTCCGGATGCGGAAGCAATTCGAGGCGGCTCAGATGCGGCTGGCGGAACTGGAGCCGCTCGTCGGCTCCGGCACCCCCCGCGCGGCCGTGACGCCCTCGCTCAACACCGATCGCATCGCCCCCGTCAGGGCGAAGCGGCTGCGGTTCACGATCCTCGACACGAACGGCGGGTTCGAGCCGTGCATCGACGAACTGCAGGTCTTCGATGTCGAGGGGCACAACGTGGCCCTGGCCTCGGCCGGCGCGAAGGCCTCCGCCTCCGGCAGCCTGATCAGCGCCGGCGTCCACGAACTCGACCACGTCAACGACGGCGAATACGGCAACAGCCGCAGCTGGATCGCCTCCACCCGGCAGGGAGCGTGGGTGACGATCGAATTCGACGAGCCGGCCATGATCGAGCGGATCTGCTGGGCGCGTGATCGCACCGAGGAATACAAGGACCGGATGCCGACCGCCTACCGGATCGAGGTCTCGGCGGCCGCGGGAGACGACGCTCCCTGGACGCTGGTCGCCGATGCGACCGACCGCGAGGCATTCAACGCGAAGCCCGGGGACGAGGCGGCGGCCGAGCTTTCGCCCGCGGAGCGGCAGGCCCGCGAGGCGGCCGAACTGGAGAAAAAGAGGCTGCGGGAGGAGCTGCAAGCCGCGATCCGCGGCACGCGGGTCTTCGCGGGATCCTTCCGCAAGCCCCATCCCGTGCACCTGCTCACCCGCGGCGATGCCGAGCAGCGCGGCGAGGAACTGCCCCCCCGGTCGATCGCCGCCTTCGCCGGGCTGGTCGAACCGGTCGCCCTCCCGGCCGACGCCCCCGAGCGGGAGCGGCGGGCGGCGCTCGCCGCGTGGCTCACCGATCCGCGGCATCCGCTCCCGGCCCGGGTGATGGCCAACCGCATCTGGCAGTGGCACTTCGGCACGGGGCTCGTCGACTCCGCGAACGACTTCGGCCGCAACGGATCGCGGCCCACCCATCCCGTGCTGCTCGATTGGCTCGCCGACGAGTTCGTGAGCAGCGGCTGGTCGATCAAGCACCTGCACCGGCTGATCGTGTCGTCGGCCACCTACGGGCAGTCCGGGGCCGCGAACACGGCCGGGCTCGGCGCGGATGCGGAGAGCCGTTTGCTCTGGCGGTTTCCGCCGCGGCGGCTGGAGGCCGAGACGATCCGCGACACGATGCTCGCCGTGAGCGGCCGACTGAATCCCGAGATGGGAGGCCGCGGCTTCAGCCTGTTCAACTCACGCGGCGGTCTCTCCGGCTTTCTGCCCATCGAGTCGTTCGACGCCTCGGGGCGGCGCAGGATGATCTATGCCCACAAGGTGCGGATGGAGCTGGATGACGTCTTCGGCGCGTTCGACTGCCCCGATGCCGGGCAGTCGCAGCCGCGGCGGCGGCAGTCGACGACCCCGATCCAGGCCCTCAACCTCTTCAACAGCCCGTTCACGATTGAGGAGTCACGCGAGTTCGCCGCCCGCGTCGAGGCCGACGTGGCCGCGATTTCCGCGGCGAATCCGCCCGCGGACTCTCCCGGCCGCCGGCGGATCGATCGGGCCTTCGAACTAGCCTTTTCACGGCCGCCCGATGCGGTGGAAGCCGCCGCGGCCGAGGCGGTCGTCCGTGAGCACGGCCTTGCGGCTCTGTGCCGCGTGATCTTCAATTCCAACGAGTTCCTCTTCATCCCCTGACGTCGCATCCCCCGAATTCGCGCCGGCCACTTGGCGTGGGAGACCTCCGCATGGCATCTCTGGAACACCTCACCGCGAGCGGACGGCACATGCTCCACCGCCGCGGCTTTCTCGGCGACTCGGCCTCGGCGCTCGGGTCGATCGCGCTCTCGAGCCTGCTGGCGAGTGAAGGGCTGCTCGCCTCCACCGGGTCGGTGGGGCCGGCGATCGATCCGGCCCACCCCTACGCGCCGCGGCCGCCGCACTTTCCTGGGCGGGCGAAGAACGTGCTCGTGATCTTCTGCGCCGGCGCCGTGAGCCAGCTGGAAACCTGGGACTGGAAGCCGGAGCTCGTGAAGTGGGACGACAAGCCGATGCCCGGCGGGCCGGCGTTGACGTTCCAGGGGCCGGCCGGCAACCTGGCCCGGCCCCAGTACGAGTTCAAACCCCGCGGCCAGACCGGCAAATGGGTCTCCGAACTGATCCCGCACCTCGCGGAGCTGACCGACGACATCGCCTTCGTCCACTCGCTCACGAGCAAGACCAACACCCACGGCCCGGCGGAAAACTTCCTCTCCACGGGGTCGATCTTCGACGGGTTCCCCAGCATGGGCTCCTGGGTGACCTACGCGCTGGGCAGCGAGAACCAGGACCTCCCCGCCTTCGTCTCGATCCTCGATCCGCGCGGAATCCCGCAGGCCAGCGGCAACAACTGGGGGCCGGGGTTTCTGCCGGCGGAGTTCCAGGGAACGACCCTGAGCGCGGCGAAGCCCGTGCGGCACCTGCGGTCCGCCAGCGGCGTCGGGCCCGGAACCGACCGTGCCACCCGCGAGCTGCTCGTCCTGATGAATGCCCGCCACCTGGAACAGCATCCCGAGGATGGGGCCCTGGCCGCCCGCATCGCCAGCTACGAGATGGCGGCCCGGATGCAGCTCTCGATGCCGGCACTCAACGACCTCTCCAACGAGACGGCGGCGACGCTCGCCGCCTACGGGGCCGACGACCCGTCGAATCCGATCAAGGCCGCCTTCGCACGGAATTGCATCCTCGCCCGGCGGCTCGTCGAGAGGGGCGTGCGGTTCGTGCAGCTCTTCAACGGCGCTTACGCCAGCGGCGGCGCACTCAATTGGGACGGCCACACGAAGCTCAAGGAACAGTACGACGTCCACGCGGCGATCCTCGACCAGCCGACGGCGGCCCTCATCAAGGATCTCAGGCAGCGCGGCCTGCTCGATGAAACGCTGGTGGTCTGGTGCACCGAATTCGGCCGGATGCCGTTCTTCCAGAAGGGCGCCCAGGGCCGCGACCACAATCCCGACGGCTTCACATGCTGGATGACCGGCGCGGGAGTGAAGCCCGGGGTGAGCCACGGCGGCACCGACGAACTCGGGATGAAAGCGGTGGAAAACAAGCTCTCGCTCTACGACTTCAACGCCACGATCCTCCACCTGCTGGGGCTCGACCACACCCGGCTGACCTTCCGGCACAACGGCGCGGAGCGTCGGCTCACCGACGTCCACGGCCGGGTGATCAAGGAAGTGCTGGCGTGACGCCCCCTCACTCGCGGCCGGCACGCGTCGTGCGGAACGACACGATCCGTTTCCCCCTGGCCTCCGTCACATACACGGTGCGGCGGTCGGGCCCGCCGAAGGTGAGGTTCGTCGGCGCGTTTCCGAGCACGTCGATCTCCTCGACGACGGCACCGGCGGGCGACAGCACGACCACCGTGCCCTTGCCGATCCGGGTGCAGTAAAGCGTGCCGTCGGCGGCACACCGCATGCCGTCGAAGCCGTGGTCCGGAAATGAGGCGAATTCCCGGCGGTTCGCGAGCGTGCCGTCGGCGGCGATGTCGAAGACCCAGATCGTCCGCTGCAGGGTCTCGTTGACGTAGAGCTTCCGGCCGTCCGGGCTCACCTCGATGCCATTGGTCGTGCCGAGGTCGGCCGCCGCCACGTGGGCCCGGCCGTCGCGATCGATCCGCCAGACGCGGCCCGTCTTGGTGGGCCAGTCCGGATCGCTCGCATAGAGCGTGCCGTTCGGGGCGATGGCGAGATCGTTGGGCTGGCTCATGCTGTCGTCGTGGGCGAAGACCGTCACGGCCCGCGTCGCGAGGTCGATCCGCAGGACATTGTGGCCCTTGTAGTCGGCGACGAACATCGCGGCCCCGTCGGGGGAGAAGCGGATGCCGTTGCCGGCGCTCCCCTCCGGCAGCTCGACGAACGGCTCTGCACGGCCGTCGGGCGTGACGCGGCCGATGGTGCGGGCGTCCCGGAATCCGACGCAGAAGAGATTGCCGTCGCGATCACACGCCGGACCCTCGATGCCGTCGGTGAAGCCGTCCTGCGAGAAGACCGCGACCTCGGCTCCGGCCGCGTGGCCGGCCGCGGCCACCGCGATGACGAGTGCGCGGGCCCACGCCTGCGGAAAAAAAGCCGTCTGAACATTCATGTGTCGGTCCTCTCTGGGAATGGGGTCGGCATCGATCCCGGGCCTCGGCAGGCCTACCTGGCCTGCCCGACGGCATCGATGAGGGGCGGTGCTTCCAGCGATTCGATCCACGCCCGCACCACGGCCAGCCCCGCCTCGTCGACCGCGTTGGTCGCCAGCTGCGGCATCTGGCCCGGACCGCGTCGGGACATTCGCGCATGGAGCACCGATCGGGCCGGATCGCACGGCGCGATGATCCGGGCGTCCGGCAAGCCGAAGGTGTGGTGCATCGGCCGTTCATCGACGAGCTTCGCTGCGGCAAGGTTGCGTTCGCCGAAGGCCGAGCGATAGAGCAGGTTGAACATCGCGTTGCCTCCGCCCACCGGCTGATGAC
>JAPLNQ010000072.1 GCA_026401075.1 Planctomycetia bacterium
CGACACGGTCCGCGATGCCCAGCGACCTGAGGGCGGAAAAGGAGGCCCGGTCGGGATCTCGGGACGTGCCGTGAACTTCGTAGCCCTTTTCGAGCAGCAGGCTGGCGAGATATCCACCATCCTGCCCCGATACGCCAACGATCAACGCCTTCTTCACGGCTTTCTTCACGGATGCCAACCCGGAGCTTGAGTGCCTCGTCTTGGACTCGAACCAAGAACCCTCTGATTAAGAGTCAGATGCTCTGACCAATTGAGCTAACGAGGCAACGACAACAGTTTTACTCGTCGGATCACCGCCCGGCAAGGCCCGCGGCCCACACGCCGCGTTGAGCGATTCCGGCAGACCGGCTACATTTCCTCCTTCGCACACGACACCACTTTTAATCGAGGATTCCTATGGGCAGGTTCGATGGCATGAAGGGTCTTGTTCTCGGCGTCGCCAACGATCACTCGCTCGCCTGGGCCATCGCCAAGGAGATTCTCGCGGGCGGCGGCCAGATCGGCTTCTCCCACCTCCCTGACCGCCCCGACGACGAGCGGCAGCGAAACCGCCGCCGCGTGGCCCAACTCACCGATCCCGAGCCGAACGCAAAGTTCCTGGTGCCGATGGACGTCTCCAGCGACGAGCAGATCGCCGCCGTCATGGACCGGGCCAAGCAGGAGTTTGGCACGATCGACTTTGTCGTGCACTCGATCGCCTATGCCCCACTCGACGACCTCAAGGGGGAGACCACCAACTGTAGCCGCGAGGGCTTCCGCACCGCCATGGAGACGAGCGCCTACAGCCTGCTGGCCGTCGGCCGCCTCTGCCGGACAATCCTTTCCAAAGACGCCTCGATCCTCACGCTCACCTACTTCGGCGGTGAGAAGGTCGTGCCTGGCTACAACATCATGGGCGTCTGCAAGGCGACACTCGACGCCTGCGTGAAATACATGGCCTACGACCTCGGCCCCGCTGGCGTCCGCGTCAACGCGGTGAGCGCGGGCCCGGTTCGCACGCTCGCCGGCCGCGGCGCTGGGGTCGATGAGATGCTCGGCCTCTACGAGCGGATGGCACCGATGGGCCGCAACATCACGCACGACGAGGTGGGCAAGGCCGGCGCCTGGCTGCTCTCGAAGGACTCGTTCGGCATCACCGGCGAGATCCTCCACGTCGATGCCGGCTACAACATCATGGGTTCGCCCGGCCGGCTGCTGGAACTGGTGCAGAAGCCAGCGTAGTTCGCGGCTACCCATGCCCCGTCGCCGGACGTTCGCTGCGCCCATCCTGGGCTTCGCTCTCTCGATGCTGACTGCGCTAGCCAGATCGCCTCCGCTTCGGCATCCTGCCTGCGCTGGTCAGCAACGCCGGCTCATGGGGCATGGGTAGCCCCTCCTGTGACCGTATTCAGCGAGGACAACGATGCACGACGTCACGGCGGGTCGTAGCCGCCCGGATGCCAGGGATGGCAGCGGCCGATGCGGGCCAAGCCGCGGAGGCTGCCGCGGATGGCACCATGTTTTTCGACCGACTGCCGAAAGTAGCTGCTGCAGGTCGGCTGGAAGCGGCAATGCCGGCCGAGCAGCGGGCTGAGTGTCAGCTTGTAGAGAATGACGATCCCGATGAGCACCGCCGATGCCGCGCGGTCGCACGCCCGACCTGCGGTCCGCCACGCCGCGTGCAGCCACGACATGCATCACCTCCGGCGGCGTGGGGGCTCGGTAGTCGGCTGCGGTGCCGTTCCCTGCCGCGTTGCAGCGGCAGCCGCCGCATACGCGGGCCGGGCCACGACACGGGCTGCAAGATCGCAGATCATCTCCTCCACCTGCCTCGCTCCGGCGGCTCCCGCAGGCACGGCACCCGACCGCACCACGATGACGAAGTCGTTGCCATGGGGCAGTGCTGCTCGCGCCCGCACCTGGCGAAACGCCTCCCGCAGCCGCCGCTTCCAGCGGTTGCGAACCACCGCGTTGCCGATCCGACTCGACACTGAAAGCCCCAGCCGCGCCGGCTGCGCGGCACTCAAGGCCGGGCAGGCGTAGAGCACCAGCGGCCCGCTCGCCGCACTTCGCCGCACGGCGAACACTCGCGCAAAGTCGCCCGGCAACAAGAGCCTCGCGGCACGTGGAAAGCCGGCGCTGCCGGCGGCTCGAGCCATCACCACCGCAGCTGCGGCCGCGGCGTGGCCGATCCGGCAGCCACCTTCGCGGCTTCGAGCAGCCGCGCGACCGCCTCAGGATCAGCCGACTCGGGCAGCATGATCTGCACCTCGGCGATGAGGTCACCTTTCGCCCCATTGGAATGCCGCACGCCCATGCCGGCCGCGCGGAGCTTGCGACCGCCGGATGTGCCGGCAGGAATGCGGAGGCTGATCGTGCCCCACGGCGTGGGCACATCCACCTTCGCGCCCTCGATCGCTTCTGCGAGGGAAACCGGCAGCGTGAGTTCGAGCGTGTCGCCGTCGCGATGAAACACGGGATGCGACTCCACGCCCACTTCCAGGAGCAGATCGCCCGCAGGCCCACCACCCGATCCCGGCTGCCCCTGCCCGCGGAGCCGCATCCGCGCGCCGTCCGGCAGCCCTTGAGGGATCGTCACGCTGATCGTTTCAGCCTTGCCTTCGCGGTCGATCCGCACGTCGGTCTTGCCCCCTTCGATCGCCAGCTTGAACGGCACCTCGATGCGAGCGGTCAGATCCTCACCAGGCACCTGAGTGGCCCGCTTGCGGCCACGGCCCGCACGGCCGCCGGCACCGGCACCACCGCCACCCCCGGCGCCGCGAAACATATCGGCAAAGCCTCCGCCGCCGCCGAAGAGACTCTCCAGATCGATCTCACCGCCGCCGGGGAATCCGCCCGCGCCAGGGAAAGGTCCGCGGCCGCCACCGCCTCCACCAGCCCAGCCACCGCCGGGACCACCCGCCCCCACGCCCTCGAACGAACTGCCGTAGCGGTCATACATCTCCCGCTTGCTCGGATCGTTGAGCACGTCGAAGGCCGTCTGTACCTTCTTGAACTTCTCCTTCGCCGCATCGTCATCGGGATGAAGATCGGGATGGTACTTCCGCGCGAGTTCGCGATAGGCCTTGCGAATGTCCTCTGCCGATGCCGATTTCGGCACGCCGAGCATCTGATAGTGGTCTTCCGCCATCGAATGGGCTCTGGAGAAATGGGCCGCCGGACATCACGCTCCCGACGGAACGACAAGCCCATGATTGTAGCAGGCAGAAGACAAAGTTCAGGGTCGCCCCTTTGCCGGCCACGGCCAGCTCGGCTAGCTCCGCGACTTTCGAGTCTTGCCCGCGGCAGAGCGGCCCCGGCCGCCGCCAGAGGAGCCCGTCAGCCCCACTGCCGCCCCCTCGCCGGCCACCACTGCCGACCCTCCGAACGCCTCCGCCTCCGGCACAGCCTGCTCGAGCATCTGGATCTGGCACCGCACCGGCGTCTCCCCCGGCGCGGGATGGAGGAGATGAAACACGCCTTCGGCATCGAGTTGCCGGGCACGCATGTTGTCGGCGAGATAGACGGGGATGATCTCCTTCAGGATTCGCGATGACAGTTCCGGCGCGAGCACCGGAAACATCAGTTCGACCCGGCGGAAGAAGTTTCGCGGCATCCAGTCGGCGCTCGACAGATAGACCTTCGCGTCGTCGTCGGGGCCGAAGACATAGATGCGACTGTGTTCGAGGAACCGGTCGACGATGCTGCGAACGCGGATCGTCTCGCTCAGGCCCCGCACTCCCGGCCGCAGGCAACAGATGCCCCGCGGGACGATGTCGATCGGCACTGGCCCGATAGAGCGCCTCGATCACGGTATGATCCACGAGCGAATTGAGCTTCGCGAAGATCCGTGACGGCCGGCCGGCGAGCGCCCGCTGCGTCTGCTCCTCGATCAGTTCGAGCGTGCGCCGATGGAGATCGTTGGGGGCCACGACCAGCTTCCGCCAGGCATGCCCCTGCGAGTAGCCAGTGAGCAGGTTGAACAGCGCCGACGCATCCTCGGCAATCGCCTCGTCGGCGGTGAAGAGGCCCAGATCGGTATAGGTCGACGCCGTCGTCGGGTTGTAGTTGCCAGTGCCCAGATGAACGTAGCGGCGGAGCCGCTGCCCCTCGTTCCGCACCACCATCGACACCTTGCAGTGGGTCTTCAGGTCGAGGAATCCGAACACGACGTGCACGCCGGCGCGTTCCATCTGCCGCGCCCAGTTCACGTTGTTGGCCTCGTCGAAGCGGGCCTTGAGTTCCACCAGCGCCGTCACCTGCTTGCCCGACTCCGCTGCCGTGATCAGTGCCCGCGAAATGGGAGAGTCGCCGCTGGTGCGGTAGAGCGTCTGCTTGATGGCGAGCACGCGGGGATCGTTGGCGGCACTCGTCACAAATTCCACGACCGGGTCGAACGATTCGTAGGGATGATGCAGCAGGATGTCCCCCGCCGCGATGGCGGAGAAGATGTCGCCACGCCGCCGCTCGAGACCACGGGGCAACCGTGGGATGAAGGGCTTGTCGTGGAGTTTCTCGAAGCCGGGCAGCTTGTAGAGATCCCAGAGGGCCGTCAGGTCGAGCGGGCCGTCGATCCGGTAGACCTCGCTGTAGCCGTCGCTGGTACCA